>NZ_JWHL01000001.1 GCF_018132105.1 Methanocalculus chunghsingensis | reverse complement strand
TCCTGCCTGTTAGATCGTGAAATACATTCACCCGAATCATCCTGCAACAATAGATACGATTATAAAAATATCCTATTATTTTTTCTGCGTTGGGAGTGTCATCTTCGAGCAGAAAAAATAGAATTCTCCGGCATCATGATAATGCCTATGATACAATCTAATATGCCATAGACCAAACGCAACTTTTTTTAATTTTACGAAACAATAGTTTTGTAGATCATCACGATCTATGGTGTTGACCAATGAAACACACTATCTTCAACGTACAAGCCATGTTCATGGCACTGCTCGCTGTTGCACTCATCTGTATGCCGGTATCGGCTGATCAGGAAGCAATCGAAATTGAGGTTGCTGAAGTCATCGAACATGCTGATGACCTTTATGACCTCTCAATGGTATTGTTGGCCGAGACCAGAGTCATCAATAAGGATGATACTATCAGTGATGAGATTAAAGAGGTATCAAGGACTATCCACAAGGCCGCTCATGAGCTTGAGCATATCGCGGAGCATCTTCAGGAAAACACCCTTGAGCTTCAGCCCCTGATCAGAGATCCAGACACCAACAGAACGGCTATAGACAGAGTGATTGCAGATATCGAAGAAGATATCGGAGATTTCCTCGAAATCCTTGGTAATCAGCATGATAACATCCATGACCTGGAGCATGTTGTTCCCGCATCACACAAAGAACATGCCGAGGGCGTCCATAATACCGCTCACCAGGCAGAGCGTGATGCGAAACATATGCTGATACATACATCTGCACTCACCGCTGCCCTTGATGTACCGGCCGCATCTGCATCGAAGCCTGCAGAAAGCCCCGGTTTTGGATTTCTTGCTGCTCTTGCCGGCATTGCAGCAGTAGTGTATGCACGACGTTCCTGAATCCAACCAGGTGGGAGGACCAATTCCCCCACCCTGGATATCATCTTTTTCGGATAGAAATTGTATGAATAATCTGGTAATAATAGGAGAGTAAGAAGATGCATATCTCAGACGGTGTTCTCCCGATGCCGGTTATCGTCGGCGGATGGCTTATCACCATTATTCTTCTGGGTGTCACTCTCCGCTGGGCTGCCCGCCAGGGCGATATCGCAGCAGAGATACCAAAAGTCTCGGTGATGGCAGGCGCATTCTTCGTCGCCTCTCTCATCCATATAGACATTCCGCCATCAAGCGCTCACCTTATCTTAAACGGACTCGTTGGAATCGTCCTTGGTCCACTCAGTTATATTGCCCTCTTCATCGGGCTCATTCTTCAGGCACTCCTCTTTCAGCATGGCGGCATCACCGTCATCGGAGTGAATGCCGTAATGATCGGAATTCCAGCACTCATCTGCTATCTTGCATTTCTCTTCGGTGCTAAACGGGAACTGCCATTATCGCTTGCAGGAGGATTCTGTGGTGGATTTGCAATAATTCTGACAATGCTTCTCCTCGTTGGTGTCCTTGTCATATCCGGTGAGTAGTTCTATGCCATCGCCGGGGTGCTCGCCGTCGCCCACCTGCCGATCATCATCGTTGAGGCGATTGTTACAGGAGCGGTTGTCGGATATCTTGCACGAGTCAAACCGGAACTGCTCCGCATCCCATTTGGAGGAAAAAAAGATGAAAAGAGATAAGCTGATACTGGTCGGGCTGATCGTGCTCCTTCTCTGTACCGCATGTATTGCCCCGGTATCTGCCCACAGAGCCTTCGTTGGCGCATTTATGACGGGCGACATCCATGATGACGTTATGATCAGGGCATGGTATGAAGGAAACACCCCGATGGCAGATGCCAGGGTCACCATCTATGCAATTGAAGACGGCATAGAAGAGATCTACATAGAGGATCTCACCGATGGACAGGGCTTTTATGCCTTTGAACCAAAATGGAGGGTGACAGAGTATGAGATCGTCGTTGAACATACCGGCCATCGTGCACGAATGACCCTGGATCTTGAGTCCGGAGAATCGATGACATCCCCAGGCAATGAGATCCCACTAGCTGCGCGGATCATTGCAGGGTTTGGGTATCTCCTCGGACTTGCCGGGTTCGCGATGATATATACTGCCCGGAAGATGCAGAAGAACAATTGAGGATCACCAATCAGGATGGAGGGGCATGCACTACCCGGATATTGACAGATATGCAACATTAAACTCCCCCATCCACAATCTTGAACCACGGGTAAAGATTCTCTCTTTCACCATCCTCATCTTTTCAGTAGTCTTTGTCCTGAACATTCAGGCAGCCCTTCTCGGGCTTACAATGGCAGCTATCATCCTCATCATCTCCCGTCTGCCGATCAGTTTTATGATCAGACGTTCAAAGGTGATTTTAATATTCATCCTTCCAATTCTCCTTCTGATGCCGTTAACGGTATCAGGGACATCCCTCTGGTCAGCAGGACCGATCACCTTCTCTGAGGAGGGGCTCTCACTCGCTCTTCTCATAACGATCAGGGCCCTCGCTGCTATTACCCTCGTTCTCACTCTGCTTGGGACCCAGAAGATCGAGACGACGCTCAAGGCACTCTCACTCCTCAAAGTGCCTGGTGTCATCATTCAGATGCTCTTCTTCACGTATCGCTATATCTATGTCATAATGGATGAGTTTCTTCAGATATGGAGTTCGATGCGTTCCAAAGGATATGCATTCAGACTGAACAGATATGGGCTCTCCATCATCGGCAACCTGATCGGAATGCTGCTTGTAAAAAGTTATGAAAGGGCTGAACGGGTATATCGGGGGATGGAGGCGAAAGGGTATCGTGGAAACCATATATCATCTGCACCTTTCACAATACAGGCTACCGACTATGGCGCAGGTCTCCTCCTCATCGCTATTGCCGGAGCACTGCAGGTATACCCACTGGTGATAATTTGAAAGAAGCTGTAACCATTCGTAATCTCAACCATCACTACCCTGATGGAACCGTATCACTCGAAGATGTTTCCCTGACAATCAATGAGGGTGAAAGGCTTGCCATTATAGGGCAGAACGGGGCAGGAAAGACGACTCTCTTCCTTCATCTGAATGGTTCGATTAAAAGTACTGAGGATAATGTACTCATCTTCGGGGAAAATGTCAGATATATGCCGATAGAGAAGAGAATCGAGAAGGTCGGTGTTGTCTTTGCAGATCCCGATGATCAACTCTTCATGCCGACCATCTATGATGATGTGGCATTCGGCCCGACAAACATGGGACTGCCGCATGATGAAGTTGAGCGTCGTGTCAGAAACGCACTTGAGACAGTCGGCCTTATCGGGTTTGAGGACCGCGTCCCTCACCATATGAGTTATGGAGAGAAGAAGAGGGCGGCACTCGCCGCGGTCCTTTCGATGGAGCCCCGAATCCTCATCCTGGATGAGCCGACTGCAAATCTTGACCCAAAGAACCGTTCCATCCTGATCAGCCTCATCAACAGACTCAACAAGGAGAAGGGGATTACGACAATTGTGGCCATGCATGATGTCAATGCGGTCTCCCATCTTGCAGACCGGGTTGTTGTGCTCAACACCACCATCGTGGCAGACGGAGATGCCCACACCATCTTTTCGGATGGGGAGCTTCTAAAAGCGAATAATCTTGAAGCACCTGAGATCTATAAACTCTTCAGGATTCTTGATTGTTATGGCTATACATGCTGCCATCAGCATCCCCTATCTGCCATCGATGCACCTCCTGCATTTGATGCATCGCTTGATGCAAACGGTGGGAGCATTCACCTCCGGAAAAATAACTCGACAGCTGATGAAGTACAGAAAGTGATGGATACCTTCGAATATTAGGAAGAGAGTCCAACAATGCCCGGATAGATTCATCATCTTCTGCGCAGATACTAAGATGGTGAATAGTCGATGAGATATGAAATTCGTTACAAGCCCTCTTTTTCCCTTCTCGTCGTCACCCTCGGGCCAGGTGAGCGGATCACCGCCGAAGCCGGTGCGATGACCTATATGCATCCATCCATTCAGGTATCAACACGAAAACGGGAAAAAAGCCTCCTGGGATCTATCGGGCTTGCCCTCCTGGGCGGCCAGAGTTTCTTTGTTACGGATTACATTGCGGGTAATGAAAGTGGGGAGGTCGCCTTAAGTGCTGCACCCCTCGGAGATATTGAGACGATTTCTATCGCACCCGGTAAGGGATTCATTGTTCAGAAATCCTCGTATCTTGCCGCAGAACAGGGCGTTAATCTGGATCTCAAGTGGGAAGGATTCACAAAGGGGCTCTTCGGACAGGGTCTTCTGATGATAAAAGTCTCTGGTGAGGGGACGCTCTTCATCAATACATTTGGCGCAATCGATAAACATCTGCTCAAGCCGGGGGAGAAGATGATCGTCGATAACTTCCACCTCGTCGCCTTCAGCGATACCTGCCAGTATCGCGTGATGAAGTTTGGAGGTCTTAAAGAGACGCTCTTCTCCGGAGAAGGGCTTGTCACAGAGATTACCGGGCCTGGGGAGATATATATTCAGACCAAAAACGTACGGGAACTCGCCGAGATGATCTGGTCAATCATTGAGCCGAGAGTTCAGGCAAAATCCCGATAACAAATCTTTTTCTCCTGCAGTAAACCCTCACAGCTTAATATTCTTCAATACCATTCTATACGGACTTACACATTCCGGGATCGTATACCATCCTGAATGTAACCGAAAAAATCAGAGGATGTACTCATGAACGAAACACCCGGCCTGAATTTTGATGAACAGAAAGTACAAAAACTCAGGGAGTTACAGGAGAACGGAGTCACCGTCTATCCCTGGAAGTATGAGCGAACTGATCTCGCAAGCCAGATCCATGAGAAATTTCCGGATATCGGCCATGAGAAGAGTGAGGAGGCCGTATCTGTCGCCGGAAGGCTCTACACGAAACGATCTCATGGGAAGACCGTCTTTGCAGACCTTGGAGATGGAAGTGGCAGGATACAGCTCTATATCAGGAAAAATGACCTTGGAGAGGAAGCATTTACGTTCTTCTCCAAAAATATCGATATCGGTGACATCGTCGGTGTCCGTGGTCACATCTTCAGAACAAAGGTTGGAGAGGTCAGCATCTGGGTCGATGAGATCACCCTCCTCTCAAAGGCGATCTGCCCTCTCCCTGAGAAGTACCATGGGCTGACAAAGGTCGAGACCCGGTACCGGCAACGGTATGTTGATCTCATCACAAACGAAGAGGCTCGGGCAATCTTTCATCTGCGGAGCAGGATGACCGGCAGGCTCCGGGCATATCTCAATGATCGCGGGTATATGGAGTTTGAAACACCGACAATCCAGCCTATCTATGGCGGTGCAAATGCCCGGCCCTTCACAACATACCATAACTATCTCGAACAGAAGCTCTATCTCAGAATCGCCCCCGAGCTTTACCTGAAACGACTCATCGTGGGTGGATTTGAGAAGGTCTTTGAGATAGCAAAAAACTTCAGGAACGAAGATATCGATACCCATCATAATCCCGAATTTACGATGGTCGAGATGTATGAGGCATACGCGGACTATCATGATATGATGAAGCTCACCGAGGATCTCATATCAACAATTATCAGGGAGACGACGGGATCAACAGAAGTCACATTTGACGATCAGGCCATCAGCTTCGAGACACCATGGAAGCGGATCTCAATGGAAGACGCCGTCAGGGAGGCCGCAGGTATTGAAATCCATGCTCACTCTGTCGATGAGCTCCGGACCATCGCAGAAGAGCATGCAATTGATGGAAGAGAGAAGGCAACAACACAAGGTGAGTACCTCGCCCTCTTCTTTGAGCATTTCGTCGAAGATACGCTCATTCAACCGACATTCATCTATGACTTCCCGATCGAGAACTCTCCCCTTGCAAAGAAGCATCGAACAAAACCTGGATTCACCGAGCGTTTTGAACTCTTCGTAGCTGGAATGGAGCTTGCAAACGGTTTCTCTGAATTAAATGACCCTCTCGATCAGAAGGAGCGGTTTGAAGAGCAGGATGCAAAGCGGCAGAAGGGTGATCTCGAGGCGCAGATGATCGATTATGACTTCATTAACGCACTCGGCTATGGCATGCCTCCGACGGGTGGCGTCGGAATTGGAATCGACCGGCTTGTCATGCTCGCAACCGGGCAGAACTCCATCAAAGAGGTCATCCTCTTCCCATCGATGAAACCCCAGAAGCAGAAAGAAGATGATATTGAAGAGGCGTAAAAGCCCTTCACGGTTTTGTTTTTAGCGTCTCACAGAGGAGACGCACAGCATTCTCAATATCCTCACCATCGACCACCTCGACCGGTGAATGGATATATCGTGATGCTATCGAGAGTGGGACGCTGGGTATTCCACCACGCTCAAGGTGAATGATCGTCGCATCAGTATTTCCACCGGTTCCGACCTCAATCTGATGGGGAATATCTGCCACTTCGGCACTTCTCCTCAGCCATCGAACCATCTTCGGATCAGAGATGAGACCTCGCCCGCTTGCCGAGACGATGATGATAACCGGCCCCTTCCCCATCTCAATGCTGGCATCCTTCTTCTCGATCCCGGGGTGATCACCAGGAATCGTCACATCGGTTGCGATGGCACAGTCAGGATTGAGAGCATAGGCGCTGGTCTTTGCCCCTTTCAGCCCGACCTCCTCCTGGACGGTAAAGACTGCATAAATGGTATGAGGTGTTTCAACCTGCTGGAGGGTCCTGATAAGCATGGCAACACCAACCCGGTTGTCAAACGCCTTCCCGGTGATCCGCTTTCCGGCGAGGGGCTTCACCTCACGGTCAATTGTGATCGGAGTGCCTATCTCGATTCCAAGATCGGCGACCTCTTCAGCAGTTGTCGCACCAACGTCTATGAAGAGATCTTCGATCTTCATCTCTTTCTTCCGCTCCTCCTCCTTCATCATATGGGGAGGCTTCCCTCCAAGGACGCCGGTAACCTGCCCCTTCGTGCCATGAAGAATCACCCGCTGGGCATAGAGGGCAGGGGTATACCATCCGCCGATTGGAACAAACCTGATAAAGCCTCGATCATCGATATATTGGACCATGCAGCCGATCTCATCCATATGGGCTGCGATCATAACTGAGAAGTCCCCCCCTTTCTTAATAGCGATCAGATTTCCCATTGCATCTGTACTGAGTTCATCTACATACGGCTTGATCTCAGAAGAGATGATATCAACAAGATTCTCTTCAAATCCTGATACACCATGTGCGTCAGATAGACGCCTGAGTAGTTCCATAACCATGATAATCACTTAAATTAATTTTTGAATTCTTGTTAGGGCGGCATTGAGCATATCCCGTGATGCTGCATAGCTGAAGCGTGCATACCCCTGACCATTCTCACCGAATGCAGGTCCTGGAACGATGATGACACCGGCCTGAATGATCGACTCGATGAGATCCTGATCCATCGGGACGAAGAGGTAGAAGGCACCTTCGGGGAGGGGAAATTCAAAGCCCATTCTCTTCAGGCCACTTGCAAGGAGATCACGCCTGGCATGATATTCATCGCGCATAGCAGTGACGACACGCTGATCTCCGGTATATGCGGCTAAAGCTGCATACTGCGAGATGGAGGTTGCACAGGCAAGAATATATTGATGAACTTTCAGGCATTCATCGATGATCTCCTGTGGGGCAGCAAGGGAGCCGACCCGCCAGCCGGTCATTGCATAGGTCTTGCTGGCGGCATTAATGGTGATGACATTCTCACCATACCGCCCTGCACTATAATGTGTAGCACCATAGATGAAATGTTCATAGACCTCATCGGAGATGACGATGACACCCTGATCGTCCGCATACTCAACAATACCCCGGATCGTCTCCTCAGTCTCGACCACCCCGGTCGGGTTGGCCGGCGAGTTCAGAACAATCGCCCGGGCACCATCCATCGCTTCGAAGGTCGCATCCAGATCGATATTGAGATGGTCATCAAGTGGTACCGGTGAGGGGACACCGCCTGCAAGCTCTGCAAGAGCTCCATAGGATACAAAACCCGGATCAGAAAAGAGCACCCGATCCCCTGCATTGATGATCGCCTGCATTGCGATATGAAGTGCCTCACTTGCACCAGCAGTGACGATAATCTCAGAAGGTGCATACGAAAGACCATTTTCCCGCTCAAATTTCCTGCTGAGGGCTTGCCGCAACTCAGGTATTCCAAGATTCGGAGTGTACCCGGTTCTGCCCTCCTGTATCGCCTGAATGGCTGCCTCCTTGATATGAGCAGGAGTGTCAAAGTCGGGCTGTCCAAGCCCGAGGTTAATCGAGTCCGGCCCGGCTGCTTCAAAAAGCTTCCTGATGCCGGATATCTCGAGGTTCGAAACCCGTTGTGCAAACTGCATCGTCTTTTCCTCACTCGATGTTTGTGTGGCGTTTCTTCAACTCTCCCTCATCGGTGGCGGTGATCTCCATCAGCCGGGAGACGAGCGCATCTGAGAAGATCATTGCTGTCGTCTCGAAGATCGTGCCGAGTGGTGCAAAAGACTTGTGTTCACCCATCATCTGCCGGATCTCATATTCATGAGAGTCGTCTGTCACCGCATCCCGCTGGCTCTCGATGACGACGATGGAATCTGCGATCTTTCCGATCCGCGAATCTTTGTTTGAGGTGATCAGACCAACTTTAGCACCGATCTCCTTTGCAGTCTCAGAGATATCCGCTACTGTCTTTGTATTTCCGGATCCAGAGAATGCGATGATCATATCAGATGGCTCAATTGCCGGTGTGATTGTTTCACCAACGACATAGGATCGCAGTCCGAGATGCATCAGCCGCATCGCAAATGCCTTTGCAACAAGACCGGAGCGACCGGCACCCATCACATAGACCCTCTCTGAAGCGAGTATCTCCCTGATGAATGATTCCACCTCATCATCCTCGATCATATCTGCAATTGTTCTCACCTTCGAGGCCATCAGCCGCATCATATCCTGTACGCGTCCCTTCGTATCCATAACATTACCTGACTATTCTTCTGCCCCAACATACATGAGAATATCTCATGAGATGGAATCGATAGTCTTTATATTTACATGTGATGATCTCATTTGTATGGAATATCTGACCTGGTTTATCTCGATTTTTATCCTTATTTTTGAACTAATGGGCGCCATCATGATCGTATATGGGGGAGTACGTGCCGCCATTGGAGTCGTCCTGATCGAGGTGATACATCGAACAAATATATATTATAATACAGTACGCATTGATTTTACAAATAAGTTGATATTCGGGCTTGAATTTATCATTGCGGCTGATGTTCTTGCGACTATCCTCGCACCTTCGATTGAGGATGTTCTCCTGCTTGGGGCGATTGTTGCGATCAGGACCGTTCTGAGTCACTTCCTCCTCAAAGAAGCAACCGATTACACAATGAATGATGTCTTTCTGTTAAAAAATGAGTGAATAACGAGTGATTTTTTTATAAATTAAAATAAATTCCTACGAAATATTATAATTTTTTTAGTTATATTTGAATCCAGCCATACCACATAAATTTTACTATATATTATATTATTAAATTTTAGAGTAGACATATTTATGTAGATTTGTATGTAGATAAAAAAATGTAGATTATCATATCCATATTAAAATGTAGATTTAAAAATGTAGATTTGAAGTAGATTATAGTATGTAGATATTAATGTAGACTATACTATGTAGACTAGAAGGATAAGTCTACAATTCACTAATGCCAAAAAACATATATAATTAAATTTACTATATATTCAAATATGCCAACCACACATGTTGTCTTCGTTGGTCACCATAAAGATCGTCTCATCGAGTCGATTAGTGCCCTGCGAGAGATACCATTCTCGAAACTTTTCCTCATCATCGGAGAAGATGACAATCTACCAGGCGAACAGATCGTCAAGAATGTTGCAAACGACATCCAGACAGAATTGAATAAGTTATGGGATATTGAAGTCAGGAGAATCGATAAGAAATCTGTCCTCAAAGCCTCCAACCAGCTCCTCAAAATTATCCAGGAGGAGAAACTGAAAGGAAACGATGTACTCCTCAATGCATCCGGATCCCTCCGTACCCTCTCTGTCGGTGCATATATTGCAGCCTGTATGACCCGGTCACGGATGATCACATCCATACCCAGATATGATGATGCCGGGGAAGAAGTCGGTGTAGAGGAGATTATTGAGATCCCGGTGATCCCGGTCGATTATCCCGGAGAGGAACAGAGACATATTATCACCCTCATCGGAGACGGGGTCGATTCACTCGATAGCATTATCTTCATGATCACTCCGGATATCCAGAAAGACAGCAAGCAGTTCAGAAGTGAAAGGAGCCGCTTATCACATCATCTCTCGAAACTTGAGGAAGCAGGTTTTATCAAAAAAGAGAAACGCGGCCGTAATATCTCAATAAAATTAACAGAGCTTGGTAAGATGCTTTCCGAGATAGTCATCTCAAAGGTCATCTGAATTGTCGTATGTATCCCTCCCAAGGAAGAGAGGGATCAGCTGCCCTGGATGATCAACCCTGAGTGTTCTGATAGCTGATGCGATCGTCTCATCCGGATGCCAGTCACCATATGCTGCATGAACGGTCAGCATACCAAGGTGCCTCCCGGGTTCAATATCACGGCGAATGCTGTCGCCAACACAGGCGGCCCGGAATGGCTCAGTCCTGAGACTGTCAAGGGCGAGAACAAATGAGGAGGGGTGGGGCTTCCGATACCCACTGATATCAGGGGTTATAACCACATCGAAGAGATCAGCGATCTTCGCTTTTTCAAGTCTCTTTGAGGCATGATCTGAACCTGCATCCGTGACGACACCAAGTGAGAGACCCGTATTTCTAAGTTTCTCGAGCACCACTCTGATCCCAGGATATGGCATAAGAGAGGAGAGTTTCACCTCTTCATAAATACTACAGCTCATGAGGTATTCCTTCGATCCTGCGACGCCGATATCAGAGAGGTAATCGAAGATATTCCCATAATCTTCAAATCCATACCGCCCCCTTCGAAAATAAGAGAAAAGTACATCAGGATCTCCCTGACCAAGAGTTTCAATAACAGCAGAGCAGGCTTTTTGTTTTGCCGATATGAAATCAACAAGAGTATTGTCGAGATCAAAAATGATGGCATCAAATATATCGTCGCGTATAAGAAGATCCTGCATACAAAACCTTGCACATGATCGTTTCGTGCAGATACTGATACAGTTTTTGATAGAACCAGATATACAATACAAGGAATAAAGATGGTTGCAGATCAAGGCAGAAGAGGAACGGAAAAGCTGATAGGTCGGCTACTCCCGATTCAAATCCTCTTTATTGCTGTTTTTGCCACAATGCTTGGCCTCGGTATCGTCGTTCCTCTCCTGCCATATTATGCAGATACACTCGGTGCGACCGGGCTTGGAATCGGTCTGATATTCTCGGGATTTGCCCTCTCCCGCACCATCTTCATGCCACTCATCGGGAGATATTCAGATAAGAGAGGGCGGAAGATCTTTATCCTTATCGGACTTGGCCTCTTCACCATCATCTCTGTCGCCTATATCTTCGCCTCCTCGGTTGTCGAACTGACAGCGATCAGAATGGCACATGGATTCGCATCTGCGATGGTTATTCCGGTTGCGATGGCCTATGTTGCAGATCTCTCACCAGAGGGAAAGGAAGGATTTTATATGGGATCCTTTAATAGCTCCCTTTTTCTAGGTCTTGGATGTGGCCCGCTTATTGGTGGATCAATCTTTGATATGGCAGGTATTGCGCCGGTCTTCCTGATGATGGCACTCCTCTCGTTTATTGCCTTTATAATCTGTGGCCTTCTTCTTCCGGAAGGCTCGCTCATCAAAACATCACATTACTCGCTACGAGAGGTTGCCGGAAGTATCGGAATGCGGCCTGTCCTCTTCTTTCGGATCATGAACGCCTATGCAAATGGTACATTCATGGTCTTCCTTCCGGTTATAGCTACATTCTGGCTCGGATTAACAGCATTTGAGACAGGAATTATTATCTCTTCCTCAATCCTCGCAACAGGTCTCCTCCAGCGCTCGTTTGGGAAATTTGCCGATCGCTTCTCAAAGACAAACCTGATCGCAGGAGGAACACTCATTGTATCCCTCGCCCTCATCGCCATCCCCTTTTCATCCGGATTCTATGATCTCTTTCTCCTCTCCCTGATCCTCGGCATAGGAAGTGCCCTTGCGATCCCTGCATCGACAGCAGTTGTAACGATCGCAGGGAGGACCTATGGACAGGGGGCATGCATGGGAGCATTCAATACAGCGATGAGTGTTGGCATGGTCTCAGCCCCGGTGCTGTCGGGATTCATCATGGATCTCTTTGATATCAGAGCCGCTTTTGAGGTTGCCGGGATAATTTCTCTCATATCTGTAGGTATTTTCATCATAATGGCAAGATGTGCGGGAATCGATAATTATCGTGGAGAATTAAAACAATAGATTTAAAACCAAGAAAATATTACTCATCAACAGGTGAATGTTGGTGGAGATCGTCAAAATTCCAAAGATGCAGAAACAAGAGTATGATAATCTGATCGCCGAGGGATATATCTCAAGAATTGCATTTCAGGGTGAGAAATACCCATATATTGCTCCCTTCCTGTATGTCTTCGATGGCAAATTCCTCTACTTCCTCTCAACCAAGTATGGAAAGAAGATGGGTCTTTTCCGGGAGAGCCCCTATGTCTCCGTCGAGGTTGAGAAATATTCAAAGGATCTCTCATGCTACACGTTCGAGACGATGCAGGGGAGAATCGAAGAGGTGACAGATTCAATTGAGAAGAAGATCATCAGGGAACAATTCGTTCAGTTGATCAAAAACCATAAACTCTCAAACAATATTCTTGCAGCACTTGGTCACTCCCCTCAGGACCCACCGGAGGCGATAGCGCTTGAAGAGAGATCAATGGTATGGAAACTGACGGGAGTGAAAGATATCGTTGCTCTGAAGAACGTATAATCAATACCCCAATCACTTTTCTATTGAGTATGATCCGCCCTCCTCGCGGAGGAAACCCTCCCGGCAGAGATCAGCGCATATCTTTTGTACCCTCCTTCGATCGCTGCCGATGAAGCTGGCCATTGCATCCGCGGTTATCTCTTCCTGATTCATGAGATGAGAGAGAATTTTTCCCCGCATCTCCCGATCAGATCCTGCAAACCGGCTCTGACGCGAGTAATGTGCACTCCTCCTGTTGGGGTCGGCAAGACGCAGTTTCAGGTGTGACCCATAATCCATCAGAGCATTATACCAGTCTCGCGGGCTCCCGGTATAGAGGGTTGCAGAGATATAGGGGATAATATCCACATCCTTGACACCGTCCATATGCCGGAAGAAGTAGTGAAGGATAATCCGGCGTATATTCGTCTCGACATACACAACCGGCATATTGAAGGCATAAGCGCAGATTGCCGCGGCCGTTGCATCCCCGATGCCGGGAAATGTTGCAAGGATCCCGGGATCTGCCGGAACATTACTGGAATACTCATCCCGGATCGTCATTGCAGTCTTCTGGAGAGAGAGTGCCCGCCGGTTATAGCCAAGCCCTTTCCAGACGGGAAGGATCTGTGAGGGGCCGGCATCTGCAAGAGCGTCGATCGTAGGAAAAGCTCCAAGAAATTCATCGTACTTCGGGATGACCCGGTCAACCTGAGTCTGTTGGAGCATAATCTCAGAGACGAGGATATGATATGGATCAGTCGTCCTTCTCCATGGGAGATCACGCCCGGATGAGCGGTAGAATAAGAGGATCAGATCCTGAAAGAGAGAGATAGATTCCGGGGAGAGGCCATCTCTTTCGATAGAGAGGAGGAGTTCTCTTTCAGCAAGGGCCTGATCCTGGTCCAGCGTTCCGTTCACACCAGAATAGTCGTACGTCAATGATCAAAATACTCTCTCTTCGGGCATTGATGGAGGGTATTATCATCAATGACAGCAGAGTTTCGGATTGTGATAGAGAAAGAGCGGATCCATTACCTTTCCGAAGCTGAGATCGGCCGCGGTGACCGGATCATCTACTGGATGCAGCGATCCCAGCGTGCAGAGGAGAATCATGCTCTGGAGTACGCCGTAGCTGAGGCGAACAGGCTCTCACTTCCCCTCGTTGTTCATTTCTGTATCGATCCGGCATATCCCGCTGCACCAGATCGGGCGTACAGATTCATGCTCGAAGGGCTTAAGGAGACAGCAGAACGATTGAAAGCGCGGAAGATCCTCTTTCTCCCCACCATCGGCGATCCCATCCGAAATATCCCTCAAGGCGCAGAAGATGCAGCCCTCGTCATCTCTGATCGAGGGTACCTCCGACATGAACGAAACTGGCGTCAGGAGATAGCGAAGAGACTAACCTGCCCACTCATTGAGGTCGAGACAGAAACCGTCGTCCCGGTGCGAGCGGCATCTCTGAAGGAAGAGTGGTCTGCTGCGACACTCAGGAAGAAGATCACGCCACAGATTCCGGAGTATCTACATACCATTGACGAGGGAGTTTTGAAGAAGAATGCACTAAAGATTGACACCCCGGAGTTTGCGATAACCGACATTGATGGGGTCCTTAAAAAAATCGGTTTATTTGAGCCGAAAAATCCCCTGGTTGCAGATGGGGGACGATATGAGGCGATGAAGCGTCTCCAGGCCTTTACCGGGAGCACTATTCAGTACTATTCCACACAGAGAAACGATCCCGGGAAGGAGGTCACCTCAGGGCTCAGCCCCTATCTTCACTTCGGCCAGATCTCACCAGTCGAGGTTGCGCGTGCCGTATCAGGGAAGCCAGGTAGTAGCGCATTCCTTGAAGAGCTGATTGTCCGGCGTGAGCTTGCAATCAACTTCGTCTGGTATAATTCCCGATATGATCTATTTGATGGTCTACCGGACTGGCCAAAGAAGACACTGCAGAAGCATGCAGGGGATGAGCGGGAGTACCTCTATACGGACGACGAGCTTAGACGCGCAGAGACCCATGACCCCTACTGGAATGCAGCCCAGAAGGAGATGCTCCTCTGCGGGAGGATGCATAATTACATGCGGATGTACTGGGGGAAGAAGATCCTCGAATGGTCCGATACTCCTGAATCGGGATATGATCGGGCCATCGTACTTAATGACGAGTATGAGCTTGACGGGCGGGATCCTAACGGGTATACCGGGGTTGCATGGTGTTTTGGAAAGCATGATCGCCCTTGGAAGGAGCGGCCGATCTTTGGAATGGTACGATACATGAATGCAAATGGTCTAAAAAGGAAAGGGGATATTCAGGGTTATCAGGAGAGGATAGAAGAAATATGGAAGTTATCCATAGCCGGTGATCTCATAGTCGATCACCGTTGAACTCCCTGCACACTCCTTTGCGTTTCTGATGCCATCCTCGATCATCTTCTTTACAAGTGTCGGATAGACGGCACCCACAATCTGGGCAACAGATCTCCCCGAGCAGAAGATCGCAAAGGTCGGGGTACTCATGATACCATATCGTTGGGCCGTCCATGGGTTGGCAGTAATGTCGATTCTGACAAAAGCTACTGTTCCTTCAAGCTCCTCTGCATACGCTTCAAAGTACGGCATCATCGTCCTGCAATGCGAGCAGGTTGGAGAGTAGAAGAGAATTACAACAGGATCAGTCGCCTTCTCAACACTCTTCTCCCAGGTCCTGTCTGTGAGTTCACGAACCTCTGACATCTGGCAGCCACCTCAGATGATCACTCCTTCCCGCCTGAGACCTTGAATGTATCTCATCCCTCACTGATGCAGTGGTTTATCACAACCTCGGAGATGTCGGTTGAATACTCCCCGATCCGTGCGATGCTGTTAGCGATGTAACCGCAGAAGATACTATCAGGATTCTGCAGGAGGGTGACCTCCTTCTTCAGTTCCTTGTAGAGAACAGTCAGTTCCTGGACTGAGTTAATATTGGCATTGGCCTCTATGATATTCTTGTCATAAAAAGAGCGCATGCTTCTTTTAAAGATGGCGAGTGCAGCATCATCTGCTCTGCGTATCTGCGCGATGAGTTCCTCACTGAGATCAGAATCCATGAGATTCTGAACGTTTGTTGCTATGGTGACGGCATGATCTGCTATCCGCTCTATCGTCCGCGATATCTGGAAGAAGGTCGTTGCAGTCTGGAGACTGATATCCATCTTCCGCGAGAGGGCCGGGGTGTGTGTGATCAGGTGGTACTGTCTGCTGATAAGCCAGTGGAGGCGATCAACATCATTATCACGTGAGATGATGTCGGCGCAAAGATCTGATCTCCTCTCCTGAAGCGCTGTCATTGCGTCTTCATGCATCCCTTTGACGATTGAGTACATTCGCTTGATGGTATTATGCAACGGCATCTCGGCAGGGTTAAGAACATCCTTCAGAACGATCGTATCATCAGCCTCTTCCGCAACCTCCTGGCCGATCGCCATCTGAATATACGCCCTGACCATCTGCCGTATCCGGGGGGGGATGCGCGCCATTGATTGTATTCTGATCGTTGTAAAACCAGTAATATATGCCCCGATAAGACATCGAAAGAGACATTCCGGATCATGATGCTCACTGATGGTGAATATCTTCTCACGCTGGGACTGAGAACCCTTGATATCTGCTGTTATCAGGAGATTTCCATCCGGCTGGGTTATAATCCCGATGGGATCATTCTTTTTGATGTTATGAGAGACGGCCCAAATCTTTGGGAGGGAGAGTACATACGATGAGCCGCCGGTGACCTGAATCTTCCGAATATCCATTATATAGCTATATGTTCCTACGTTAGAATATCTTTCTCTATAAAAATCATAGAAGCCTATATTACATTATATTTTATGATAGCGCTATATTTAATATTGGGAATAGATATACTTCTTTGCTTCCAAGGAGTAGGTTGATGACTGGTTCAGTCAACAAACCCGGATTCCCTCTGACATACTGTGTCGGTGCGGCGGTGCTTCTGCTCGCCATCACACTGTTTGTGAGCGGATGTGTAGGAAATGACTCCCCTGAGGAGAGGCGGACAATCTCCGTCACAGGATCAACAACTGTGCTGCCGGTCGGTCAGGCAGCAGCAGATGCATATATGGATACACACCTCTATGATGAGATCCTCGTTTCAGGTGGTGGATCAGGTGCCGGGATCAAAGCTGTCGGTGAAGGAACAGCCGACATCGGAATGGCATCCCGCGATATAAAAGCTGAAGAGAAGCAAAAGTACCCAAACCTTGTTGAACATGTCATTGCAGTCGATGGTATTGCCCTAATCGTTCACCCATCAAACCCTGTCACTACAATGACGATGGATGAAATCAAGGCGATCTATAAAGGTGATATCACCAACTGGAAGGACCTTGGCGGAGAGGATCGCCCGATCGTTCCGGTCGGCCGTGACAGCGCCTCAGGAACGCGTGAATTCTTCTATGAAGCAGTGATGCACAAAGAAGAGTTCGTCAGAACCCAGCAGGAGCTCAACTCAAATGGTGCCGTAAAGCAGACCGTGGCCCAGACACCTGATGCTATCGGGTATGTCGGTCTCGGCTATCTTGACAATACCGTTGCAGCGGTCACCATTGATCTCAATGGAGACTCTGTTGTGCCAAATATCGAAAATATCAAGAACAAATCCTATCCGATCGCCCGTGGTCTTAACATGTATACCCAGGGCCAGCCATCAGGTCTTGTCAAAGAGTACCTTGACTTCCTGATGAGCGTAGAAGGACAGAGGATTGTCGCTGAACAGGGATTCGTCCCTGTCCAGTAATTTTTTCCTGATCGCTATGCATAGGATGAATGATCATTCATCGTCACTCAGCAGCCCGGCAGGTATCAGCAGGCAGAAGAAAGAGAGTGTCATAACCGGTATCTGGCTTGCCACAGCTCTTGTTGCCGTTATCACCATCATCCTTATCCTTGGATTTCTCCTGAAAGAGGGGCTTCCCGCACTTCTTGAGATCGGATTACGGGAGTTCCTCTTTGAAGAGATCTGGACACCAACGAGTGTCGAACCCAGCTATGGGATCCTTTCTTTAATCATCGGCACAATCCTCGTCACCCTCGGAGCGATGGTGATTGCAGTCCCTCTGGGTATCGGGAGTGCCATATTCATCGCTGAGATCGCGCCCCGTTCAGTCCGGGAAGCAATAAAGCCTGCTATCGAGCTTCTTGCAGGCATTCCCTCGGTTGTATACGGGTTCTTCGGGCTTGTTGTACTGACAAACTGGCTTCGTATCACATTTGATCTCTCCTCCGGCGCCACCTGGCTTGCCGGATCGATCATCCTGGGGATAATGGCGCTTCCAACGATCATCTCGGTCTCCGAGGATGCAATAACGAGTGTTCCTCAGGAGTACCGTGCAGCCTCTCTTGCACTGGGCGCCACCCGATGGCAGACTATTATCGGTGTTATTATTCCTGCGGCACTCTCGGGTATCACCGCTGCGGTTATCCTGGGTATGGGACGGGCAATCGGCGAGACGATGGCCGTGCTGATGGTCACCGGTAATGCCGCCATCATCCCGGATCCTCTCTGGAATATCCTCTCACCTGTTCGGACACTGACAGCAACGCTGGGTATCGAGATGGGCGAGGTTGCTATCGGGAGTACGCATTACCATGCACTCTTTGCGATCGCACTCGTCCTCCTGTTGATAGCGCTCATTATCAATCTCTCAGCCACTGTCATCCTCGGCCGGATTCGGAACGCCCAGATGGGAACCGGAAAAACACCGTTCCTCTCCCATGAAGTGAAGGGGAAGGTAAAAACAGTATGCTTATGGCTGGCATGTATCCTTCTCATCGGAGTATTAACCGTCATCTCGGGACTGAGTGGCGCCCTCCTCCTCATTGGAGCAATAGGAGCGTATCTCCTTATACAGAGGATCATCACACCAAAGATAACCGAAAAAATTGCTTTTGGGATGATAACCGCGGCGACCGGCCTCGTCCTCTTCACACTCTTCGTCATCCTCTTTGATATCGTCAGCAATGGCCTCTCTGCCATCACCTGGGAGTTTCTCACGGAAGGTCCCCGCGATCTCGGCCGCTCAGGAGGAATATTCCCCGCAATCGTCGGAACGATCTACCTTGTAGTCGGCGCTATTGCCATCGCTCTTCCGATAGGGGTTGGGGCGGCAATCTATCTCAATGAATACACCATCGAAGGCAAGATGACGAAGATCATCAGGACCGGAAATGATCTCCTCAATGGAACCCCCTCGATCGTCTTTGGTCTCTTTGGGTTCGCATTCCTCGTGATCTTCGTCGGCCTTGGAGTCTCGCTCCTTGCCGGACAGATCACCCTTGCCCTGATGGTTCTCCCGACGATCATCAGGACGAGTGAAGAGGCGTTGAAGAGCGTCCCCGATTCCCTGCGGCATGGGAGCCTTGCACTTGGTGCAACCCGCTGGCATACCATTTCAAGGGTCGTCCTCCCGGCAGCGGCTCCGGGCATCCTCACCGGAACGATCCTCTCAATAGGAAGGGCCGCCGGAGAGACTGCCCCCCTCCTCTTCACAGCGGTCGTCTTTTCAAAGAGGTTCCTGCCGGATTCGGTCTTTGAGCCCGTGATGGCCCTCCCCTATCACCTCTTCATCCTGGCAACCAATGTACCGGGTGCAGATACACAAAAATATGGAACAGCCCTTGTTCTTCTCATCCTTGTGACAGGCATCTACGCCGTTGCAGTACTGATGAGGAAGCATGCACAGAATACAGTGAGGTGGTAAACCAACCCATGAAACAACAGGATAACGCACTTGAGACAAAAGCACTTAATCTCTATTATGGATCAGCACAGGCACTCATCGATGTCGATATACAGATCCCGAAAAACCAGGTCACCGCACTGATTGGTCCATCCGGGTGTGGAAAGTCCACACTCCTCCGATGTTTCAACCGGATGAATGATCTCATCCCCGACTGTACCATCTCAGGTTCAATCCTCTACCATGGGGAAGAGATAACAGGACGATCAACCGATGTAGTCGAGCTCCGGAAGAGGATTGGTATGGTCTTCCAGCAGCCAAACCCCTTCCCAAAGTCCATCTATGAGAATGTCATCTATGGACCGAAGGTGCATGGCGTCAGAGATCGAAAACAACTCGATGAGATCGCCGAGAAGAGCCTGAAAGGGGCCGCCATCTGGGAGGAGGTCAGAGAGAGGCTCCATGATGCGGCTCGTGGCCTCTCCGGTGGCCAGCAACAGCGGCTCTGTATCGCACGAACACTCTCCGTCGGCCCGGATATTATTCTCATGGATGAGCCCTGCTCTGCCCTCGATCCGATTGCAACGGCGAAGATAGAAAACCTGATCACTGAGTTGAAGGACGAGTATACCGTCGTTATTGTGACCCATAACATGCAGCAGGCAGCCAGAGTCTCCGACTACACAGGCTTTATGTATATGGGAAGACTGATAGAGTTTGATTCGACACCAGTCATCTTTGAAAAGCCAAAAGAGGAGCTGACTGAAAATTATATTACCGGAAGATTTGGGTGAAAGAGATGAAAGATCACTATCACAAGGAACTCGAAGCATACCAGGTATCAGTCGGTGGTTACAGCCGGTTTGCAATCACAATGCTTCGTGACGCCTTTGACGCCTTCTCGTCCCTCGACAGGGAGCTTGCGTGCGAGATAGCCGGGGGCATGGAGAACTTCTGTATTCAGACCGATGAACCGGCGATGCACCAGGAGATTCGTGTCCCAAGAAAAGTCTTTCTCAGCCTGCGCAGCGATCAGCTCGAAGAACAGGGACTGAAACTGATAGCTCTTCACCAGCCGGTTGCATACGATCTCCGGACGATCTCCTGCTGCATGAACCTCATCTCCTCAGCTGAACGGATTGGGAGGTATGGAAAAGATATCTGTCATTGCACATACAAACTCCCGGAGGGGATACATATCAGGGGCATGGCCCGCCTCCCTGAGATGGCGGAAGGTGCATTATCAATGCTTGAGGATTCACTCCATGCTTTCCAGACACGTGATCTCAGCATCCTGGAAGGCTTCTCCAGCCGCGATGATGTCATCGATGAGTTGCGATACCTGATCTATGAAGACTGCATAAGCATCATGGAGGAGGATCCCCGGACTATTCCCTACTGTGCAACGTATCTCCTCGTCGATCGATACCTTGAGCGGTGTGCGGATCATGCCTGCAAAACAGCCGAAAAGATCCACTATATGATCACCGGAGAGAGGGTGGATATCAGATAGTATCCCTCCCACACCGAACCTTTTCTTTATCTCCAGGGATACCATAGTACTCGTGATGGAGAGGCGTACTGATATCCCTGAACTCCTTGCCCCTGCGGGATCACGGGAGGCGTTTGAGGCTGCAGTAGCAGCAGGAGCAGATGCTGTGTATCTCTCCGGTACACGGTTCGGTGCCAGGGCGTATGCGACGAATTTTGATGATGATGCCCTTCGAGAGGTCATATCTGATGCACATGGACGGGGTATCCGGGTCTATGTCACCGCAAACACCCTTCTTTCCGATGACGAGATTCCTGATGTCGGTGACTATCTCCTCTACCTGTACCGGATTGGAACGGATGCCATCCTCGTTCAGGATCAGGGGGTTCTGCGGATCGCACGGATTATGCTTCCGGATCTCCTGCTCCACGCATCCACCCAGATGACAATTCACTCCACCGAGGGGCTGCGATATGCTGCCAGAAAGGGTATATCCAGGATCGTCCTTGCACGTGAACTCACCCTCGATGAGGTCAGAGAGATAACCCGTCAGGCAGATGCGCTCGGTGTCGGGATTGAGGTCTTTGCCCATGGAGCACTCTGCATGGGCTACTCAGGCCAGTGCCTCCTTTCATCTGTCATCGGAGGGAGGAGTGGCAACCGGGGATCCTGTGCACAACCCTGCCGGCGCCTGTATCAGCCGGTGATCGGCAATATAGACCCGTATGGACGACCAGTTATTAGAAAAGGGGTGAATACCGAGCCACGGTACCTCCTCTCACCACGGGATCTTGCCATATGTACCCGCCTGCCTGAGGTGATCACGGCGGGAGTAGCAGCACTGAAGATCGAAGGGCGGATGAAGTCTCCGGCGTATGTCGCTACAGTCGTCTCCCTGTACCGGAAGGCACTCGATCAGATAGCATCGGGCACGTTTGTACCTGATGAGGAGGCACTCTGCAACTCCGCCTTCGTCTTTTCCAGGGGGTTCACCGAAGGCCATCTCTTCGGAGCGAAGGGAACTGCTCTCGTCTCAGAAGATCGCCCTGACAGTCGTGGAGTCCGGTTTGGCACCGTCACCTGGTATGATCGAAACAAAGGGGAGGCAGTCATCGGGGATCTCTCAAAACCGTATCCCGAACGCGGGGACGGAGTCGTCTTTTATAAAGATGGCGAGGATGATGTTGGTTGTGACGTTCATGCTCCTGTCAGGATACGAGAAGGGACACTCCGTTTGAAGACGCCGGTTCCGGTGAAGACGGGGATGGATGTTGCCATTAATAAACGACGTGCCGTCGAGGAAGATGCAGCAGGAACCATCGCCTCATATAATCGTGGGGGTGGGAGAAAAGTCGAAATTGAACTCTCTATATCGATGGAAGGGGATCATCTCAGGCTTGATGGATACGTATCCGCACCCTGGGGAGGCGGGATCACTATCTCGGCACGATCCTCTTCTCCGATGGTTCCGGCAGAGACCCGGCCGGTCACTGAAGAGACGATCATTGATCTCATGACAAGGACCGGCGAGACCGGCTTTACCATTACAATTCATTCGATCTTATATCCCGGAGGTCTCTTCCTCCCAATCAGGGTGCTCACAGAACTGAGGCGGGATCTTATATCTGCTGCAGAGGCTGCGCTGAGAGCGGGTCCCCCCCGGGAGTTGGAAGCGGCAGAAGAGAGGTGGCGGGATTGTCTCAGGTCAATGAAAGATGAGAGGCGATCAGAGAGGGTTGATACCCCGATACTTGCCATCTATGCCTCTTCGATGGATGAGGTGGCCGGAGCTCTTGATGGCGGAGCAACCAGGATCTACTATGAGCCGGCTCATCCTATCGCATCCTGTGAGAAGCGGACCGTCTTCTCAAAAGAGAGGTGGCAGGAGACTGTTCTTCATGATCTCTCCAGCATCATATCCCTCTGCAATGAGCATGGTGCAACCTGCTTCTGGAAGTTTCCTGAGATAACCCGAAAGCGATTCCTCGATTATGCATTGCCGATCCTGGGTGAAGCCTCTGCCAGAGGGCTTCGAGGCGTGATGGTCGGGGGCGTGGGTATGGCAGAGGCGATCCGCGAAATTGTACCAGATATTGAGATTGCCGGCTCATCCGGGCTGAACCTGATGAACCGTCAAGCGATCGAAGAGATGAAGCCGGACCATCAATCACTCAGCCTCTCACATGAGATCTCATATAGAGAAGTCCAGCGTCTGGGCATCTCCGGGGGGGAGGTGATCGAGCTCTTTGTCCAGGGATCCGTACCAGCAATGATCACCGAACACTGCCCTGCACAAGGGAGATTCCCCTGCCCCGGTGGCGGGGATGTGCGCCTCTCTGCACTCGCAGATCATACCGGGCGACTCTTCCCGGTCAGGGTGGATGCAGAGTGCCGAACCATCATCAGCAATGCTGTGGAGACCTGTCTCATCGATCATCTGCATCTGATCCTCGATGCCGGTGTTGCCATCCTCGGGATCGAGGTTCGGGGCAGGACAAAAACGTATGCCCGGATCGTCTGCAGGGCGTATCATGAGGCATTAGCCGCAGGTGCGGAAGAGCTGAAGGCATTGAAGGAGGAGATACGAATGGTTGCATGGGGAGGGATCACAACCGGGCAGTTCCTCCAGCGAGGAGACCAATGAACCTGATTGTGTCACTGCATTCACTCACAGATCTCGAGGCTGTCGTCGCAGAGGACCCTTGGGCAATAGAAATCCGGCTTGATCTCATCGACGGACTGACCGCAAATGATCTGGCCAGGGTGCGACAAATTTGGAGCGGGAGGATCCTTCTCACCCTCCGGAGTGTTGTCGAAGGAGGGCGGTTCACGGGTGATCCTGATGAGTGGAGGCGACAAATTGAGCCGTATCTTCCATTCTGCGATATGGTCGATATTGAGGAGCGGTTCTCTGAACATGCAGGATGGATCAGTGGCCTGCAAAAGATTGTGGTCGCCTCCTACCATGCCGACCTGATGCTTGATGCAGATCAGTTTCTCAACCTCTCCAGCCGGCTCCGAAGGTTTGGTGATATACCTAAGATCGTTCTTGCACCCGGAACAGACGAGGATGCACTGCTCCTGCTCCGGTATCTTCTGGATGCGGAAAAGCCGATCTGCCTCTCGATCATGGGGTCGGCATACGCATGGCTCCGTCCGTTCTTCCTGATGATGGGATCGGCCTGTGCATACTGCCATGCCGGGGAGCCGACTGCCGCCGGGCAGTACCATATCAGGGAGATGCGGGCGATCATCTCGCTCCTCACCCGGGATGGGGCATCTTAGGAACACGGTGTCATCAGGAGAATGGGGGCCGGATTTGGTGATCCGGCTGCCGGGACAATTTATACAAAACCACTGAACCGATCCCGCATCAGCAGTGCGTCAATGAGAACAAGCGCGAGCATACATTCCGCAACAACCTGTGCTCTCGGGACGATACAGGGATCATGGCGTCCTTTGATCTCAATCACCCTCTCAGTACCATCCAGGTCAACCGTCTCCTGGGGGATGGAGACGGAGGGTGTCGGCTTGATTGCCAGCCGCAGATATATCGGCTCTCCATTGCTGATCCCACCAAGAATCCCCCCTGCATGGTTCGTCGCCGGTCCTGATCTGAAGAGGGGATCATTCCACTCGCTCCCATACATTCCTGCAGAGGCAAACCCTTCTCCAATCTCAACCCCTTTGACGGCACCGATCCCCATCATCGCCCCTGCGATAGCGGCATCCAGTTTCCCGAAGACGGGATCACCAAGACCGGGAGGACAGCCGTCTGCTATTACCTCAAGACAGCCGCCGACCGAGTCGCCCCGCTCCTTTGCCTTCAAAATCTCCGCATCGAAGAGTGCGGGATCGGACACACCATGAACCTCGGTAATTCTGCTACGTATCGTCATCCCCTTCAGGCCAAGGCATTTCATTGCAACAGCCCCCGCCGCGACCCGTGCCGCGGTCTCACGGCCGGAACTTCTTCCTCCGCCTCGGTGATCACGGATCCCGTACTTCTGCTGGTAGGTCCGGTCTGCATGACCGGGCCGGACGACCGAACGGAGAGACTCATAATCCCTGCTCTCTGCACCGGTTGATCGGATCAGGATCGCAATGGGCATGCCGGTGGTCTGCCCCTCAAAGACTCCGGAGAGGATCTCAACCTGATCCAGCTCATTTCGTGGGGAGGTCGTCGGACCACGTCCTGGTCGTCTCCGCTCCATAAGCGGCTGGATATCTGCTTCATTCAGAGGGATACCCGGAGGGCAGCCGTCTATCACAACGCCAATGGCAGGACCATGGCTCTCCCCAAAAGTGGTGGCACGGAAGAGGTGGCCGAAGGTATTCATCATCCCAGTACCTCCCTGATCTTCGAGGGATCGGGATCGATCCCGGTAAGGAGCCGGAACTGTGCTGTTGCCTGGTAGATAAACATCTCCGTTCCCTTGATAATTCTGCAGCCAGCCGCCGATGCTTCCCTGAGGAGCGGGGTCATCGGAGGTGTATAAACGAGATCAAAGACGGTGACCCCGGGCTTGAGGAGAGAGGAGGGGACAGGCGAGCCATCGCTCTCCTTCATACCGACTGATGTCGCATTGATGATCAGATCCGGAGCTTTGATCTCCTGGAAGGGGATGGCAGTACATCCGAACCGTTCTGCCAGTACCTCCCCCCGTTCCGGGGTCCTGTTCGCTATCTGCACCCGCATATCCAGTGAAAGGAGTGCATAGACGGCAGCAGCGGCGGCACCCCCTGCACCGACGACGAGGGCATCAGAACCCACCAGATCCCTGAGAGGCTCCCGAACACCAATCCAGTCGGTATTATGGCCATAGAGGCGGTCGCCACAACCAACGACAGTGTTCAGGGCACCAATCGCGGTGACATCCTCATCGGGCTCATCGATACAGGATACCATCGTCTCTTTGAACGGGATCGTAACAGATAGTCCTTTCGCACCAAGGGCCCGCATCGCCCTGATCGCATCCTCTGCTGACGAAGCCGGAAGAAAGATATACCGCCCAGGGATGCCATATTCTGAAAAGAGCCGGTTATAGAGATCCGGGCTTCTGCTATGGGAGACAGGGTTTCCGGTAATGGCAGATATGAGTGGCATATCCCTGAGATCAGCACGGGAAATATCCAGAGAATATTGACCGGCAAGGGGCATATTTCGCTCCGTCATACCCCGGCAGCTCAGGATCCGATCAACAATCCGATCGGGATTCTCTCCGGTGGTGCTGATACAGAGATCAGCACAACCACGGTAGATGGGACCACGTCTCTCTGCAAGATGATGTATCTCCTCCTCAGCAGAGAGATGGGTGAGAGGAGGCCGTCCACTCCGCCGGGTGCGGGCGGCGAGGGTTGCCTGATCTGCTGTCAGGAGGATGATATGTGCCCCCTGCCGGAGGAGAAGCCTGTTTCTCTGATCCATCACCGCACCACCCCCGGTTGCAATAACTGCCGGGCCGGCCGGAAGTGATGCGATCACCTCCCGCTCAATCCTCCTGAATTCTTCCTCACCATACCTGGAGAAGATCTCAGGGATACGGAGACCAGTTCGTCCCTGAATGAGGGCATCGGTATCATGGAAGGGAACAGCGATCCTATCTGCCAGCAATCTCCCAATCGTTGACTTCCCGGTACCCCGCAGACCGATGATCACATACCGTTCCATAATCCCGCCTCCATCAGGAGATCCCAGAAAGCAGGATATGACTTGGCAACACAGCCTGCATCCAGAATGCTGACATCACCAATCCCAAGTCCAAGAAGAGCACCACTCATCGCAGTCCTGTGATCATTCTCCGGATCAATAACTCCACCGTGCAGTCTGCCGGAGGTTATCCGGATTGCATCGCCGGATGCGACCACTTCCGCACCCAATGCCGTAAGGACACGCCTGATAGCCTCGATCCGATCACTCTCCTTATGACGGAGGTGTCCAACACCAGTAATCTCTGTGGGGCTGTCTGCAAACGCAGCAACCGCAGAGAGGGTCTGGACGGTATCGGGCATCGAAGACATATTGATATCTGTCCCTGAGAGGGGGCCTTCCATCCGGAGATGAACCGAGGTCTCTCCGGACTGTACCCGGCATCCCATCATCTCAAGGATGGCGGGAAAACCCCGGTCACCCTGCGGGGATCCCTTCTTCAGGTTTGTCACTGTCACCTCTCCTCCGCAGATGGCTCCGATGCCAAAGAAATACGATGCAGAGGAGTAATCACCCTCGACGGAGTATCTCCGGGAAAGATATGCCGAGGTATTGGGGACCCGAAAGAGACCCGGTTTGCTCTCATCTACGTTGATACCGAAGTTTCTCATCAGATCAGTGGTGATGCCAAGGTAACTGGCTGATACAGGGTTCTCCCCGGTCCGCACCTCGATTGGTTCCGCTGCATACGGGGCGGTCATCAGGAGGGAGGTGACGAACTGGCTGCTGACACCAGATGGAAGTCTGACCTGCCCACCAAGCAGTCTGCCGGAGACCTCAATCGGCGGGTAGCCCGGACGGCCAAGGTACCGGACTGTCCCCCCGATACGGTTGATTGCTTCGACGAGATCCCCGATCGGGCGTTCACACATACGGGGACTTCCGGTGAGGATGACCGGATGATCGGCGAGAAGTGAGACGGATGCAAGGAGGCGCATGCTCGTTCCCGAGTTCTTCAGATCGATGGTGACAGGCCGCCCCGGCCGAAGAGCCCCCCGGGTTCCATGAATACGAATGCCCCCCTCTTCTTCTTCAACTTTTACTCCAAGGGTCCTGAGTGCCTGGAGGGTCAGAAGTGTGTCCTCTGCGATGAGAGGATCTTCAATGAAGGACTCCCCATCTGCAAGTGCTGCGGCGATGAAGGCACGGTGGGTATAACTCTTCGAAGGGGGAGCCTGTATAACCAGATCAACAGGGTCCTGCCTCTTCTCCAGATGAACTATCATTCCGGCACCTCAAGGCGTGGATAACAACCAAATTCCCGCACCAGCCCCTTCCTCTTCAGGACAGCAAGTGCATCATTCGCCGTTGGTACTGCCTCAAAATCAAGGAAGAACCGGTAACTCCCGATACCCCGGCCGGAAGGGCGGGACTCGATCCGTGAGAGGTTGATCTTCCTCTCTGCAAACGGTGATAGGAGGGCATGAAGGAGGCCGGGGGAATCTTGCGCAGGATCGATGAGAATACTGCATTTGACCGCATCCCCTTCGGTATATGGATCCCGATCTATCCTGATGAACCGCGTGGTATTCGATCGGCTGTTCTGGAGATCACGGAGGATAATCGGGATATGATAGTAGGCTGCGGCACCATCCGAGATGACTGCCGCCGCCCCCTCCTTCGAATCTGCCAGTAATGCACTCTCTGCATTGCTGCTTGTATGAATCACGGGAATAGTGAGTCGGTCAAGTGCACGACTGCACTGCTCATGGGTCTGTGGGTGAGCATATATCACCGTGATCTCATCCAGACTCAAGGATGATGCAAGGTGGTGGTGGACCGGGAGGTAGCATTCCCCGGTTATACTGACATCATAGTCGCAGAGGCCATCCAGGGTCGGGCCCACACCCCCTGCTTCGCTGTTCTCGATCGGAACAAAGCCGATCGCCTCGCCATTCTCTACCATTGCAAATACCCGTGAGATGGTCGGGAGGAGGAGCGGCTCTTCCCTGCAGAGACGGACGACAAGTTCGTGGCTGAACGTACCTTCAGGCCCCAAGGCAGCGATCACCATTCCCTCACCACCGTGTCAAGGAGGCGGTCGGTGAGCGGAAGCGCTGCATCAGAGAATTCCTTTGCGAAGTCGGCATTCATCTCAAACTCCCTGACAAATGCCTCGAGATCTCCTGATCCAATCGTATCCTCCAATGCATTGATGGAGAGGGTATACGTGGCGAGGATCTTCTGGATTTCCTGATTTCCAAGGAGCATTCCACCGTACAGCCCGCCATCCTGAGAAAGCGTCCGTGCCATAAAGGCCAGGGATGCATGCGCATTCGGTGTTGCAAACGGGAGGAGGCGGGATATCGGGAGTTCCAATCTCCTGAGGGTCATTGCAAGCACCACACTCTGGAAATGGATGAGCCCCTGCATCACCGCCATCGCATGATCATGTTCTTCTGCAGTAGCTTCGGTGACGGACATCCCGACCGCCTCGAAGATCTCCCTGAGCCAGTCTGCCGTCGCCTGAGAGGAGCGTGCGGGGGTCATGATCATCTTCTGCCCTTCGAGGGTCGCCATATGCGGTCCAAAGAGGGGGTGGAGACCGATCACCTCAGCCCGTGATGCCATCATCGCAGCGACCGGCATCATCTTGAGAGAGGTGAGATCTGCGATCAACTGATCCTCTTCAAGTACCGGAGTGACGGAAGAGATGACCGCTTCGGTCACATCGATCGGTACCGAGATCAGGATCACGCTGCACCGCCGGGCAAGGGTACGATACTCACCAGGATCAGCCCGGCCGATCACCTCAACTGTACAGCCTGCTGCCTCAAAGACCCTGGCGAAGATCTCTCCCATCCGGCCGGTTCCTCCGATGATCCCGACATTGCGGCCATCATCTCTCAAGGATGGTCTCATCGATGGCAACCCCAAAATGCCGCCCTCCTTTCATCAGATGGCCAAGTATCCGATCACCCGGCTTCAGCTCCACGACACTCCGTGCAACCCCGTCTTCGCCAACGAGCCGTACCGTCTCAGCATTCTGGATAATGGCACTAGCCGTCTGCCCCTCACCCTCCGCCTCGATCAGAAGAAGAGGACGCCGTTCGATCTTCACGCGTCCAACCGCGACCGTCCGGGTTTTACCCGCTTCTGCGACGGCAGTCCCGTCATCTCCTGCTCCGATCTCGGAGAGGTACCGTGTCCTGCCGTCCGGGGCGAGGATATACATATGGACCGCCCCTGCATTCACCCTGAATGGACGGGGTGAGACATAGGGGTTCTCAAGTGTCTCGGCGGCAACGAGCAGAAGGGCAGAGGAGGTATTACCAACGAGCATCCCCTCCCCTTCAGCGAAGAGGGAGCAGGTATCGATACAGACCCTGTCCCCGACACCGACAGGGGTGATCCCGGTGATGGTCAAGGGGACAAGCGGGACTGTTCCGGCACCCCCTTCGATGAGAGCGGCGACACGCCGGATGATATCAGGATCATCAGATGTCAGGAGAAGTCCCCCGACCCCTTTCTCAAGAATGCCAAGGGCAAGTTCAGCCTCAGCCTCATCTTCCACCCCGGCAATAATACGATCTGAGACTGCCACGAGATTCTCCAGTGGAATCACCGTCCAATCGGTTGTACTCACGATGACAGGACCCAGACGGGCAGACTCTGCCGCCTTCTCCTCAGATGCCTTATCAGTGATCTCTACCCTCCGGAAGTCCCTGCCTTCAAGGAGATCGCCATCAGGTGCGATGATCGGAATCCTGGCAAGCGACGCAGCATCTTCCTTAGTATCGAGGAGGAGCGCGGTTGCTCCCCCCTCAATCGCAGCAAGTGCAGCCTCCTTCTTCCAGGGCCGGATCTCAACCCAGAACTCCTTCATGCAAGCCGCCTCTCAACAGCCGCCGGATTATCACGGTCATGAACGACCCGGCAGATCGCATGGACAAATTCTGTGGTATTCTCTCGCTGGAATGCATTCCTTCCCATGCAGACGCCTGATCCCCCGGAGTCGATGGCATCGTCGATCATCTCCAGTGCCGCAAGATCGCCCCCTTTCTCCCCACCGGCGATGAGGATCGGGACTGAACAGGCGGCAACGATCCGTCTGAATGCCTCTTTATCCCGGGGGTAATTGGTCTTTATGAGATCTGCCCCAAGCTCTTCTGCAACCCTGACACAATGGGCGATGGCGATGGGATCATCAGGATCGATATCCTTTCCACGGGCGTATATCATGATGAGAAGCGGCATCCCCCACCGGTTGCATTCCTGTGAGATGATCCCGGCTGCCTCGATCATCCTCGATTCCTGTGGAGCACCAAGGTTGATATGAATCGAGACGGCATCGGCACCAAGGGTGATCGCCTCTTCCACGGTACAGATCAAGACCTTATCATTCGGATCCGGGTTCATTGACGTGCTTGCAGAAAGATGGACGATAAGTCCGATATCCCTGCCTCTCCGCCTGTGCCCCCCTTTGACCATACCTTTATGGAGAATAATGGCATTTGCCCCACCTGCACTGACATCATCGACGATCTTTGGCATATCAAGGAGTCCCTCAATCTGGCCAAGTGTGAAGCCATGATCCATCGGTATGATGACGCTGCGGCCTGTATTACGATCCATTATCCTCTCAAGTCGTATCTGTTTTCCTATCATTTCTCTCCCCCCTCAAGTATCTCCAGTGCTTCTTCAACTGAACGCTGTTCCATCAGGACTGCGCGGGCAGCAGTGAGGAATGCAGCAGGATCCCGGTGCTGGAAGACATTTCTCCCGATAGAAATCCCTGCAGCTCCACCGAGCATCGACCCTTCGACGATCTCAAGCATCTCACGATCATTCATCTTCGACCCGCCCGCCACAACGACAGGGACGCTGCACCCTTCTGTCACCTCACGGAATGAGTCGGGATCACCTGTGTAGACGGTCTTGACGAGATCTGCACCGAGTTCTGCTGCCACCCGCGCGGCGAGCTTGACATGTTCCACATCGCTTTCGCACTCAATTTTTCTGCCCCTCGGGTACATCATCGCAAGGAGTGGCATCCCCCATTCCATACATTCAATCGAGATTCTCCCGAGATCGGAGAGCATCGCAGACTCGGAGTCTGCCCCGATATTCACATGTACCGAGACAGCATCTGCCCCCATCTTCAGGGCATGGGTGACGCTGTTGACGATCACCTTGTTGTTTGGATCCGGACCAAGAGATGTACTGGCAGAGAGGTGAAGGATGAGCCCTATATCCTCTCCGGATCGCCGGTGGCCATGAAGGGCAAGCCCCACATGGCCAAGAACGGCTGTTGCCCCACCCTCAGCAACGGCATCAACCGTTCCACAGAGGTCAATAAGGCCGTGAATAGGACCCTGTGAGACCCCATGGTCGAGCGGGACGATGATCATCTTTTTCGTTTTTCGATCCATGATACGTTCAATACGAATATCTTTACCATACATACTACCAAACCTCCAGATACACGCCCATCGAGAACAACCTGCCGGCTGTCTCATCAGGCATATCTAAAATAGCGATAAAAACCATAAAAAGCCCAAGCTACGGGCTTAACAGGTCGAATTAAAAACTGATCTGCGGAAGGTTCATACGCTCTGCTACCGGAGATAAAAACATTCACCGGCGAAAAAGCATCCACCACGCATAAAATAATGTTATTCCTCTGAGTATATAATGGTGTCCCGAATGAGTACCGGAGGAGTCATCCATGGAGACTCCCAACAGGTTTGTGAGCAGGATGCAGGATACCATGTATGACAGATCCGTTCTTCGTGCCGTTCTGATCGTCTCGACGATGGGATCGTTTCTGACTCCATTCATCGGGTCCATGGTCAATCTTGCAATCCCACAGATTGGTTCTGAATTCGGTGCTGATGCTATCCTCCTCGGATGGATACCGACAGTCTACCTTCTGGCAAGTGCGATGTTCCTCATCCCGATAGGGAAAATGGCTGATATCTATGGGAGAAGGAAGATATTTACCATTGGAATTCTTATCATCGGATTAACAGCATTTCTTGCCCCATTCTCTCCGTCAATCATGGTTCTGATAGGGATACGAGCCCTCCAGGGGATCGGGAGTGCCTGTATCTTTGGAACGTCGGTTGCGATCCTTACATCAGCCTATCCGAAGGAGGAGCGCGGCAGGGCCCTCGGGATCAATGTAACAGGTGTCTACGCCGGCCTATCCCTCGGCCCTGTCATCGGCGGGGTGCTGACCCACTATCTCGGATGGCAGAGCATCTTCTTTGCACTTGTTCCACTCTGTATGATTGTCCTCGTGATGGTACACCGCTATCTTGATGAAGACTGGAGAGACCCCAAAGCTCCACCATTCGATCTCGCAGGGGCCGGAATGTATGCAGGCATGATCTTCCTTGGGATATATGGTATCACATCCATCACATCGATGAAAGGAGTCATCTCTCTTATCTCTGCACTCATCCTCCTTCCGATTTTTATTGAATATCAGAGAAGAACCGCATTTCCTGTCTTTGATATCCGGATATTTATCAGGAACAGAGTCTTTGCCTTCTCAAACATTGCTGCCCTCATCAACTATAGCGCTACATTTGCTATTGCATTTCTGCTGAGCCTGTATCTCCAGGTGGTTAAGGGGATAGATCCACAGAGTGCCGGACTGATCCTGGTCAGTCAGCCCCTGATGCAGGTCCTCTTCTCCTCATGGGCGGGGCGGTTATCAGATCGAATCGATCCAAAGTATGTCGCATCCGTTGGTATGGGACTCAATGCAGTCGGTCTTCTCATCCTTGCAACCATTACTGCCGGGACGACGATACCAACAATCATTCTCGCCCTATTATTTCTCGGATTTGGATTTGCCCTCTTCTCTTCCCCAAATACCAATGCCGTGATGGGATCGGTACAAAGCAGCGAGTATGGTGTTGCATCCGGAACGGTAGCGACGATGCGGCAGCTTGGGATGGTCCTCTCGATGGGGATCACCCTCTTCCTCTTCACCATCTTCATCGGCTCGATGGAGATCGGACCCGGACAGGCCGCAGACTTTATAGCGGCCCAGAGAATGGCCTTCCTCATCTACATGGGGCTCTGTTCAATCGGCGTTATCATATCACTTGTGCGGGGAGAAAGAGAGTAATATCATCCTTTTCTTAAGAAAGCCTTGAAAAAACGTGATAGAACATATGAAATGCCCATCAACCACACCCCGAGATGATCGCGTGCCACAAAAAAAACGGATTGATCCGGATACTGCATATCGCGAACATTTCTGAGGGAGTAGTATGCCAGAAGAAGCCAGACCGTGGCAACAGTGGTCTGCCCGATTGTTGCTGTCCAGAGGCTGAGGGTCGCGAAGATGAATGTCAGAGTAAAGGCAAGAAAACTCGTAAAGAACGCTGTAAAGAAGTTAACCACAGCTCCCCGGCGGATCACATCATCGAGCTGGGGTAGGAGCATGGCAGCGAGCAGAAATGTGATGACCGATATTGTAATATCCTGCCAGCTCATCTCTTCTCCTGATAAAGGCCTGATAGCGTACCTATCACTCAGGTACTATGTGATGCACAGACATAAGAGACGATACGATCATAGTCATGCCGGGGAGTCCGATTCACCCTGTCTCAAACCAGACAAACAGAGAGCAAGGTAGTTATATGGAGGTGATATCAGCACATGGGCTTGAGAAGCGGTTCCCTGACCTGACAGCTGTTGACCAGATCAGCTTTGCGGTGGAAGAAAAGGAGATATTTGGGTTTCTCGGACCAAATGGTGCCGGAAAAACGACAACAATGAAGATGATCCATTGCGTCTCACCCAAGACCGGAGGGATCCTCTCCGTCTTTGGAATGGATGTCAACAAAGATGCACGGAAGATTAAAGAGCGCCTCGGGATTGTACCCCAGGAGAATAATCTTGATCCTGATTTCTCTGCATTCCAGAATCTGACGATTTATGGCCGCTACTTTGGGATACCCCGCCGTGATGCCGAGACGAAGGCAGAAGAGCTTCTTGCATTCATGCAACTTTCGGAGAAGAGGGATGTTCTGATTGAGAAGCTCTCAGGAGGGATGAAGAGGCGCCTCATCATTGCACGGGCGCTGATAAATGATCCACAGCTCCTCATACTGGATGAACCCACCATCGGCCTCGATCCCCAGGCCCGCCACCTGATCTGGGAGAAATTACGCCATCTGAAGGCAGAAGGATGTACCCAGGTAATGACGACGCATTATCTGGATGAAGCAGAAAGGCTCTGCGATCGTCTTGTCATCATGGATCATGGAAAGATCCTTGTTGAGGGGAGTCCTGAGAAACTTGTCAGGGAGTATGCCGGATCCGAGATCATCGAGACCACCCCGACTCCTGAGGCTATCTCCTGCCTGGAAGCTGCGGATATCTCCTATGATATCTTCGGTGATCTCCTCCAGGTACAGACTGCAACACCTCAGGCTATTGCACATACGCTGATGGAATCATGCCGTCATACGACTGTCACTGTTCGCCGGGCGACCCTTGAGGATGTCTTTCTGAAGCTCACCGGGAGGACGCTTCGGGAGTAGAAGATATGGGATACTTTGGATTAACTGAGATCTCAAGAGGGTCACTGGCTGTCTGGCGGAGGAACTTTGACGCATTCATCAGGACGTATAAAGTCAACTTCATCCCTCCATTCGTCGAGCCCGTCCTCTATCTTCTCGCTCTCGGGTATGGTGTCGGGGCACTCATCGAGGATGTGAACGGCATCCCCTATCCTGTCTTCATTGCCCCGGCTCTCGTCTCGATATCGGTTATGTACTCAGCCTTCTTTGAGTGTACCTATTCAAGCTATGTGAGAATGTATTATCAGAAGACATTTGATGCGATCATCGCAACACCGCTCTCAATTGAGGATATTGTCACCGGCGAGATTCTCTGGGGTGCCACCCGAGGGACAATCTATGCCGGACTGATGATACCGGTCCTCTTCCTCTTTGGAGTCATCGATCTGCCGATCTCGCTGCTTCTGATCCCCTGTGCCATCCCGGCAGGCATCCTCTTTGCCAGTATCGGCATCTGCTTTACTGCAATCACCCCGAGCATCGACTCCCTCAACTATCCGGCATTTCTCTTCATCACCCCAATGTTCCTCTTCTCAGGGACATTCTTCCCAATATCCATACTTCCGGAGTCACTTCAGTACTTTGCATTCGGCCTCCTCCCCCTTGCCAACGTCGTCAGCCTGAACCGGGCCATCACAGCAGCGGAATTTTCGCCCCTGATCCTCTATAACATCATCTGGATCATCGGGGTTGCGGCAATCTTCTTTGTGATCGGGCTGAACCTGATGAGGAGGAGACTTATCATTTAAGGTGCCGGGGGAATCCCCGGCCTCTGGCTGATTACTCCACCCCCTCCGTATCAACAGAGGTATCAACCTCCTCATTGGATTCATCTTTCAAGCGAAGGTAATATCTCCCACCGAGATCGAGCTTCTCTCCGGGTTTCAGATCCTGCAGAGGTTTATCTGCATGTTCATGGCAGACATAGGATCCGCAGCAGCCAAACACCTGACACCCAACTGCTTTCTTTCCACAGATAGTACAGACCAACTCCCTCATACTATTCTCCAGAAGAGTGAGAGGGAGAGGGTGAATATAAGACTTCTCCCGCTGGTCGAAAACCCGCTTTCGCTCCATCATCAGAAGGGAAGAACACTTTCACCCTCCGGCCCTTGAGACTATCATCTCTTCCCTCAGATGATCACCTGGAATGTCAGAACAGCTTCGGAAGCTCAGGGTACTCTCACGATCCTGCTTCGATCTCACCCTCCCAAACGGAGATATGCGCTCAGGTATGGTAAAAGGACGGTATCTGAAGTGCCTTCTTGATGGGGGCTGTAGTTTTGACTGTGCATATTGTGCCATATGCAGAAACGAATCACCCGTCTCCTTCTCTCCAGACGAACTCGCCTCGCTTGTCCTCCAGCTCTGGAGGGAAAAAGTGATAGACGGCCTCTTCCTCTCAACAGGTATCCCCCGTGATACTGATGAGAGTATGGAGAAGCTCCTCCGGACCGGAGAACTCCTCAGGCAGGGTGGCTTTACCGGATACCTCCACCTGAAGATTGTACCCGGAGCATTACGAGGGGATATCGCCGAGGCGGCACGTATTGCGAATCGGATAAGTATCAATCTCGAAGCAGTTGGTAAAAGTCGCCTCTCTGAGATCGCATCTGTAAAGAACTATGAATCCGACCTCCTGAGAAGGCATGCATGGATTGCAGAAGAAGCACCCGGCAGGCATACCACCCAGATCGTCGTCGGGGCTGCAGGAGAAGGCGATGATGAGATCCTCTCCTTCATCGCGTCTGAATACCGGAAATACCAGCCTGCCAGAATCTATTATTCCGGCTTTACGCCCCTTAAGAAGACCCCGCTTCAGGGGGCAGAAAGAGCAGATCCGGCACGTGTAAAAGGGCTCTATGCCGTCGATGCACTGATTCGCTCATATGGATACAATGAAGAGGAACTTCGTCCTGCCTTTGGTAATGATGGGATGCTCCTCCCGGGCGATCCGAAGATACATGCAGCCGAATCACACCTTCTTGACCCGGCATCAGGTAGCAGGGAGGAATTGCTCAGGATCCCCGGTATCGGGCCCAAGGCAGCAGAACGTATTCTGGTACTCAGAGAGAGAGGGAGGGAGATATCACCGGCACTCCTGAAGGAGGCAGGGGTTATCCTCAGGCATGCACTCCCGTATCTTTCGATTGCCGGAAGCAGACAGACACGCCTCTTCTAATCACTTGTACTCACGCCTGGAGTACTGGTACTTCTCATCATCCCCACCCTTCACGGTGATATAGAGCCATTCATACAGGGATTTGAGCGTCCCAAACTGGACATAACGCCTCATAGAGAACCGGACACGGAGCCTGCTGTCGAGCCGGACCCTGCCAAGCTTTCTCATTCGTCGCGCAATCTCAAGATCATCCCCTGCATCGATGGTCCGGTACATCCCTGCCTCAAAGAAGGACTCCCTCCGAAATGCCGTGTTGCATCCGAGTGTATAATAAAGGGTGTTCGTAGAGTGCCCAATCCGAGAGAAGGCGTTGGCAAAGGCGAGCGAGATGATATGCCTGATTCCAGGCTCACGTGGATCCACAAGGCCATACAGCTGTACTACCTCAGGATCGGAAAATCCTGCTGCAACACGCTCAATCCAGTCTCTCGGCAGGAGGCAGTCGGCATCCGTCGTTGCGATGATATCCCCCTTTGATGCTACAGCACCATCGTTGCGTGCACCGCCGACCTTTGCACTGGTCTGGATGAAGACCGAGTCTGCATACTTCTCTGCAATAGTCCGGGTTGCATCGCGTGAGTTGCCATCGACGACGATGATCTCATAGTCCGATCGTGGGATCGTCTGGTCTGAGAGGCTCTGAAGGCAGGCCTCGATATTTCCCTCTTCGTTATAGGTTGGTACAATGACAGATATCATGCCTCGTTCACCAGTCTTCTGTATGTCGCAATATGCTCGTCTGCAATCTTCCTGATATCATACCGTTCCGTAAATGGCCTCGCGATGGTTCGGATACGCCTGATCTCTGGCTCATCCCTCAGATGGGCTGCCGCCCCTTCAATATCCGAGAAGAGGAGGGCAGCACACCCAAAGACCTCCCGAAACTCCGGGATGTCACGGGCGATGACCGGAACGCCACTTGAGAGAGCTTCAAGGAGGACCATCGGCATGATCTCGGCAAACGACGGCATCAGGAAGATATCGGCTCCTGCATACGCCTCGGTGATATCAGGAACAAATCCGGTGAATATGACGTTCTTTCCTGCATTTCGCTTACAGTACTCGATCTTTGCATAATCCTTTGAGAAGATGCTGTATGGGTACCCTCCAACCCAGACGAAGGTGACATCAGGGAAAAGCTTTGCAAGGTTGAGGAAATCATAGATCCCTTTTCTCGGCGTCTCCTGTGCTACAGTCAGGACGACGATATCTGTGTCCAAAACCCCGATGAACCCCCGGAAGCGGTCTCTCTTCTCCTTGTCGGGCCTGAACTTCTCTCGATCCACCCCGTTTGGAATAAGGGTTGTCTCCATATCGGGGAGCATCTCCTTGATCTCGCGCAGGCTTGGGGGTGTGATTGCGATGATATGATCGAACTTCGAGTAGATCTTCGGATACTGGTTGTTTATGAAGGAAGAGAAGGCGATGTTGCCGTCATTTAAACGGGGGGTCGAGTGTGCCGTCAGAACCTTGACCCCATCACTATATGATTTATGGGTGAGCGTCATCGGTCCGAAGCTATGATAATGAACAAGATCAAAATCGGCATTATAGGAGTTCCAGTGAGCATCAATAGAGTTTGATGCAGATATCCCCCGAAAGAGTGTCTTTGCCAGGGTTGAACAGCCGAGGTACTTGAAGAAGAAGATATCCTCAACAAAGATATTCACTCTCATAATTCCTCCATAAACTGAAGAGCACTACGGATACAACCATCCATGTTGAGATATTCAAACTGCGAGAAACGCCCGACGAGGTGGATGCCGAGATCCTCAAGATAGGACCGCACAATCTGAATATTCCTGAGGTACTCAAGATCATAGACGACGTAGGCAAACTCCGAACGGGCGACCGAACGGGTGACTATATTGGCATCCTCAGGGATGAAGCCCATCCGGATCAGGTGAGAGATGGTATCATCGAGTATCTCCTCATCGGTCAGCTCTGAGATGACATCTCCGTCATTATAAGTGATCTCGGCAAGGATCGATGCATGGCCGGGCGGGGCGACCGCATCACTGTAGTTTGATGGGAATGATATCCGGTTGAAATGGCCTGTGGCGCTGTCAGGGATATAAACCCAGGAGAGGGGAGGGACCCTCCCTTCAAATCCGATACAGACCGAGATGAGGGAGTTGTAACGGAGATTATTACAGGCCTCCACGACCGAAGAAGGGATTTCAGAAAGAGTTGGCAGGAGATACTGGAGCGGGATCGTGGAGATGACCGCATCGACCCGATACTCGTCCTTTCCATCTCCGATGAACCATACGTCCCCATCCTTTCGAAGAGAGCTGACTGCACAGTCAGTATGTATCTTCCCCTTGATCGGATCTGCAATTGCCGATACAAGGGCTTCGATTCCCCCCTCGACAGGATAGCAGAAGACCGACTGATGGGTATATCCTTCTGTTGGAATTCCGGTCGCAGACCGGATGATATCCTCAACAGGGGGGCGTGGAACGCGCCCTTCCATCCAGTGTGCCGACATCCGTTCTGTCGGATAGTTCCAGATCTTTTCGTTATATGGAACAAGATAACATTCAGCTATCCCCCGGCCGAAGGTGCAATAAATCCATTCACGGAAGTTTTCAGGAGCGGGAATCTCCCCTTTTTCAGCGGCGATGAGTGTCCTGATATATTCGTTGATGCAGAGGAAGAGATCCTCTTTAGGAAGTTCATAGAGCCCGTTCTCGAAAGGATATGTCACAAGGAGGTCTTTATAAAAAATCTTCGTATTTCGCTTCCGCTCAGCCTTATTGGTATCAAGAACGGAATGCATGAACGTGAGCACATCGGTGTCACGTGAGAAGATAATATGTGAACCACCCTGATCAAAGGTGAAGCCATCCTGACGCATGGAACGGCAGAGACCACCAATCCGGTCCTCCTTCTCAAAGACAACCGGGTCCTCTCCTGCCTCATGCAATAGCCGGGCGAGCGTCACACCAGTCAGCCCGCCACCAAGAATCCCCCATTTCACAGTATATCATGTGAGGCAGGAGGTGATAATCAATGTGCCCTTTTTCATCCTACCTTCGCCTGAAGAGCTGCTCAAGATCCGATGGCGCATAGCTGATAACAGCTGGCCTCCCATGGGGGCAGGTATACGGAGGGGCAGCAGTGAAGAGCTGGGAGAGGAGTCGTTCCATCTGCTCCTGTGAGAGGAGGGTATTTCCCTTGATCGCTGCTCTGCAGGCGATCGTCTGGTACATCCGGAGGCGTCGATCCCCTGCAGGTCCCCGAACACCCTCAATCAATTCAAGAAGAAGCGATCGGATCTCATCAGCTTCTTCAAGCTTCACTCCGTCTGCCGGTACTGCACGGACCATCCAGGTATCACCACCGAACTCCTCAAGGATGATACCGGCAGAAGCGATATCCTCTAGTGCATCCTTGAGAAGGGCTGAATCCTTGCGTGAAAGGCTGATCGTCACCGGTTCAAGGAGATGCTGATACGCGGTTGTACCATCCGTCTGCTTCCGGAGATTGTCATATACGATCTTTTCATGCGCTGCATGCTGATCGATGATCAGCAGACCCCCATCCTTTCCCGCGGCGAGGATGTAGGTTCCATCAATCTGCCCGAGAACTGACGGGATGGGTGGAATCTCCTGACTCTTCCTGGGAAGCTCGGTCTGGCGAAGCTGCCGGTCGGTTCGGCCATAAATACCCTTTCCTTCGGCGACGACGGGCTGCCGGGGGAATTCCACGGCACCTGAAGCCGTTCGTAATACCGGTTCCGGATGATGGAGTTCCCCATCTCTGATCGGGACAGGTGCCGGATTCTGCCTGATCTCCGGCACCTGAAATGAACCCGAGGTCGTCAGGGCAGAACGGACAGCTCCCCGTACCGTATCAGCAACAGCCCGTTCTGATGAAAACCGGACCTCCTTCTTGGTTGGATGGACGTTCACATCGACCTCTTCGGGATCCATCCTGCAGTCGATGACAGCAAACGGATATTCACCCTTTGGGAGACTCTCCCCAAAGCCATCCCGGATCGCACGTGCAAGGGAGGGAGAGGTTATCTGGCGACCATTCACCGAGAGATACACCGAGGATCTCCCCCTCTGTGATACAAGAGGGTACGCTATAAACCCGGATATGGAGATTCCACCCGGAGCTGGCAGAACCTCAATGAGTCGGCGGGAGAGATCTGCCCCAAAGAGGCTCTGAATCGTATCAAGGAGATCCCCCCGTCCTGAGGTCCGGAACTTCTCCTTCTCCTGGTGAAGGAGCTGAAAAGAGACCCCGGGATGTGAGAGTGCCGTCCGCTCCACCATATCGAAGATATGGGCAAGCTCCGTTGAGATGGTCCTCTGGAACTTTCTCCGTGCAGGTGTGTTGAAGAAGAGGCCGGAGACCTCGAGGATCGTCCCCGGGGGTGTTCCACACTCAGAAACTGAGGTGATCGCCCCACCTGAGAGGTGAACCTCTGTTCCTGCAATATCATCTCTTCTTCTCGTGGAGAGGACGACTTCGGATATTGCAGCGATGCTTGCAAGTGCCTCACCCCGAAACCCCAGTGTCCGGATGAGTCCGAGATCGTCTGCGGTTTTGATCTTGCTCGTTGCATGCTGTCGAAAAGCACGTTCGGCATCATCCGGACTCATCCCGATGCCGTTATCGGTGACGATGATACGTCTGACCTCGCTCCGGTCACTCCTGATATCGATGCGGATCCTCGACGCCCCGGCATCGATTGCATTCTCAACCAGTTCCTTCACAACCGATGCCGGCCGTTCCACAACCTCTCCTGCCGCGATATGTGAGACGGTCTCTTCATCAAGAATATGGATGACTGGATTGTCCATCATCTAATCACCAGCTCTCTTCTTCAGGTCAGAAAGGATATTCAACGCCTCAATGGGACTGAGACGATCGATATCTATCTGCCGTAGTTCTGCAAGGACAGGACTCTCCGGAGGTTTCTCCTGACTCAGATCAGAGATGAGGAGCTGGGTATACCGGGGCCTCCGCCTGCCTTCTGTTCCTCCCCGCTCCTCTTCTTCAAGCACCTCTTTCAGAATCGAATCCGCACGGATGAGAACCTTCTCTGGGACACCGGCAATACGTGCGACATGGATACCATAGCTCCGATCTGTCGCACCCGGGATGAGTTTTCGAAGGAACGTGATCTCTTTCTCTGTCTCTCTGACAGCAAAGTGGTAGTTCCGGACCCGGGATAACTCCCCCTCAACCTCGACGAGCCGATGGAAATGTGTTGCAAAGAGGGTCTTAGGCCCTGAGGGCCGCTTGCCATGAAGGTACTCAAGGACGGATCTGGCGATGCTGTATCCATCGACGGTACTCGTTCCCCGCCCGATCTCATCAAGCAGGATAAGGCTCCGCTCAGTGGCATTCCTGAGGATGGATGCAAGCTCCACCATCTCGACCATGAAGGTGCTCTGCCCGCCTGCGAGATCATCTGAGGCACCGACACGGGTGAATATCCGATCTATCACCCCGATCTCTGCTGCATCTGCCGGAACGAAGCTCCCGGTCTGTGCCATAATACAGATGAGGGCTACAGAACGCATATACGTGGATTTTCCCGCCATATTCGCCCCTGTGAGGATCAGGATCTGATCCCCGACGGTATCGAGGTCTGTATCATTCGGGACGTACCCGCCGGTAACCGTCGACTCGACGACGGGATGGCGGCCTCCACGTATCCGGATAGATCCGCCCCCGGTCAGGCCCGGGCGTGTGTACCCCTGCCTCTCTGCAACCAGGGCAAATGAGAGGAGGAGATCGATCATCCCCGTTGCCCGTGCCGCCTTCTGAAACGCCGGAACCATCGGGCGGAGTTCCTCGATGAGGTGTATGTAAAGTTCTGCCTCCCGGAGGAGTGCCCGTTCATCGGCGGTGGCAATCGTCCGCTCATATTCACGAAGTTCAGGAAGCGTAAAACGCTCCCCTGTCGCCGTCGTCTGCTTCCTCTCATACTCAGGAGGAACCTTTGTGAGATTCGGCTTCGTCACTTCTATATAATACCCAAATACCTGATTATACGCGATCTTCAGCGATTTAATCCCGGTCCGTTCCCGCTCAGACTGCTGGAGGGTAAGAATCCATTCTCTCCCGGAGCCGGCTGTCTTCCGGAGCTCGTCGAGGGTTGGATCATAACCCTCACGGATGACACCACCGTTTCGGATGAGGAGCGGGGGGTCATCTGCGATTGCAGATTCGATCAGCGCAATGATATCCCCGAACTGTCCGATATCCCGGGAGAGTTTATCCATAAGAGGAGGTACCTCTCCGGAGAGACAGGTTCTGATCCTCACAAGAGACGAAAGGGATCCCGCGAGGGAGAGGAGATCACGTGGGGATGCATTTCCATAGGCGATCCTCCCTGCGATCCGCTCAATATCGCTGCACTCTGACAATAGATCTTCAATATCTGATCGGATCAAGGGGTGATGTATGAACCACTCCACCAGATCAAGACGTTCATTTATGGCGGATATGCTGGTCAGGGGTGCGGTAATCTCCATTGAGAGTCGCCGCCGTCCCATCGGGCTCTTCGTCAGATCAAGCGTGCCAAGGAGGGTTGAACGACTCTTTTCGCCACGTTCTGTCCGGGTGATCTCAAGGTTTCTCTGGGTGACGGCATCCAGGATCATCCCCTCAGATGGCTGCATCACCCTGATCTCTGAGAGGTGCGGAAGTGCAGTCTTCTGTGTACGGGTTGCATAGGAGAAAGCAGCACCTGCAGCACCCACAGCTAATGGCATCTCACGGAGGCCAAACCCTTCCAGCGATGCGACACCGAACTGCCGGCAGAGGATGGTATCGCTATCTGCGGGATCGAACTCTGCCGGACTCCGCTCGGTAATGACTACCCCAAGAGAGGCGATAAGGCTGGTAACTGCCGGATCGGTCCGTTCAGGGATGAGACACTCAGCAGGCCGGGACGCCTCGATGAGAGAGGCGATCCCCATTCTCCCCTCGCCTTTCTGAATCATCCTGACGAAGAATTCACCAGTTGATAGCTCAAGACAGGCGATGCCGAAGGACTCGTTCTTCCTGTCCGGTAGGATCGCCATCAGGTACCGTGACTCCGGAGCATCGATGATCATCGGGTCGATGGCGCACCCCGGGGTCACAACCCGGACAACATCCCGTTTCACCACACCTTTTGCCTTCTTTGGATCCTCAACCTGTTCGCAGATGGCAACCCGGTACCCTTTTCGCACCAGACGTGGGATGTAGGTCTCTGCGGCATGGTACGGCACACCCGCAAGTGCGATGGGATTCCCCTCGGGATCTTTTGATCGTGTCGTCAGGACGATGTCGAGTTCCCGTGCACAGGTCACTGCATCCTCATAAAACGTCTCGTAAAAATCCCCCATCCTGACAAGGAGAATACAGTCAGGATACTGATTCTTCATATCCCAGAACTGCTTCATCGCCGGGGTCAGTTGTGTATGAGATGCCATTCCTATACCTGATCGTATCTGTGCATTGAAAAAAGAAGCGATCCAATACCTTCCCCGGTCTATGATAAGATATATCCGGTCATATAGCATCAAAAAGCGTATGGGCGAGACAGGGTATTTCCGCGAGAAGATCGAGACGATGCCGCGTGACGAGCTTGATGCAGTCATCGATGAAAGAGTCAGATATACCATTCACTACGCAAATGAACATTCCCCGTTCTATCGCAAATGGTTCAGAGAGCATGCCATCGATATCTCCTCGATCAGGGAGCACGAAGATCTCCTGGAGCTTCCTATCATCTCGGGGAGCACAATCCGGAATAATCAGCCTCCCGTCACAGAACGTTTTGAATTTCTCTCCGCACGAATGAACGAGATCTATACCATTCATGAAACGAGCGGAACCTCGGGGGCACCAAAGGCCTTCTTTCTCACATGGCAGGACTGGCTTCGGTACTCAGAGAAGTACGCACGTATCTTCCGATCGTATGGGATTGCTCCCGGGGATCGGATCGTCGTCTGTGCAAGCTACGGGATGAATGTCGGTGCAAATATGATGACGCTCGCCGCACGCCGGACAGGGAGTACCATCATCCCGGAAGGAAAGTGCACATTTCCTGTCCGGGTGGTGAAGAACTACAAGCCGACTGTTATCATCGGATCGGTCTTCAAATTGATCCGGCTTGCCAGGCGGCTGACTGCAGAGGGGATTGATCCAAAGACCTCCGGGGTCGAGAGGCTCGTCGTCGGGGGGGAGAGCTTTGCCGAGGCGTCCCGGACCTATATGTCGAGCCTATGGGGCTGTGAGGTGTATAATACCTATGGGAGTACTGAGGGGACGATGTGCGGGGAGTGTTATGCAAAAGCAGGCCTTCATGTCCCCGAGGATCTCATCCACATGGATCTCTATAACCCCCGGATGGATCACTTTGTAAAAGACGGAGAGTACGGGCGGATCATCTTAACAAAACTCCTGCCTGTAGGGGAACGATGCGGAACACTGCTCATTAATTATGATACTGAGGATGCAACTGCGGTCGTCTCGCGTGATCGGTGTATCTGTGGGAGGACATCACTCCGGATTAAAACACCTGAGCGTGAGGGTGAACGGTTCTGGGTTGAGGGTCGATCCTTCTGCCGCGTCGATGTCGAGCGGGGAGTTTTTCAGAAGGAGAATATGGAGTATCTTACCGGTGAGTATGAAGCCTTCCTCTATGGAGGAAGAGATACAGACACAACGATCCTCCGTGTGAGTCTTGAATGCAACGATCCAAAGACAACGGATACAGATATGATCCAGGAGGTCTTCCTGAAGGCATTCTTCCGGTTCAAACCAGAGCTACAAGAGCTATATAATAGTGGATCGCTTGAGATCCTCTTCCATTTCACCGGGCCTGGTGAGCTTGAGCTGTATAAAGTTCCGGGGAGGCCGAAACGGATCATTGACCGCCGGTGATCCAAAACCGTCTGGTTCTTGACCCCTCAGGATATATTTCTATATATGGTGGAAACCGAGCCGAATATGCCCGACTATGAAGAGGGCTATGCCAACTATACAATCGATCTCCCGGAGTACTATAACTTTGCTTTTGATGTAATCGATGACTGGGCGAAGAAAGACCGCAATAAGCTTGCGATGATCTGGGTAAACCAGAACGGAGACGAGAAGAGCTACACCTTCCGCCACCTGATGAACCTCTCAAACCAGATCGCAAATATGTTCATGAAACGCGACATCGGGAAGGGAGACAGGGTCCTCATCATGCTCCCGCGTGTGCCTGAGTGGTGGACGTTTGCACTTGCATCCATCAAGCTCGGAGCAGTCTTCTGCCCCTGCCCGACGATGCTGACGCCAAAGGATCTGAAATACAGGGTAAATCTCGGCCATTTCAAGATGATCATCACCGATATGGAGAATGCCTGGAAGGTTGAGGAGATTTGCCGGGAGTGCCCCTCAGTGAAGGTCCGTTTCGTTGTTGATGGTGAGCTGCCAAACTGGGTCAGCTACCCGGTCGAACTGGACTATCCGGCACCGGTATCACATCATCTTACCCCGCTCTCCGGATTCCGGAAGACGAAAGCAACTGACCCGATGGTCATCTACTTTACCTCCGGGACGACCGGAGAGCCGAAGATGGTGCTTCAGGATCACAGTTATCCCCTCGGCCATATCATAACGGGAAAATACTGGTATGATCTCAGGGATAATGATCTCCACCTGACCCTCGCGGATACCGGCTGGGCAAAATCATCATGGGGCAAATTCTTTGGGCCATGGATCTGTGGTGCCTGCGTCTTCGTCTATGATATCAGGACGAAGTTCGTCCCGACCGAGATTCTTCCACTCCTTGAAAAGTATGAGATTACGACCTTCTGTGCACCACCGACGATCTTCCGGATGCTGATCCTCGCCGACCTCGAGGCCTTTGACCTCTCGGAACTCCGCCACTGCGTCAGTGCAGGAGAGGCATTAAATCCGGAGGTTATCCGTGTCTGGAAAGAAGCGACGGGTGTAACCATCTTTGAGGGATATGGACAGACCGAGACGGTGCTCTGTGTCGGTACATTCCCCTGTATGGAGCCGAAGCCGGGGTCGATCGGCCGGCCTTCTCCAGGATGGGAGATCGAACTCCAGGATGACGAGTACAACCCGGTCCCTGTTGGGGAGGTCGGAAAGATAGCAATCAGGACGAATCCACGTCCGGTCGGTCTCTTCCGGGGATATCTTGAGAATGAAGAGGCAACAAACGAGGTCTTTGTTGGCGATTACTATTATACCGGTGATAAGGCGACGATGGATGAGGATGGGTACCTCTGGTTCGTCGGCCGTGACGATGATGTCATCAAGAGTTCAGGATACCGTATCGGTCCCTTCGAGGTGGAGTCTGCTCTTCTTGAACATCCGGCGGTGAAGGAGTCGGCCGTCGTGGGTGCTCCGGATGCGATCAGAGGGACTATCGTCAAGGCATTCATCGTCCTCAAGGATGGATGTGCACCATCAGACAAGTTGATCAGGGAGATACAGGAGCATGTGAAAAATGTCACCGCTCCGTACAAATACCCACGAGCCATCGAGTTTGTTGCTGATCTCCCAAAGACGATCTCAGGAAAGATCAAGCGAAAAGAGTTGCGGGATATGGAGCTTGAAAAATACAGCTCCGGATAATTTCTATTTTTTATCAAAACGCCGGGCGACGACTGCGGTGATGATAGCAGCGATCGGCACAACCCCTGCCGTATAGACGAGGAAGAGGATGACCGAGTAATCCGGCGCGATGAGCATCGCAACAAAGATGACGGCAGCACCCAGGCCGAGTGCGATGAGGCTGTTTCCAACCCATGCTATCAATCCTTCGGGATCTGCACAGGTCTTCGGATCATAACCTGCGATAAGGCTTGTCTTCCGCTTCACCTTGATCAGGTACCCGAGTGCCACAAAGACGATGGCAATGAACTCGGTGATGAGCAGGAGAAGAAGGGGTGCCTCAAACATTGTTATCTCCCCTCCGCAGTTGTATATGCGTCATACATACTGTAGATCCAGATGATCAGATAGAACGGTATCCCGATAAGAACTGTTGAAAGACCTGCAAAGATAACCGCAAGGATGAAGAGGGCGATTGCTTTTAAGAACTGCCCTGTATAGAACTGGCCAAGACCGGGGATGAAGAAAGAGAGGATGACTGCCAGAACGGGTGATGCCATGGTAGAAAATTGACCGCCAAAGATAAAAGAATTATGCAGGATGGCGGTATGTCCTGATCTCTCCATACGCAGTCATTCTGCCATCATCATCGAGGATAGAGACGGCACCATGGCCTCCGCAGATGATGCAGCGTCCTCCCCTCTGTTTCATTGCGCTATCGATCTCCTCCGCCAGTTCGAGCAATGCCCGCCGCTCCTGCCGTGCAAGATCAGAGTCCACATTGACCGAGGTGACGAGGAAATCGGCAATTGAATTATACTCCTTCCGATCCTCAGTCAGGCTTCCAAAATTCATCAGGGCATCACTTGTGAAGAGAAGGCCGAGATCCGGGGCAAGGAGAAAGACCTGCCCATAGATATGACCACCGAGACTCTCAAGGACCTCAAACCGGTGACCGGCGAGGGTGAAGCTATCTATGATCGGAAAGATTCCCCGATAGCCAGGGACTGTAGATGGGAAGAGGACCGGATCTTCAGGTGGGGTGAACCGCGAGAAGAGATTGATGATCTCTGTATAGACGGCTTCCAGGATCAGGCCTTCGCTGCGTGAGCCATACCCCCGGTTTGAGCAGTCGATGATTGCAGCGGTTCCATGATGGAGATGGGATTTTACCGGAATGAAACCTGAACCTCCGCAGTGATCTGCATCTGCATGGGTACAGATGAGGCGAGAAATATCCCCAAACCCATTTAGCCCGGCTTCAAAGAGGAGACGTTCGATATCCTCATGATAGATGCCATACCCGGTATCGATCATCAGCCGTTCACCACCGATATCAAGGAGGAAGATGCTGCCACCACCAGGAGGCTGGATGCAGGTGAGGTGACAGTCCCCGGTAACCGCGATCTGCTGAAGATCGGCATAGAATCCGGGGCCGGTTGTTTCAGCGAGGAACGTCCCGATCCGGTGAATCTTCTCAAAGACGAGGTGTGGATCCTCGCCCCGGTTTGTCAGCTCCTGAACAACATGATTGATATCGCCGAGGAAAGGCAGAAGGAAGTCATCATCCATCTCTCCGATGAAAGGACGAATCTTCTGGGCGAAACAGATATAAAAGACCGTCTCATCCAGCGCTTCGCCGAGGGTATCATACTCGAGGATCTCAAGCCGGTATCTGCTCTTGATGGTATTGATCACTTCATCGACCTTTGGAGAGTCGATGACATTGAGACGAATCGTCAGGCGATCCGGATGCCGCCCGGTATCATCGAAGTCGATTCCGGCAACATCCGCCCCTGCTTCTGCACAGGTATTGAGGACATCATAGAGGGCGCCGGGCTGGTGTGGCATCGGAAGATAGATGTGGAAGAGGAGGATATTCACCGGAGGGATACTGGACTGGAGATAGCCGATGTGTCCAAGACTTTCCCTGATTTTCTCATACCTCTCTTTAGTTGCGGTCATCTCAAAGAAGACCGTATTTTTATCGATCCTCCTGTCAAACTGAATCCGGTTGATATTGCCATTCTGCTGCCTGATAAGATCCGCCGCCTTGATGAGGGAGCCCGGCTCATCCGGCATCCTGGCGATGAATGAATACTTCTCTTCCATTGTCAGGTACTCTTTCAATCCATGAACCGTTATACTTTCTGAACCCTCTCCGAGCATCACAATTATCTGTTCATACCGGTGATCAGGGTATATGCAGATGATGATCGCAGATCAATTCACCGAATCGATCTCTGGAGAACGCACCCGGATTATCAATCCGGCAGATGGAAAGCCGGCCGGTGAGGTTCCAAAAGGCGGAAAAGAGGATGTTGATCGAGCTGTCATGGCAGCCGGAGATGCCTTTCGCAGATGGTCAGTCCTCCCAACATCACGGCGGGGGATGATCTTCTGGCAGTCTGCAGCCCTGATTCGGAGAGAGGCAGACCGTCTTGCCCTCATTCTCACCACAGAACAGGGAAAACCTCTCAGAGAAGCAAAAGACGAGGTTCTTGGGGCCGCAGCAGTCTTTGAGTACTATGCAGGATCGGCATCCCTCGTCTCTGCAGGATATACCGACCGCCTTCCACGGTATGGATACGGGATAATACAGAGGAGACCACTTGGGGTCTGTGGGGCTATCATACCCTGGAACATGCCGGTTCTGATCGCAGCATGGAAGATCGGCGCCGCTCTCATCACCGGAAATACCCTCGTCCTGAAACCCTCCATCAATGCACCGATGGCGGTTCTTGCTGTCGGGGAGGTGATGATCCGATCCGGCCTTCCACCGGGTGTCCTCAACATCATCACCGGGAATGGAAGAGATGCAGGCGATCCCCTCATCGCACACCCGGATGTCAGGAAGATCTCCTTTACCGGCGGGATTGAGACCGGAGAGCATGTTGCCAGGGTGACAGCCAGAACAATAAAGCGGCTTACCCTGGAACTCGGCGGCAATGATCCGATGATCATCTGTTCAGATATGGATCCTGCAATGATGGCGGATGCAGCCCTCAGGTTACGACTGTATAATGCAGGACAGATCTGTACCTCCCCAAAGCGGATCATCGTCGAAGAGGGGATATATGATACATTCACCACCCATCTCGAACGGTTACTCAGGGACGTCACGGTTGGTGACGGAACCGATCCCGGATCGATGATGGGGCCCCTGAATAATGCAGAAGTCAGACGGTCAGTTGAGGATGCGGTGCAGACGCTTCGCGATGAAGGGGCAACCATCATCAGGGGAGGAAAGAACGAAGAGTTCCCGAAGAACGGCTTCTTTTATAACCCTGTCCTTTGTACCGGAGTTCCAGAGGATTCAAGGATACATGCAGAAGAGATCTTTGGTCCGGTCCTTCCGATCATACGGGCCGATGATCTCGACGATGCCATCGGGATCGCAAATGATACGCAGTACGGCCTTGGTGCATCGATCTGGACCCGGGATATTTCTGCTGCTGAGCGTGCAAGTGAGGCGCTGGAAGCAGGTATCATCTGGGTAAACCAGCATATGAAACTCCCGCCCGAGGTGCCATTTGGCGGCATTAAGAAGAGTGGCTTTGGCCGGGAGAATGGCCTCGCCTTCATTGACGCCTATACCGAAGAGAAGACGATTCTCATAAACCGTTAGAAGCCTTCTTCAGCCTGATGATGAACGATACACCCTTTGTGTGATCACCGGGGAGACGGTCGATCACCTGGATCGATCCCCCGTACCGATCGTGGATGAGCGTCTGGACGATAAAGAGGCCGAGGCCTTTGCCCCGGACCCGTTCTGTGGTCCCACGCTGGTATCTTGCAAAGATATGCGGCTTTATTGAATCAGGGATGCCAGGGCCGGTATCGCTGAATCGAATAACTGCTTCATCATCGTCTTCAGAGACATCAATTGAGACCGAAACATCATCACCACCAAATTTCAGGCTGTTATCCACGATATTTGTAAATGCCTGAGAGATGAGGGGATCTGCAAGAACCAGGATGTCATCCTTCATCGTCAATGTTATCCTGTCATCACGTTCAGCCTCACCTGCAAGTACTGATCGAAGTGAAACGGCGGTGAGTTCGTTCTCCATCTCCTGAATTTTTCGCAGAGTCGATACATTGCCGATGATCTCATTACTCTTTCTGAGTGAGAGTTTGACCTTCTCAATGAAGGATGCAAGGGTGGGATCACTCTCCTCTGAGAGGAGTTCCAGGTAGAGCTGGGCGGTATGGTTTGTATTGTTGATATCATGGGTGATGATATCAAGATAGAAGTTCACCTCATCATGGGCGTCACGGAGGGCTGCGGTACGCTCCTCCACCTTCACCTCCAGTTCATCATTATGTTGTCGAAGCTCCTCTTCCGAGGCCTGAAGACGCTCCATCATATCTTTCAGGGAGTTGACCATCTCTGACATGGAGAGGGAGAGGGAACGAACCTCCGGAAGTTGGGATTGCCGGATCGGGTGGTCGAGATTCCCTCCCCTGATAGCCAGGGTATCCTCGACGAGATGATCGATCGGCCGTGTAATAAACCGGGTGGTGGTGAATGCGACACCACCGCCGACGACCAAGGCAAAGCCGGCGATGATCAGATGCGACATGAAGAGGCTGTTTAGCTTCTCCTGCACAGGGGCTGTCGTATAGGTCAGCTCAGCGACGAGGTTCATCTCAGGGGGATTGTCATTGCCGGTGAGATCGATGAAGAGATACCGGGTGAATGTTGCTCTATCTGGATCCTCGATGACATACCCTTCACCAGTCTCAAGGACAGATTGAATGATCTCAGTCCGGAACTCCTCCGGCACATATGATGAGTTTCCGACCTCATCACCGAGGAAGTTAAAGATACGGATGGACGTGAGATACGGGTTCATATCCCGGACCTTCACCGTCGCCTGTGTGTACAGGAGGGCAGAACGCATCATTTTGATCTCATCATCGATGTAGCTGATCTCAAGGATATACCGGTTGTCAGGAGTCGGGTGATAGACAAATTTACGTACCTGTCCCGTATTAATCTCGGTAGTGATCCGGTCTGAGACGAAGACGTTTCCCTCCCGGATACTGGTCAGGCGGTTGTAAAAGGATGGATATACAGAGAAGTCCAGCAGGTGATCGGAAGGATAGGTGGTATACTCAATGACACCCATCTCATTGATGATATAAAGCTCATACCCTTCCCCAAACGACGCTTTCAGCGATTCGAGATCGATGGCGGCAGGATCGCCCCCACTCTCACGATATGCGGTCAGAAAACGATCCATCTCTCTCTTGAGGCGGTAATCAAGAGACTGATCAAAGAGCCGGAGTCCCAGATCAGTGAGGATCATCGACTGAAGAAGACTATATTCGGTATTCTCCTGGAGATTGTCGGTATGCGTCTCTAGAGTATTCTTTGAGCTTTGATAGTTGAGGTTCAGGATGACTCCGGTTATCAGGAGAATGATGACGATGATGATACCCATCAGAAGCCAGCGGAACGAGACTTTTTCAAATAAACCACCTGCCACAACCATCCTCCCTCTTTAATGAATAGTACGGAACAATAGAAAGTTGAGAGAAACGATAAACATTGCTATTACCCTCGTTTGAGTATCAGGGGAATGATCAGAAAAGAGCGGATTTCCAAGGAGATAACACATTATACTTTAAAAATAATTTTAACATGAATTTTTTGTGGCAGGATAAATAAGGGGAGGAGAGGGCCTGTTCACTGCACAATTATTTTCTAAATATATACCACCCTGTCATCGTCGCATCCAGAACCTCGGGCTTGTTCTTCTTTGTGAGAAGGCTGACGATGATCATTGCGAGGAGCGAGAGTGTCACCGAATAGAGACTGAAGTGGACCGGAAGTTTGTCGATGAACTGATGGTAGTATCCAAAGACACCTGATCCAATCAGTCCAAGGCTCATCGCGGCAAGGGCCCCTTTCGTCGTCGCCCCACGCCAGTAGAGACCTGCCAGGATCGGGATTGCGAAGGTTGAGAGCATCACCCCGATACCCATCCAGATCAGCCATGCCAGCATCGCAGGCGGGTTAATCGCAAGAATAAGTGAGATACCGGCTGCGAGGAAGACAGATATCTTTGAGATCCGAAGGACCTTCGCATCCGGTGCATCCGGATGGAGGATGTTTTTGTATATATCCCATGAAAACATCGTCCCGATGGTGAGCATCAGACGATCAGTCGTTGACATCACCGCTGCAAGGACGATGACGGCAAAAATACCCCATACAAAGACATTCGGGGCTGCAAACTCAACACCATACATGAAAGCAAAGTCCTGCGCATTCACGGCATCGGGGAGGACGAGGGTCCCTTCCTCAACGAGGACACGTACGGCAAAACCTGCGAATTTCACAAGGAACATCACGACCAGGTAGACGAGGAAGGCGATGAGCGGAGCCCATTTGAAATATGTCGTCTCCCGTGCGGCGAGGACATTATTGATGACATGCGGAGCACAGGCAAGCCCAACTGTGAGAAGAATCCCGAAAGAGAGGAGGAATTCCGGTGTGGCAAAGGCATACGGGGCATAGACGGGCGACGGGAACCATGGCTGAACCAAATTCGGATCGATACCTGCCAGAACCTGATTAATATGCGTCAGTCCACCCGCTTTTGCTATCAGGAAGGGTGTGATCCCGATGACCCCTGCGATCAGCAGACCCCCCTGGAGGAGTGTCGTCCATGAAACAGCGTAGAGTCCTCCGACGACGGTATAGGCGGTGATGATTATTCCAGAGATGATCAGGGCCTGCCAGTGCTCAATACCAAAGAGCCAGACGAGGACGATGCTGATTGCGGTATACTGTCCGACGAGATAGATGAGAGAGACGGTAATCCCGGCAATAGCAGATAGCCCACGCAGCTCCCGTGCACTCTCAAAGCGGTGTGCAAAGTAATCTTCAAGGGTGAGATAGCCGTTCTCCCGACCAACCCGGTGAAGTTTCACCCCGAAGATGGTTATACAGAAGGCAGCTGCAAGCGGAACCGCAATCTGCTCCCAGATACCAGGCCATCCTGAGGCATAGCCAAACCCGGATACACCGACAAGGGTCATACCACTGCATATAGATGCAACCATCAGGATCGTAAATACCCAGAAGCCGAGCGATCGGCCGGCGAGGATGTAATCCTCGGTATTATTGATCTTTCTGGAAGCCCACCCTCCAATGCCGATGAGTACGATACAATATAAAACAATGATTCCGATTGTTATGGGATCAGCCATGATCAATCACCCTCCGGAAACCGAAGTCCCCAAATAACAAGCAGTATGATGATGATGAGCACAACACCACCAACGGTATAAACGGTAAGTTCAGGCAGTCCGAATAACATATCGTGCTAATGTGTGACATGGTAACATATAACATGCTCGATCTGAATCAACTGAGTGGATCGAGTTAGAAGAAAAAAGGTGGATCAGTCTCCTGCTGAGGTCTTTGCCCCACGCAGGACGGCGATCGTTCCTGTACGGACCAGTTCCTTGACCCCGTACTGCCTGAGCAACGTCTCAAGGGCATCGATCTTATCAGGATCGCCGACGACCTGAAGGACGAGGGTCTTTGTCCCGACATCGATGATCTGCGCCCTGAAGATATCGGCAATCTGCATCACCTCGGCGCGGGTCGTCCCGGGGCTCGCAGCTACCTTGATGAGTGCCAGCTCCCGCCTGACATGCTCCCGATAGGTAATGTCTGAGACCTTGATGACATCGATGAGCTTGTTTAACTGCTTTTTCACCTGTTCAATGACGGGATCATCACCCCTGACGGTGATGGTGATCCGGCTCATCTCGGGCTGCTCACAGGTACCGACCGCAAGGCTCTCAATGTTGAATCCACGCCGTGAGAACATCCCGGAGACCCTGGAGAGGACACCGGCACGGTTTTCAACAAGGATTGAGAGGGTATGAGTCTTCATTTCTGCTGGCCCCCTATCATCTCATTGATGGCAGCACCTGCTGGCACCATCGGGAAGACGTTCTCCTCACGGGCGATTCTGAAGTCAAGGACAAATGCACCGTCGGTGTCGATGGCGGTCGTCAGTGCCTCTCTCACCCCGTCTGCCGAGTCAACACGCATCCCGTCGATGCCATAGGCACGTGCGATTCCGACGAAGTCAACCTCAGGCAGTTCTGTGTACGAATACCTGCGGTCATAGAAGAGCTCCTGCCATTGCCGGACCATACCGAGGTACATGTTATTCAAAATAACAATCTTGACCGGGATATCATACTGGGCGACCGTTCCAAGCTCCTGAATATTCATCTGGATACTCCCATCGCCTGCAATATCAAAGACCGGAAGGTCCGGCCGTGCAAAGTGGGCACCGATTGCAGCTGGGAAGCCATATCCCATCGTTCCGAGGCCTCCGGAGGTGATCCAGGTCCTTGGATGTTTGAAGCAGAAATGCTGGGCTGTCCACATCTGGTTCTGGCCGACCTCAGAGACGATGATCCCCTCTCCATCAAGGAGGTCAGAGAGGGTACGTATGATCATCTGTGGTCTGAGATGCCCGTCATCCGGCACGGACATCGGATAGGTCACCTTCCAGTGATTATATTTCTCATCCCAGGCTCCTCTCTGCTTCTTTTGTGGTAGGCGATCGATGAGGCATGTCAGGATAGAACGTGAGTCCCCGACGATCGGGACATCGACCTTCTTATTCTTCCCGATCTCCGCTGGATCAATATCAATATGGATGACACCTGCGTTTGGAGCAAATGACTCGATCCGTCCGGTAACCCGATCATCGAATCGTGCGCCGATTGCGATGAGGAGATCACACTCGGTGATCGCATAATTGGCAGACCGGGTACCGTGCATCCCGAGCATGCCGAGATTGAGCGGATGATCGCATGGAAGAGCACCGATCCCCATCAGGGTTGTCGTCACCGGAATACCGGTCATCTCTACAAACCGAATCAGTTCAGCTGACGCATCGGAGGCGATCACACCACCACCCGCATAGATGATCGGCCGCTGTGCATCTGCGATGAGAGAGAGTGCCTTCTCGATCTGCCGGAGATGACCTTTCAGGGTCGGATTATACCCCCTCCTCACAATATCCTCAGGAGGTCCGGGATCAGGTGCCTGATTCGTCAGGACATCTTTTGGAATGTCGATCAGGACTGGACCCTGTCGTCCCGTTCCGGCGATATGAAATGCCTCACGGACGATGCCGTCAAGATCCTCGGCTCTTTTGACGAGATAATTATGTTTCGTCACCGGCATCGTGATACCAGTGATATCAGACTCCTGGAAAGCGTCATTTCCGAGCATGGAGGTCGGAACCTGCCCGGTGAGTGCAACCACCGGAACGGAGTCCATATACGCCGTTGCAATTCCTGTAACGAGATTGCAGGCCCCCGGACCGGATGTTGCCAGGCAGACACCAATCCTTCCTGATGCACGTGCATACCCATCAGCCGCATGCGCAGCCGCCTGTTCATGCCGGACCAGGATATGGCGGAGGGGGGAGTCGTAGAGCTCGTCATAGAGGGGGAGTACTACGCCGCCGGGGTATCCAAAGATGGTCGTTACTCCCTGCTTTATCAGTCCTTCAACCAGTAATTTAGCCCCGGTCTTCATCTCTCTTCCTCAATAATCTGTTCATTCCAGATATCATAGCCTCCACAGACGCCATGACAATATCTGTCCGTGCGCCGCGGGAGGTAATCAACTCTCCGTCCTTGCGTAATGTGACGGTCACATCTACAAGAGCATCGGTTCCGCCATAGATGGCATCGACATGATACTCCTCAAGGGTGATATCACCCACATCCTGTACTGCCTTCCGAAGTGCCATAATGACTGCGTCAACAGGACCGGCACCGGTCGATGCCTGCGTGATCTCATCTCCATTGACAAAGAGGGTCACAGATGCCGTCGGCATGACGCTGTTTCCAGAGACGGTCGTATACTGTTTCATCCTGATGACAGGAGTACAGGAGATGTCAAGGACCGCCTCGGCGATGGCATGGAGATCCGAGTCTGTAACCCGTTTTCCATCATCCCCAAGCTTTTTTACCCGTGCGACAATCTCCTGGAGCTGTCTCGGCTCGATAATGTATCCCATCTCGGAGAGGGCTGCCTCCACTGAAGCACTCCCTGAATGTTTCCCAAGCAGGATCCGCCGCTTCCTCCCGACCAGCTCCGGGCTGATCGGCTCATAGGTTGCTGAGTCGCGGAGGATACCATGAGCATGGATGCCACTCTCGTGAGTAAATGCCATCTCCCCGACGATTGACTTGTTTGTGGGGAGTGGAACCCGGGTCAGCCGTGAGACGAGGGTGGAGAGATGATAGATCTCCTCGGTATTGATCCCGGTATCAAGACCATACAGTACCTCAAGCGACATCACAAGATCCTCAAGTGGCGTGTTTCCTGCCCGCTCTCCAAGACCGTTTACCGTGACATGAGCACATGTCGCCCCGGCCTTCAGTCCGGCAAGGGTCGTTGCAAGCCCCATTCCAAGGTCATTATGGCAATGTATGGAGAGGGGAGCGATACAGTACTGCGGTAAGAGCTCTGCTGCACGCTCCGGTGTGAGCACACCGACGGTATCACAGAAGCAGAGGCGATCAGCACCCCTTTCGACACCTCCTGCGTAGAGATTCAGAAGATATTCCGGATCTGCCCGTGATGCATCTTCCCCGGAGAGTTCGACGATCAGCCCGCGATCCTTTGCGTACTCAACCGAGTCCCAGGCCATCTTCGTGACATACTCACGATCCTTCCTCAGCTTCTTCTCGATATGAAGATCAGAGACAGGGATGACGAGATGTACTGAATCAGCACCATAATCTGCGGCATAATCGATATCGAGCTTCACTCCACGAACAAATGTACAGATCTCTGCCTTCAGTCCTGTATCTGATATAAGTCGGAGAGACTCTCGTTCACCATCTGATGCGGCGGCAGAGCCGACCTCGATGACATCAACACCAATGTCAGAGAGGAGTGTTGCAATGCTCAGCTTATCTTCAGGCTTAAGCGATACCCCTGGTGTCTGTTCACCATCACGCAGGGTCGTATCCAAAATACGTGGCCGATTAACAAATAAAGCAATCCCTCATAGTGGAAAGCACCGATTACATATTGGGGTTCAGATTATATAATAGGTGATGTCTGCATGGCAGATAAAAAAATGAAGATGTGATTCCCGCTCACGCAGGAACACTGTCATAGATTATTGTGATATACCGTGCAGAGAAGATGGCAAATGCCGGAGCAAGGATGAACATAAGAAGCCATCCAAGAACCGGGATGATGCCAAGAACGAACTGGATAACACTGAGGACAACGAAGAGGATAAGCAGTGCGATGATATACTCGACCCACCCGACTTTTCCGATATGTTCGAAGATAGCGCTGAAGTTGAATGCCTCTCCAATCGATTCGGTGCGTGCAAACCGGATCCATCCAAAGGGCATGATCAGTCCGATGATGATAAATACGATCATGACAGCGAGAAGACCGATCATTGCCCCTCCTGCCATTGCTGCATTTGGAGTTCCCATTGCCGTCCCCGCAAGTGCACCACCGACCCCGAAGATCAGGGCGACGATGAAGACAGGTATTACATAGATGATATTGATGACCAGCAGTTTGATCCCATCGATGAAGAGACCTCCCCAGTCTTCAAGCTCCGGGGCAGGACCCTTGGCCCTGTATACCCTGACCAGATATCCGTACAGAAGAGGGAAGATGATGGTGGAGACGATAAGAAGGATCCATTTCATCCACTTACCAACCAGCCCTTCCTTTACATACTCAAAAGAGTCCCCAAGCATTTGACCATATTCCATAAAGACCACCTCTGTGGTACGCAGATTTGTAAACTTCTTTGTATTTATATTTTTTCCATATAATCTTCATGAAATGAGCTTTTTCCTCGATCAAAAAGATATGCGGCGGGAATATCAAGATCGGAGTTTAAAAAATAATCATTTTAAAATATAAAACTTTTAGATGATTTTCTGATCAGGTTCCCCATGCAGAAAAATCCCACGGACATACCGTGCATGGAAGATGGAAACTAAAGGCGATATGGCAAAACTCAGAATCATTATGAGAATGTAAAAAAGCGGAATGATGATGCCGATGAATGAGAGGATCTGAATCACAACGCTGATTCCTGCCATGATGACGAAGAGGATGATGAGTGCAAGGATATACTCAATCCAGCCGATTGACCGGATGATTGCAAGTATTTTATTAAATTGGAAAGCCTCACCGATGCGGCTGCTCCGTGCAAACGATACGAGTGCCATTGGGAGGATGAGCGTATAGGCGATCAGATAGATGATCAGGGCAAGCAACAAACCGGCAGTAGCCAGACCCGGTGTGAAGGCGACTGAGGATGAGAAAACGGGTCCATCAAATGATAGGGCGCTTGTTACAGTCGCTATGGTGAGAATGATTGCCGGAACTGCATAGATGATCTGAATCAGGACGAGTTTCAGACCATCGAAAAAGAGGCTCAGATACCCCTCCACCTCAGGAGCTGTTCCGTTACCCTGCATCACCCGGACGGTATACCCATAAAGGATCGGGAAGATGACCGTCCCGATGATGAGGATGAACCAGCGACGCCAGTGGCCGATGAGGCCCTCTTTTGCATAATAAAAGGAAGAGGTTACTATTTCTCCAATATCCATGCCATACGATAGGTGTCAAAGATATTTTACATTATTCGTTCAATGCCTGAAATAGCGAACCCCGGTGAAGATCATCGCCATATTCCGCTTATTTGCTTCGGCGATAACTTCTGCATCACGGATCGAGCCGCCCGGCTGAACAAGTGCAGTCGCGCCGGCATCGGCGGCGACCTCAAGTGTATCAGGGAACGGCAGGAAGGCATCGGATGCGGCAACAGATCCCTTAAGGGGCTTTTGGGCCTTGTCGATGGCAATCTTCGCCGCGTCAACCCTGCTCATCTGACCGGCACCGATACCGAGTGTCTCTTTCTGGTCAGCAAAGATGATGGTGTTGCTCTTGGTATGCTTGCAGACCCGCCAGGCAAGCCTCATCGCATCAAGTTCGGCAGCCGTCGGTTCCCGTTCGGAGACGACCTGCCAGTGCTCACGGTACGGGGGTGTCCGCATGTAGAGCATCCCCCCGTCGATCGACCGGATCTCATCGGCGAGAGATGGTGGCGGGAGGATAAGTATCCGCATATTCTCCTTCGCCTTCATCATTGCAAGCGCCTCCTCTGAGTACGAGGGGGCGATGACAACCTCAACAAAGGTACTGCAGATCGCTTCTGCCACATCAGCCCCGATCTCCTGGTTCATCGCAATGACCGACCCATACGCTGAGACCGGATCGACGTCGCGGGCGCGGATATATGAGTCAAGGAGCGTCGTTCCTGTGGCAACACCACAGGGATTGTTATGCTTGACGATGACGGTGCAGATCTCGTCAAACTCCCGCAGGAGACCGACGGCGGCATGAACGTCAAGATAGTTGTTATAGGACATCTGCTTGCCCTGCACCGGTACTGCACCGGCGATCCCGGCATCTCCATAAACTGCCGCCTGCTGATGGGGGTTTTCACCATACCTGAGCACACGTCCGCCTGAGAACTGGACGGTGAGTGTTTCAGGGAAGGTGCTGTCGATCCCGGAGAGGTGGTTGCTTATCGCGGCATCATAGGCAGCGGTCCGTGCAAACGCCTTCTTTGCAAGGGAAAAACGGATATCTTCAGGTATGGCACCCTGCTCAAGAGCATCCAGTACTCTCCCGTAGTCTGATGGATCGGTTATGACGGTGACATCACGGTAATTCTTGGCGGCAGCCCGGATCATCGCAGGGCCGCCGATATCGATAAACTCGACGATTTCGGAGAGAGGGAGATTCTTTGCTGCCATCTCCTCAAACGGGTAGAGGTTCACACAGAGGATATCAATCCCCGGGATGTTATGCTCAGCCATGACGGCATCATCGATGCCACGCCGTCCGAGAAGGCCCCCATGAATCCTTGGATGGAGCGTCTTGACACGTCCGTCCATCATCTCGGGGGAGCCGGTATATGCTGAGACTTCGGTGAAGGGGATGCCGGCTTCAGCGAGGGCTTTACCAGTACCTCCTGAGCTCAGGATGGTTACACCCCGGGTATTGAGAGCCTCTGCAAATGCAATGATACCTGTCTTGTCAAAGACAGAGAGGAGAGCTGTCGTCATACCAGATCTATTGATCCTCACCAATAATAGAAGCACCCATCACGGAGAAGAGAGGGGTTGCGAGTTATCCTTGATTATGCGCTCTTTTTCATTGAGATACCCACACCCGGAGGAGGAGAAAGATATCAGGGGAAGGATATGACTCCTAATGATCTCCAAAACCAGAGAGACAGCGTCTGGAGACCGTTCCTGACCTCAAGGAGCACTTACATGAGGTAAGGGTTATATTTATATAGAACTACATTGCAATAGGTACTGTAACACTTTGATGTGATCTTCTATGGAGGATGAGACAAAGGACAGACAGGAAGGGATTGTGATCGACGAAGGTACTGAAAGAAACGATCAGGTATCCCCTGAGGTTACCAGAGAGGAATATGACGAGCTCTATGGGAAATATCTCCGTCTTGCTGCTGATTTTGACAATTACAGAAAGCGATCCGCCCGGGACCAGGAGCGGATCATTCAGTTTGCAAACGAGAGGTTTGCCCTTGAGATCCTCGATGTCCTCGACAACTTTGAACGGGCACTGAAGGCGGATGACGCAGATCTCAGGGCAGGGCTTGTGCAGATTCATAAGCTCTTCCTCTCCGTCCTGGAACGAAACGGCATAACCCAGATCAGGAGTGAAGACGCCCCCTTTGATCCGGAGAAGCATGAGGCGATCGCATATCTGCCATCTCAGAAGGAAGAAGGGATCATTCTGGATGAGGTCTGCCGTGGGTACTGTATGCATGACAAAGTGATCCGATGCGCCAAAGTGGCGGTCTCGAAAGGAAATAAACAATAAGGTGAATTATTATGGCAAAGGAAAAAATTCTCGGAATTGATCTTGGAACAACGAACTCCTGTATGGCGATCATGGAGGGCGGCGAGCCAAAGGTGATCCCAAACTCAGAAGGTGCACGGACGACCCCCTCCGTTGTTGCATTCTCAAAAGATGGTGAGCGTCTTGTAGGAAGTGTCGCCAAGCGACAGGCTGTCACAAATCCAGGACGCACAATTGCATCCATCAAACGGCAGATAGGAACGAACTATACCGTCTCCATCGATGACAAGAAGTACTCTCCACAGGAGATCTCAGCGATGATCCTTCAGAAACTGAAGATCGATGCAGAGGCATATCTTGGAGAGAAGATCTCAAAAGCGGTCATCACTGTTCCGGCATACTTTAATGATGCACAGAGACAGGCAACGAAGGATGCAGGAAGGATCGCCGGGCTTGAGGTCCTCAGGATCATCAACGAACCGACTGCAAGCTCCCTCGCCTATGGTCTTGACAAGGAAGGCGAATCGACCATCCTCGTCTATGACCTTGGTGGCGGAACATTCGATGTCTCGATCCTGACCCTCGGGGATGGTGTCTTTGAGGTTCTTGCAACAACCGGCATTAACCACCTCGGCGGAGATGACTTCGATGACCGGATCATCGATTACCTTGTCGATGATTTCAAGAAGAAAGAGGGGATCGATCTCAAAAAGGACCCGGTCGCCTTGCAGCGCCTGAAGGATGCGGCAGAGAGGGCCAAGATTGAACTCTCCACGCTTCAGAAGACGAATATCAACCTTCCCTACATCACCTCCACCGACTCGGGGCCGAAGTTCCTTGATATTGATCTGACCCGTGCCAGGTTCGAGCAGCTGATCGGCGATCTCGTCGAGAAGACGGTCGAGCCGGTGAAGCAGGCTGTCAAGGATGCCGGTATCGATGCGAAAGATCTCAGCCATGTTCTCCTCGTCGGCGGATCGACCCGGGTACCCCTCGTCGTCGAGACGGTTCGGAAGATCCTCGGAAAGGAACCTGACAAGGGGATCAACCCTGACGAATGTGTCGGTCTTGGTGCCGCCATTCAGGGGGCAGTCCTGACCGGCGAAGCGAAAGATGTCGTCCTCCTCGATGTGACACCGCTCACGCTTGGAATCGAGACCCTTGGTAATATCGCAACAGCCGTCATCGAACGCAACACCACCATCCCGACACGGAAGAGCCAGATCTTCTCCACTGCGGCAGATGGCCAGACAAGTGTTGAGATCCATGTCGTCCAGGGCGAGCGGCAGTTTGCACGCGATAACTTCTCCCTCGGCAGATTCCAGCTGACCGGTATCCCCCCTGCACCACGGGGTGTCCCGCAGATCGAGGTGACGTTTGATATCGATGCCAATGGTATCGTCCATGTATCTGCCAAGGATCTCGGATCTGGTAAAGAGCAGTCGATCACCATCCATGGCAAGAAGGATCTCGACAAGAACGAGATCGAGAAGATGGTCAACGACGCCAAACTCTATGAGGAAGAGGATAAGAAGAAACGTGAGGAGATTGAGATCCGCAATAATGCTGATATGGCTGCATACAGCGCAGAAAAGCTGATCAAAGAGAGTGGCGACAAGATTGAGGAGGCAGACAAGACAGCCATCGAAGAGGCGGTCGCAGGTCTCCGGACAGCACTTGAAGGCGAGGATATCGTCGTCATCAAGGAGAAGATGGATGCCCTGCAGGAGGCAGTCTTTGCGGTGTCAACCAAGCTCTACCAGCAGGCAAGTGAAGAGGCTCAGGCAGCCGGTGAGGGTGCTGAGCCTGCACAGGACGATACCGTCGTTGATGCCGACTACGAAGTCAAGAAAGAGTGAGTCGGATGGTTGCGGAGAGCTACTATGAAACCCTCGGCGTTCCCAAAAACGCATCGGAGAAGGATATAAAGAAAGCCTACCGCAACCTTGCCCGGAAATATCATCCGGATGTCTGCAAGGATGAGGGTGCAGAGGATCGATTCAAGAAGATCAATGAGGCGTACAGCATCCTCTCCGATACTGAGAAGCGGCGCCAGTATGACCAGCTCGGCCATGAGGCATATACCAATGCCTCAAAGGGCAGTTATAGTGGGGCTGGTGGGGCAGGGTATGGCTTCTCATCAGACTTTGCCGGTTTTGGCGATATATTCGACTCCTTTTTCGGAGGAAGAGGACAGAGAGGCGGACCCCAGCGTGGATCTGATCTCCTGATGCGTGTCTCAGTCTCCCTTCGTGATGCGGTCTTTGGAATAGACAGGGACATCAGGGTTATGCATACTGAGGCATGCCCTGCCTGTGACGGCAGCGGAAGCGCCAACAAGCGGGTGAAGACCTGTGCACGATGCGGCGGGAGCGGGCAGATGCGATCGGTCAGCCAGTCGCTCTTCGGCCAGTTCGTCAGGATGACCACCTGTACAGAATGTGGTGGGCGGGGAAAGATTCCTGAGGAGACCTGCACCTCATGCAGCGGAAGTGGCCATACACAGGTACAGAGGACGGTGACGGTCCATATCCCGGCGGGCGTCGAAACCGGGATGCGCCTGAAGATGGACGGGTACGGCGAGGCAGGAGACTTCGGTGCACCGACCGGGGATCTCTATATTGAGATACTGGTGGAGCCGGATACACGGTTTGACCGGAAAGGAGATAATCTTGAGACCGGGGTCGAAGTCTCACCGGCACAGGCCACACTTGGATCGGAGGTCGAGATCGAGACGATCGACAACCGGAAGGTGAGCCTGAAGATCCCGGCAGGTATCCAGTATGGAACCGCACTCAGGATTCCCGGTGAGGGTATCAGGCGACGGGGACGGCCCGGGGATCTCCTCGTCCGTGTCGTCGTGGTGACACCAAAGAACCTCGACGGCGATCTCAGGGAACTCTATGAGAAGATCCGTGAGATCGAGATTGGTGCAGAAGGGAAGGGATCCACCTCAAAGACAAAGAAGGGCTTCTTTGAGAAGGTAATGGGGCGATGAGCCGCCCTTTCACCAACCTTTTTTGCGCAGGTATTTCATCTTCCATACCAAAGTATTACCGGGATGAAACTCCTCTTTGAACTCTCTGGTGAACACCCCGGCATTCCTCTCGCTGAGATAGAGTGTCTCGGAACTATTACGGCATCTGCACCGCAGGTTGCAGTGGCAGACTGTCCTCGTCCCGGAGAAGTATCCAGGCTTGCCCAGACACATGTTGTCATGGAGTACCTGGGGGAGTGCGAAACGGATCTGATCTCATTTCGATCCCTCCTCTCTGATCTCTCCCTATCTACGGAAAGGTCGTTTGCCTGCCGTGTGAAGCGGATACATCCATCAGTTCTTCCTGCAGAGAAGGGAGATCTTGAGCGGATGATGGGAGATCTGATCAACGGAGATGTCTCATTGAAAGACCCGCAGGAAGAGTATCGTGCCATCTTCTCAGAGGGTACCTGCTATCTTGGGAGGGTTATTCAGCGGATCGAGCGGGGCTCCTATGCCTACCGTAATCCGATGAGGCGTCCGTTCTTTCATCCCGGCGTGATGATGCCACTCATGGCCCGTGCCATGGTGAATCTCACCCATGTCAGACCCGATGAGATTTTCTATGATCCCTTCTGTGGAACAGGAGGAATTCTCCTCGAAGCAGAACTCGTCGGGGCACGAACAGTCGGATCCGATATCGATCCAAAGATGATCGACGGATTCTGTAACAATATCCGCGATGCGGTATGTTTCCGTGCTGATACATGCCAGCTCCCGATAGGGGATGGTACAGTTGATGCAATTGCAACCGATCTCCCGTACGGGCAGTCTACTGCTATAGGGGCATCAAGCCTTGAATGGCTCTATGATGCCTCATTATCGGAGATACGACGGATACTCCGAAGAGGGGGCAGAGCAGTGGTTGTGACCCACCGGGACATCTCACCTGCCGCATCAGAATACTTTGAGATTGTGCATGCCTTCGAGCAGCGGGTGCATAAGAGCCTGACCCGCCGGATACTGGTACTGCGATAGACGCAACATGGAGGTACAAGCCGTTGCTAAACTGGATAGAAGATAACTGCGCCAAATTTGAGCCGAGCCGGGCTCTTGCCATACGGGCCCTCCGCCATCTGAAGAAGGGTGATAACCAGAAACTTTTCTCAGAGGATATCATGGAGATGCGTACGGTGGAGGGGTACTGGTATGAAGCACTCATCTATGAACTCCTCCTTGATATTGCAGCGGATACCGGATCGATCAAGAAGATTGTGAAGAAGGGGGCTGATGCTCCCCGGAGGCCGGTTCGCCTGGCACTCGGCCAGAACGGCATCTACTATGCCGAGAAGGGGGATATTCGTGTCAGAGGCAATGGCCAGGATCTCGCTGAGGTGGATCTCCTCTTAATAGATGACAATAACAAGGTCTCTTTTGCAGAGATCGTCACCTCTCCCGCAGATCTTAAGGATCTCGAGGCTGAGATCAAATACAAGAAGAAGCTCTTCGGCTATCTCTTCAGGCAGGAGACGGTGGAGTTTATCCTCTTTTCTTCAGTCGATATCTCGAACACGCAGGTCGTCAAGAGGCTCTGCAGAGAGAAGGAAAATGCCTATGTCGGGACACACAGCTGTGAGGATCTGAAGGCATCGCTCCGCTCCATCCGCCTTGCACCGTTCCCACGAAAGGCAGCCAACAACCCGAAGCTGATCAGTGCACTCTCACTCAGGGCCCGCCCCTTTGACTACCGATATTTCCATGATATTGCCCTCTCCCGCCTGAATCTTGCCGCTTCCAGGCAGAATACCCCGCAGGAGACGCTCGCGGATCCGGATATCTCCCCGCTTGTCAAAAAGATCATCTGTGGTGCACTGATCCCATCGGCGCAGAAGGCTCTTATCCAGGACTATGGTCTCCGGGTGAAGAGTTCAATCCTCGATTATCATGATCTGATCCAGAACTACTCAAAGGCGGTCCTTGCCGTTGATCTCCCTGAACTCTCCCCCGTCATCTACCTCAGACCGAAGAAGAAACGGATGTACTATAAGATGGTCCCTGAGAAGTCCGGGGGATTCAAGTTTGAACGCCTCACGCCCGGCCGGGTAGGTTTCTATCTCTGGCTTGAGTCGACGAAGCCATCGATCGAGACCGGAAGGATGAAGGAGATTCTCAGTCTCTGTAATGGGGAGTGATGAAGTACTGATGTGGTGCGGATTGATGAAGGGGAAGTAAAAAGAGGGTCTCAAGAGGCTTTTGCAGGGTTTAAGGAGTAGTGTGGGTGCGCCTTTGATATCCAGATCCGTGTGGAACAATTTCTTCACAAGCTTTTTTATCATACAGATTCCATAATCTAAACCGGAGAATATTTTATGCTGGTGCTATTTGAAACTACCTGTGAAGATGGATACTGGTCAGCCTGCGCTATCGGATTTAGTATTTTTACCGATGGAGAAACATTCGAAGAGCTGCTGAAAAACATTGAAGAAGCCGTACTGTTATATTTTGAAGATGAAATAAAGCCTGACGAACAGATCACAATTGAGACCCGGACCACAAATCAGGTGCATAACATTGCCACATCTTCCGGTTGTTAGCAGCACTGATATCATCAGAGTCCTTACAACATTTGGCTATTCTTTTGTCCAACAACGCGGAAGTCACATCAAGATGGTAAAAAACCGACCGGGGAAATCATATTATTATCATTCCATTCCGAAAAGAACAACAAAAACGAACATTAAATAGTATCTTCCATGATATCGCAGACCATAACAATATGACAAAACAAGAAATTATTAATTTATTTCTTTAATCACCTATCATTTTCCTTTTATTATTGCCCGGGTGTGTCGATACACTGCCTGAGCCAGATTTCAGTGCAGATGATCCGCCAGATCTCCCCCGAATAGGAAGAGCGTCCATCAACAAAGTCACGGTAGCTTTCAAGCACCTCGTCTGCATTCCAGTAGGGGCGTGATAGAAATGAAGGGGAGGTGAGGATCTCAAGGATGCCGGATTGCATTGCCCCTTTCATCCAGACCTCTTCCGGGGTTGAGAAGCCACGCTTGTCCATCCGGCACCTGATCACTTCTGGGAGGAGACCTTTTGTTGCCTTTCGTAGGATATACTTTGTTATGCCGTTTCTGATCTTCTGATCCTCGGGAAGGGATGCCAGATATTCGACGATACGATAGTCGAGGAATGGAACCCGGGATTCGATGGAGAAGGCCATTGAGGTTCTGTCTTCCCAATGGAGCATATACGGGAGATTGGCACGGGTGAGATCGACAAGCAGCGTTTCGCCAAGTGTCCCCTGGTATCGGGGCAGGGGATCAGGACGTACATTGCACATCAGACCACGACGTTTCTTTCTAATCAGGACCTGGTGGAGAGCAGACCAGAAGAAGCTCCGGTGGTGGCGGAGAATACCAAACAACTCTGAAAGAGCAAGAAGAGGATGTCTTTCAAGGAGAAGACCACGGAGATGTGGGATATGGTACGCAATATATCCGCCGAGCAGCTCATCTGCCCCCTGCCCATCGAGGACGACCTTAACCCGTTTCTTCGCTTCACGCATGACACAGTACTGGGAGTAGATGGTGAGGCTGGCGAAGGGCTCGTCGTTGCTGTAGAGAAGGTGATCGAGATCCTCCCAGATGGTCTCTGTTCCAGGATAGGTTGGATGTGATTTCACCTGTGTATCCTCTGCAATGATATCGATATAATCGCTCTCATCGAAGCGTTTGTCAGAGAAACAGGCAGAGAATGTATTCTGAAGTTTATTTCCTTTTTCCGGATCCTCTTCATTCAGAACCCTGTTGATCAATACCGTCAGCGTCGATGAATCAAGACCCCCTGAAAGGCAGGTGCCAACCGGTACATCTGATCTGAGATGTACCCTGACCGCATCGGTCATGAGATTGAGGAACTCCCCGGCGGCTTCCCCATCATGTATCTCTCTCGATTGTAGTGCCGGGTTCATGGAGAGATCCCAGTATGCCGCCGGTTCCCCGACACCCGCTGCTGTCACTCTCATGGCATGACCAGGGAGGAGCAGGAAGATACCCTCAAAGAAGGTCTCATCTGTATGATCGGCAAGACTCCATGTGAGAAAATCATAGAGCCTCGCTTCATTCGGTCGCCTCCCGATTGCGGGGTTCTCCCGGAGTGCCTTGATCTCAGAGGCGAAGAAGAATGATCCATTGATGACCGCATAGTAGAATGGCTTGATCCCGAGGCGGTCCCGCGAACAGAAGAGCTCTCCCCTGGTACTATCCCAGAGTGCAAATGCCCACATGCCGTTGAACCGGGAGATGCAATCTGGACCCCACGCCGCATATGCATGGAGGATCACCTCAGTATCGGACTCTGAACGGAATTTGTACCCGAGGTTCTTCAGTTCTTCCCTGAGTTCTTTGTAATTATAGATCTCGCCATTATAGACTATCCAGAGAGTCTCTTTCGCATTGGACATCGGTTGATGCCCGGTCTCGGAGAGATCAATGATAGCAAGACGCCGATGGGTAAGACCGATACGGTCACTGATATAGATCCCGTCGCCGTCCGGGCCCCGGTGGGCGAGGGTTGCGGACATCCGGTGGAGGAGATCAGAGTCGACCTGATCGCCATCGATGGCAAATTGCCCTGCAATGCCGCACATGAGGTATATCTATGGTTTTGATAGGTAAAAATGATGCTCTGAAAGCTCGCGAGATGTTGTTGTCATCTGGCGAGGTTATTGAGAGCACGGCATACCGTCTCACAATCCTTCATTGTGATCCGTGGATGTACCGGAAGACTGAGTACGCTCTTTGCGAGAGTACGGGCAACCGGGCATTCGGTTTTGTGATCAGCAAAGACCGGCTGATCAGGGAGTGCAATCGGATAATGGACCGCGGTTCCGATGCCGTTATCCCTGAGATATGCCATCAGATCATCCCTTGAGAGGGGGCACTCGTCAGTCACCCGGATAACATACTGATGGTACACATGCCGGGCGTCGTGCATTATTGCGGGGGTGATGATGCCGGGTGCTCTGATATGAGTATCATAGTACCTGGCGTTTTCTCGTCGTTGATCGGTGTACTGTTCGAGCCTGCCAAGTTGCACCAGCCCGATAGCTGCTGCGATATCGGTCATCCGGTAGTTATAGCCGAGCAGGGTATGGAGATACTTCTCGCTCTGTCCATGATTTGTATAGAGCCGGGCCTTGCGTGCGATCTCTGGATCATTTGTTGTAATCATCCCACCCTCCCCGGTCGTCATATTTTTTGTCGGGTAGAATGAGAAGGAACCAAAGGTACCAAAGCTTCCTACCCTCCGCCCCTGATATTCAGCTCCATGTGCCTGGGCGGCATCCTCGAAGAGCATGAGTGTGTGGTCAGAGCAGATCTCCTGGAGTGCATTGAGATCAAATGGCTGGCCAAAAAGGTGAACCCCCATCACCGCTTTTGTTTTTTGTGTGATCGCCTCTGCCACCGATGCCGGATCGATGGTAAAGGTTTTTGGATCAACATCTGCAAAGACCGGTGTTGCTCCACACATTGCAATCGTGCTTGCGGTTGCAAAGAAGGTGAAGGCAGGGACTATCACCTCATCACCGGGTCCGATCCCGGCGGCGAGCAGCCCGGCATGAAGCGATGTGGTTCCGTTTGAGGTTGCGATGGCATGTTGTGTGCTGCAGTATCCGGCAAATGCCTCTTCAAATGCAGCCACCTTCGGACCTGAGGCGAGCATGCCGGATCGGATCACCTCTGTGGCTGCTTCGACCTCTTCATCCCCCAGATCCGGTTGTGCAATCGGTATCAATCAGATCACCGTATGGTTGTTCTTATCGCCCCGGCCGATCCCCTTGTAGATGAACCCCGCGTTGATGAAGAGGTCGGGATCGATTGTATTGCGCCCATCCACGATCACAGGATGATCTTCACCTGAGAGCCACTTAACGGTTAGAGGATCAAGATTCCGGTATTCAGAATGGCCGGTGAAGATAATAATTGCATCTGTACCGCGGAGAGCAACTTCCAGATTATCTTCGATCGGGATGCCGGCACCATCATCTGCAACAAACGGGTCATGTACCATCATCCTGGCACCATACCCCTCCATCTCTTCATAAAATGGTTCAGAGGGGGTATTCCGGGCATCCCCTGAATCGTTGATGAACGCCCAGCCAAGGAGGGCAATATGTGCATCTGTGACATCTATCCCGGCACGATCCAGCGCATCTCTTGTCAGCTGAGCCATGTGGGAGGGCATGAAATCGTTGATTGCACGGGCAACCCCGAAGATTGAGTGCTGGCCGTGGGGGTACCAGAGTTCGCCGCCGAGCTGTTGAGCACCCCGCTCAAGATGCCAGGTGTCTTTTGTCAGGCAGTGACCTCCGACACCGGCACCGGGCCAGAGGATAGCCCGGGTGATCCCTTCGCCTTTCAGCGAATCGATGCCTGCACGGACATCATAGACATTGACACCCATCGCCTCACAGTGGAGTGCGAGCTGGTTTGCTGCTGCTATCTGGAGGTCGCGGAAGGCATTCTCAGCGGTCTTCGTTACTTCGGCCGCGGTTGCCGTCATCGGGATGATAGATCCGGTGGTCAGCACAGGTGCATAGAGTTCGATGGCACGTCGGGTACTTGGATCATCAATCCCGCCGATGATCCGGTCATGCTCCCGGATATTCTTCAGGAGCCGGCCGACCATCACCCGCTCCGGGGCATGGGCGAGGGCAAAGTCCTCGCCTGCGATGAGGCCGGATTCCGCCTCAAGGATCTCCCGTGCCATGCCTGTGGTCGTGCCCGGGGTGATGGTGGACTCAAGGACGACGAGGGCACCTTCCGTGAGGTACTTCCCTGTCTGCCTGAGCCCCTCCTGAAGAGGTCCAAAGTCAGGGATGAGATCTTTTGGATTGGCAAATGGCGTCTGTATGGCAAGGCAGACGGCATCGCATTCGGTGATCTTTGCAAAGTCCGAAGTACATTCAAACTTTCCTGCTGAGACGACCTTCCGGATCAGATCGCCCAGCTCAGGCTCATCTTTATCGAGTGGGGACTCGCCCCGGTTGATCATCTCAATTTTGTACCCTGAACTTTTGGAATCCCGCTGAAAGCCATAGACTTTCTGAAATTCAGGGGCATCGGCAAAGAGTGCGGCTGCCGGGATGCCGACATACCCCATCCCGATGACGCCGATGGTGCTGACAGGTCCGCGTTTAGTGATGAGTTTTGTGAGTTGGTTCTGGTGATTTTTTTGGCGATGGTCGGTCATGATCTTCTCCATTTATATGATGTCTGGATTGCATACGGTGGCAGCGATGTTTCGGGGTTCCATAAAGGTAGTTGTCATGCTCGAAGGCGAGTCCTCAATACTTGTATCAACTGCAAGGGAGGAGATCCGGTAGGCAGGAACCCCTTCGATCTTACAGTTCTGGTTCTCTCCTATCACCTGGAAATCCCCCGCTGGATCGCCTCACAGATCCTCAGATTTGCAAGCCCCTGCTCTGGCGTCACCTCAAATGGTCTGCCATCCCTGGCAGCCCGTACAAATGCCTGAAGTTCGACCTTCAGTGGCTCGACCTTGTTCACGAGCACCTTCTCGATGATATTCTCCTGTCGGTATAAGCCGTTCGTCTGATCATAGGTCTCCGGTTTCCGGTATACAAAGATCTCCTGGGTCATGAAATCGCCCTCGATTGTACGCTCTTCTTCCTCAATGTAGATCGAACGGATCTTTTTTGCGGATTTCCTTGAGGCAGAGAGATAGAAGGAGGTGGTATCTACAGATCCGAGAACAAGCGCGATATCTTTGTTTCCGCGTACCGAGAAGGAATGCTGCTGATCCGGGAAGAAGGCATTGAAGAGGATGTCGATATCATGGATCATCAGGTCCTCGACGATTGAGGCATCAGTGATCCGGCCGGATGCCGGGTTGTGCCGGTGGAAGGCGACATACTGGGGGGCGGTTGCGATTCTTCGGATCTCAGGGACGATCGGGTTGAACCGCTCGATATGCCCGATTCCAACTGTAATCCCATCCGGAATCTCCTGGATCAGCTCCTCAGCCTCGGATACGGTGGAGCAGATCGGCTTTTCAATTAAGGTATGCACCCCGGATCCGATCACCTGTTTTGCGGTCTCGAAGTGGAACCGGGTAGGGACAGCGAGTGAGACGAGATCGACCTTCCTGAGCAGTTCACCAATCGAGGAACAGACCACGGCTCCCGTCTGGGCAGCAACCTCTTCAGCACTTTTTGTATCAAGGTCAAAGACATAGGTTGTTCCAATCTCCTTTAGCTCACTATAAATTCGGGCATGATTTCTGCCCATCACTCCTACTCCGATGACACCGACATCCATCTGACTAACCCCGACTGTTCTGGATCATTATCGGTTTTCATCTTGTAAAACAGGATCTGCATTCTGAATATGGATCAAGAACATGGAATCCAAATTGAACGGCTCTCTTGTATGTGTGGCAGAATTAATAGTGCCGGGTACAAACAGGGTATCATGCATATGGCGTACTCGAAATATCCAGCACGACCTAACGGATGGAAGGATCAGGTTGTATGTTCATTATTCTGGAAAGTTATCGGAGTGATCTGATCGATGGGTGCGAAACGGCGAATCCTCCTCGTCTCAACGCAGGATTACATCCACCATCCGATTCCATCCCGCCATCATTACATCTGCGAGGAGCTGGCACTCCGGCATGAAGTCCATGTCCCGCACTTTCATGTCAGCCGGGGAGAAGAACGGGAGACGAGGCTGAAAGTGCATGAGGCGACACTCTTCCCCTTTCAGAGCCCGCTTCTTCACTATACATTGAATGCCCCTTATCATTTCAGGGTGATCGATCGGATCATTAAGGAGGAAGATATCGATATCGTCGTCGGGGCGCATGTTTTGGCAGGAGCAGCGATGGTTAAAGCAGCGGAGCGGCAGAATGTCCCGGTCATCTTTGATCTCAAGGACTGGTTCCCTGACTCAGCCGCTGCATACTATAATAATCGTTTCCTGAAAGAGGCGATCCGGTCAACTGTCTGGAAGATTACACGGTGGAATCTCTCTCATAGCACCCGGGTGACGACCGTATCACCATCCCTGGTTCGTCAGCTGGCAGAGTATGGATTTTCTGCCGGGCTCATCACAAACGGAGTCAATACCGATCTCTTCTATCCACGGGATACGGGAGTGTGTAAAAGACAGGTCGGGCTGGATTCGGAGAGTTTTGTGATAGGCTTTGCAGGGAGTGTCGAGCGTTGGTATGCGATTGATCAACTGATCAGGATGCTGCCAGAGATCCGATCCTTCTGTCCTGAGGTACATTTACTTATTGTTGGGGGATCGCTCTTCACCGATTATATTGATGAGCTGAAGGTGCTGGTCGCCTCTCTGAACCTTGATGATATGGTCACCTTCACCGGGGGAAAGCGGTATGATGAACTCCCGCTCTACATGAATGCGATGGATGTCTGCACCATCCCGCTCTCTCCACCGCAATGGGTGCAGATAGCACTCCCAAATAAGTTCTTTGAATATTCAGCATGCTCCCGGCCGATCCTCTCGACCCCGATCCCGGATGTTGAGGCGATTGGCGGGCCTCACCTTCATATCTATCGGAGCCCGGATGAGTTCGTTAATACAGTTCGGCGGATCTACCTGGAAAGGTTGGAGTATACCATTGATTTTTCCCGTTTCTCCTGGAAGAGGAAGGCAGCCGAGTTTGAAACTGTTATAGAAGAGATTCTCTCCGGGGAGGAGAGATAAATAATACGTATTATTATCCTCTGAGGCATAGATTGATCATATGCGTAAGGGGTCAAATATTCAGATAACCAGGCGAATGATCCGATATTCATTTATCGGTACCTGCCTGATCGCTTTTTCCCTTCTGACATTCTGGTTGCGGACCCTTCCGATTCCCAGGATCGTCTCGGATGACTGGGTTAATCTCCTAGGGAATGATCCCTGGTACAGTCTCCGCCAGATCGAACAGATGGCGCTTGATTTCCCTGCGTACTCCTGGTTTGATCCGATGACGCATTTCCCGATGGGAGAGGCGATCTACTGGGGCCCGCTCTTCCGGCTGCTTGCGGTCGTTCTTGTGATCCTGACCGGGGCATCGACCCGCCCGGAGATTATGTATGTCGCCTCGTTCCTTCCGCCGCTGATGGCAGTTGCGATGGTTCCAGTGATGTACGGGCTTGGTGCAAAGCTTGTGGACTGGAAGACCGGGCTTGTTTCTGCCGGGTTTATTGCAATTGTCTCCGGCCAGTATGCATATCGGTCGCTCTTTGGATTTGTGGACCATCATATCGGAGAGACACTCTTTTCGACGCTCTTTTGCCTTTGTTTTATTGTTGCATTGATGAAAATGAAGGAGAGCGGGGTGAGGCTTTCTGATCTCTCGAGCCTGAAGAATCCGGTGCTGATCTATCCGGCTCTTGCGGGCATTGCGTTCCTCCTTGGTTTCTACACTATGACGACGATGGTTATCTTCGGCGTGATTGTGGTAATCTATACGATCATCCAGGTACTCCTTGACCAGTTCCGCAAAGAGGCATCGGATTATCTCATCCTGACAAACGTTGTCACATTCCTTGTGGTCATTCTTGGGATCATTCCTTTTGGACTGAATCAGACAGGGTTTGGTGTAGGTGTCTATGGACCCGGGAACATCGTTGTTTATGGACTGCTTATTATCGGGTCACTTATCCTCTATGGTATCTCCCGGTATCTTTCAGATCGTCCCTGGTACTTCTACCCAATATCTCTTGTTGGCCTGACTATCGTTTCTTTGATTGTTGGTTTGCTGGCATTGCCAAATCTGACACGAGGGTATATCGGCCAGTTCACTGCAGTGTTTGGTATGCAGGCTGTCGTTCTCACCGTTCAGGAGGCGATGCCCTGGCAGTTTGCAAATGCAGTCTCTGTCTTTAATTGGGGCTGGATTCTTGTCGCTGGCGGTGTGGTCTATCTTCTCTATCGGATCTGGAAACAGAATGACGCTCCTGCTCTCTTCACCCTCATCTGGTTTGCCCTTATCTTCGTTGCAACCACCCGGCAGGTCCGGTTTGAGTATTATCTTGCCGCTAATATCGCACTGATGGCGGCCATTTGTGTTGGTGCAGTGATGCAGATCGGCGGCAGGGACCTCCTCCGTCTTGCCGGAATTGAGAGGCTTCTCAAGCTGAAAGAAGAAGAGGTACCCCCTGAAGCTCCTGATGACGTCCCTGAGGATACCGGGAAGAAAGGGAGGAAACAGAAGGTCGTTCAGAAAGCACCGGCAGAGCCATCTGGCAAGCCCCTCCGCTCCGGACTACTTGTAGTTACGGTGATCATCGCCCTCCTCTTTGCATGGTCAAGTGCGTCCGCAAATATCATGATGGGCTCAAATGTCGGTGGGGGGATAAACAGTGACTGGACAGCCGCACTCGTCTGGCTTGGAGAGAACACGTCGGATCCCGGTCTGGATTATTATGAGATCTATGACTCCCCGAAAGTCCGGGATACCTTTGAATACCCGACTGAAGCTTATGGAGTGCTTTCCTGGTGGGATTACGGCCACTGGATCACCTTCGTCTCCAAACGGATACCACATGCAAATCCGTTCCAGCGGGGGGCGACAACATCAGCACATTTCTTTATGGAAACAGATGTTAATGCTGCAACCGGGATGCTGGAAGAGCTCGGCATCCGGTATGTGATCACCGATATCGAGATGGCGACCGGAAAATTCTGGGCGATGGCCACCTGGCATGATCCGGTGAACGCGACTGATCCCTTCCAGAAGCCGATGCTGTACCAGGAGTCGGCTACAACAGGTTCTTACTCAACCATCCAGTTGTACCGAGAGAGTTATTATCAGACGATGATCCAGCGGCTCCACGCCTTTGATGGTTCGGCGACACCTGCCGGAGAGATTCTCGTTGTCGAGTCTGCTCCGGCATCTGCACTGGGCCTTGGAACCAGCCCCTATCCCGTAATCACTAACGTCCAGCAGGCAGGTACGGTTGAGGATGCACTGCGGTACATCGAGGAATTCACCCGGGCCGCCCCGGCGAACCATTCTGCCGAGATTCTCTCACCGGAGATGTTTACACCATCGACAGACCTTGATGCCCTGCAGCGGTTCAGGCTTGTCTACGAATCACCGACAAATGTCCTTAGCAGTGGCGGCGATATCCGGTATGTGAAGATCTTCGAGTTCGTCTCCGGTGCAGTTCTCGAAGGAGAAGGAACGATTGAGGTGCCGGTTGAGACGAATACCGGCAGGACATTCACCTACCGGCAGGAGAGCCGGGACGGGATCTTTGTGCTCCCGTATCCGACCGAGGCCGGGCCGGATGATGTGGTTGTGGCAACAGGGACGTATCGGATTGTTGAGACGGGGCAGGAGGTTTCTGTGTCGTACCGGGCGGTGATGGAAGGGTTGAGGATCTGAATAGTACTACCACAATCTTTTTTGAAGTGTGAGAAGCGTGATCAGGTTCATCATCAATCCCATTTTATCCCCTCACCACGCGATTGCACCATTCATTGGCAGGAGGGATGCGCATTAAAAGTAAGAATCGCCAAAGAGGCTGATGCAGTGTATATGCGGCTGTCTGATACCCCTATTAAGGATTCAGAAGGGATAAAGCAGGGGATCATCCTTGATTACGATGACGAGAATAGTCTGATCGGAATAAAGCTCCTTACTACCTCCGAGCTTGTGCATTCTGCTACACAGAGGAAAACAACGATGGGTGTATTCAAAGAACAGTTTATTATCGATGAGCGGGGGAAGCATGTTGCAGTCATTTTGTCTCTTGATGAATACGAGCAGTTGCAGGAAGATCTCCATGATCTGGCTGTGCTGGCAGAGCGAAGAACTGAATCGACAATCGAAGGGATTATGCGAATCACAGAATCAGCGGGGTCTTTGAGATGGAAGCATTGTTTTCCTGAATCTCTTTTCGTATCAAGAGATTGGATAAGGGAAAGGGTACGACGAAAAAATGGGTGGTTATAACAAGTCTAAAAATGCCTCAACAGTGAGATCTGCATCCTTGATGATGACTCGTAATGTACCTCGTGCAATCTCCTGGTGGTTTGGAACCGTCAATGGTCTTTGGATCGGGTGCCTGAGATGAATATGGCTCCCCTTTTGATCATGAACACAATATCCCAGTCTACTCAGTGCTTTTACCACCTCCTTACCTGAAAGGACTGGCAGTTTAGAACTCATAGATTGATGGCAACAAATGTCTCTTTTCGTCCTTCTTTCTGATACAGTGGAACACCATCCTGTGCAAGCGAACGAAGATGAAGTTCAATTGCTTCGACAATATTCTTCTTTGCCTCCTCCTCAGTTTTTCCTTGAGAGATGCACCCCGGAAGTGCTGGAACTGTAGCGATATACCATCCATCCTCATCCTGTTCAAGAAAAATTTTAAAATTCAAATCTGCCCACTCCAAGCCGTTCTCTCATATTATCCATAATTCTACACTGATGTTGTAATCGCATTTGTAGCCTGAATTACGGAGTTTATGTACACTACTCCTTCAGAAACCTTCGAGTCGCAAAGAGATCGTTCATACCAAGTGCTACCACCTGTTCACTGAGATCCTTCATCACATTCACATAGAACACCTCATATTCTTTCCCAAAATCCACCTCTAACTTCTCGACCCTTCCAAGCTTTCGGAGTAATTGAGTTGCTGATAACGTCACATATCGAGAATTCGATGAATTGATCCTCCAACGAAGGGCAGCCAGTAATCGGTACGCCAATGTACAGACAAAAAATATAGCCCTGACCCGTGACTCCAATCTGTGGCGGATTGGTTTTAACTCCTCATCCGTCTTTACTGTCCTGAAAACCTTCTCGATGAAGTCTTTTTCAAGATACATCCTGACAATCTCCTGAGCGGTAAACGTCTCATCTGTTGCATACAACAGAAATTTTCCATCCATCGCTTTAGCATCATCAACTCTTTTCTGATTCAGCGACCAGGAGAAGGATATCTGGTTTTCATCTTCCGGGTACTGTATCGTAAAAAAGCTGCTCCAGCCATTGACAATCGCTTTTATCGCACTGGCCAGATCTCTTTGCGATTTGAACGATCGTTTGCCCCTCAGCTGATCTAACTCATGTGAAATCTCATAGATTGCTTTGTTTCTCCGAATAAGCGATTTGGCCGCTTTTGTGACGTTTTTATAGATAACCACTTTCCGTTCCTGGCCATAGAACGGAGCCACAGCCGTACATGCATACAACTCTCCGGTCTTCTTGCAGGGAACCAAAGACTCGGGATTTTCCGGAACCTCGGTTGCCATAATGATGCTTTTCACTTCATTTGAGATCTTTGGGACACCGCACACAACCTTCCATCCCATTCTCTCCAATGCGACAACCGTTTTTTTCGAGGTATTCCCTCTATCCCAGATAATAGTCCCATTATGTATTGCAAAGTCGGACAGCCGGGGAATAACGTGCTGCATAGTGGTCATCGAAGAGTGATTTCCGGGATGAACCATATGAGCCAGTGGCTGAGAATCGTATTTGGAAACCAAAAGAGAGAGGTTGAACTGTCGGTGTCGCCAGTCCTCAGCACTATGTCCTTTTTCAGCAAGAGGGCAGCTGGCTCCATAGGTGAGGGTCGATGTCATATCATATGCCAGAAACTCTGATTCTCCATTTGGTATTGGGTGAAGATCTCTCCATTTCGCATACAATGACTCATCAATTGCCGGAGTATTGTTAACGAGATGGCCTGTTGCCGGATCCTCAGAGCAGATACAATCAAGAGCCGCATAAAACGCATCTCTATCACTTCCTTTTGGTGATAACTGTGCCAGTTCAGGGAGTGATGTGCTCGCAATCCATTCTTCAAGATTGGTTGTACTTTCAGGATCCAACGCCCGGTTAATCGCCCACAATGTCAGAAGTTTCCCCGGACTATTGGTTTTTCTCCGTCCTTTACGGCCGCATATCCGGTCAATAATCTCGGGCATCATCATCTCACTGGCAATTGACCAAAGAACGGTCACATCACCTGCCCGAACGGATCGTTCAGGTGGTTTCCAGTCTATCATGGTTTTCTTTGGGAGAGGTACCTTCTCCTGGTCACCTTCGATCCCCAGGTATCTGACAAACTCACTCCGGACCTTCTTCCCTTCTCTGACACTCCGGTATTCACACAGGTATACTTTGTCCCCCTTTTTCATACGCCGAATCCAGGTCATTGTAGTGTTATGTAAACACTACACTACAATAAAGCTTTCGATACATTTCATGGCACGATCAGAAAAAGGGCGAAAATATGATGGAAATTAACAGAATGATAAATGGTGTAGTGTACCCGATCTCCTTAAATCAAGTTGTAGAAATAGTGATGCCATGTAAAACCCGCACCACATCAATACTTTCGGTAGACTATGCTTCGATCCCCGATCTCGATCACAAAGATTACCATCATATCATCCTCAATTGTGAGGATGATTCGAAACCGCCCTATTCGATAGGAGTAAGCCGGAATGTTTTGGTTTCCCTTTTGTTTTACGTGTAAACGGGGATGCGCTTCTTCTGCGAGAGCGGTCAACTCGTCTTTTATCCGCTGTTCCTCGGGCTTTTGAAGGCTTTTTAAGTCTCGTTCCGCTTTCGGAGTGAATAAGACTCGCCAGATCATTTCAGATCCAGTTCCACCGTGATATCTTCAAGTGAGCTCAAGCGACCGGCACGGATGTCTGCTATCCCCTCCTCGATCTGGTGCAATGTCTCTTCTGAGAGAGGCTCCGGGTCAAGTGCCATGTCCAGAAGGCGGTTGAGTGTTTCATCATCACTCTCCCGGGGGTGGATTTTTCAGGCATCCAGACGGGTTTTTGTCTCCGGCTGAAGTTGAATCGTTTTCGCCATGGGATTCTACAGGGAGGTATTGGGAGAAAGATTTTGCTGAAAGTGGATCAGTTTTTGATGAGCGAACTACTTCTTTACTGTCAGATCTTCCCATATTTCTTGTGCGCCTGTTCAATTGTCATGATCTTCTCGATCCATACGGTATCGGAATCGGCTGAAAAGAATATCGTGTATTTCCATGATATATGCATGCGCCAACGGGGTTTTTTTGTATGAAGCTTCTTGATATTCCCCCGGGCATGTGGATGGTGGATAAGCTGTTCGATATGTTCGCCAATGATACGTCGATCTTTTTGTGGAAGTTCCCGGATGAATTCCTTTGCACGATCCTCTATTTTGATCTGCACAAAGAACCTCGTTTACAGATTAAGTTCTTTTTTTGCTTCTTCCCATGAGGTGAAGGTGCCGGTTGCATCAATTTCATCGAGATCCAACTCAAGCTTTCGTCTCTGGTGTTCAGCAATAAGATCAGCAACTGTTTCACCAAGGGTCTTCCCCGGTTCTTTGATATTCGAGAGTGCCGCCCATGTACCCGGGGTGAGGGCTACCCGCTTCGTTGCTACATCAGCCTTTTTCTGTGCCGTCATTTTACCCTTCTCCATACGACAATTCTTTTCTTTTCCTTCTGTTATAGTTTGGATTATACCTTCGTGTATCAATACACACCAGTACATGGATGTGGCGATATGTGTTTATACAGTTGTATAATCATATACAGCTGTATAATAATGTGTCTTGATACTATTAATCATTTTCAGGCTTTAAGATTATTGGTGTTAACAAGTCAGAGACAGGTCTCGTATTACTTTTAAGAAGGGCTATGGTATTGAGCATCAGAAATCCCCGCCTCACCTGCTTTAACTCACTCCCGATAATCAGGTTGTTGCATCGGGAATTCTACTCGGGATCTTTTCCCACGTTCTTAAGAATTCTGGAAGAATCCCCGCGATCAGAATTTTGGAGAAGAGTCGAAAAATGTAACAACCACGAGTTTCTCACGGATCCTGAATACGGTTGGAGAAGTTGAGTTTTATCCGGATCAGTGTGTCCCTGACCACACTACTCATATCGCCCCTCATACCATCGCCTCTTTTCCGATATAGTCATAGAAACGGTGTTTGAAATAATCAAATTCCCTGATTGTCCGGTATGCAATGTCATACACAAAGCGCAAATCTTTTGCATAGAGGAGGCGGCCCCGGATGACCTCAATTCTGATGTAGAGCGGGAGGTGGAAAAAGATCAGGATATCATACCGGGAATCAGAGAGCTCTTTTATACACGCAAACCTGAATCGTTCGGCCTCGGTTGCATCTCCATCATACCAGAGGCAGAGATCGAGATCCGAATCATCCCTTGCCTGCCCTGCTGCAACTGATCCATATGCGCCTGACAGCTTCGCGTGCCAGGTCTTCTGTGGGGGGCATGCCCGGTCTCATATGTACATAATGGGCGTCCATCATCATATGTATTGGTTTTGGATGGGTGCTGGATACGTTGGAGAAGACGGTGGAATGAATCGAAGAGTACTCATATGATACAATCCCAGTTCTGGTACCAGACATGCAGCAGATTAATCATCAGAATTATGATCTCGTCTTCAAAGAGGCCTTCTCTCTCTTTGAGAACCGGTCTCTGGACTTCCTTGGGGTTGATCTTCCACGCATCACCGGATTTATGGAGACGGAAATTCCAGAGGTGGAGACACATGATGACATGATGGATCTCACCTTCCGGCTGGAAGATAACACTATCCTCCATCTTGAAGAAGAGACGCACCTATCACGGGATGATCTCGTCCGTTTTGCACATTATGATCTCCGGCTCTACAACCGGTATAAGACGATGATCCATACGATTGTGCTGACCCCCTTCACCGGGTCGAAGGGTGTACAAAGTATAAATACCGGGAGTTTACAGTATACGGTAACACAATTGATCCTCGGGAATCGTGACGGCGATGCGTTGATTGAAAAGATTCAATCTGCATTGAAGAGAGGAGAAGAGATCAATGAGCTTGAATTAATCTTTCTGCCTCTGATGAGGAGCAGCCTGTCAGTAGATGCCCTGCTCAGGAAGACGATTGAGCTTGCAAAGGAGATCCCTGAGACGACAGTAAGCCAGAAGATATGTGTACTCTCGCTTGTCATCTCAAATCGTATTGTCGATGAAGAAACACTTGAAGAACTGTGGGAGGAGTTACAGATGCTGAAGGTCATAAAATTCGCCGAGAAGAAGGGAAGAGAGAAGGGAAGGGAAGAGGGACAGATAAAAGTCATCAAACAGCTGTTGACAAGGAAGTTTGGTCCATTGCCACAGACACTCAGCCAGGCGATTGATACCCTGGACTCCTCAACGCTTGATATTCTGACCGCGGACATCCTCGATATAGAGCGTATCGAAGACCTGAAGCAGTATATCCCGAAATGGTAGATTTCCGGATTGATTGATCCTCGCAGAGATCCTTACACAGAGAGATGTCTTCTGGAGCCATTCCCCCATTCTTGTTCCAGATACACATCCATTGATCAACGGCAAGCCTGCGGAACTGCCAGCGCAGAGATCGTTCACGTTCACCAGTGTCGTTCAGACAGGTCCCTGAGACGGCAGTGAGCCAGAAGATATGTGTACTCTCGCTTGTCGTCTCAAATCGTATTGTCGATGAAGAAACACTTGAAGAACTGTGGGAGGAGTTACAGATGCTGAAGGTCATAAAATTCGCCGAGAAGAAGGGAAGGGAGAAGGGAAGGGAAGAAGGAAGGGAAGAGGGACAGATAAAAGTCATCAAACAGCTGTTGACAAGGAAGTTTGGTCCATTGCCACAGACACTCAGCCAGGCGATTGATACCCTGGATTCCTCAACGCTTGATATTCTGAGCGCGGACATCCTCGATATAGAGCGTATCGAAGACCTGGGGCCGTATATCCCGAAATGGTAGATTTCCGGATTGATTGAACCTCGCATGAAAGGACTGGCAGTTTAGAACTCATAGGTTGATTGCAACAAATGTCTCTTTTCGCCCATCTTTCTGATACAGTGGAACACCATCCTGTGCAAGCGAACGAAGATGAAGTTCAATTGCTTCGACAATATTCTTCTTTGCCTCCTCCTCAGTTTTTCCTTGAGAGATGCACCCCGGAAGTGCTGGAACTGTAGCGATATACCATCCATCCTCATCCTGTTCAAGAACAATTTTAAAATTCAAATCTGCCCACTCCAAGCCATTCTCCCATTTTATCCATAATTCTACAGCTGTGTTCTCTAGCATTTGGTGAATAAATAACCTTCTGATGGACTGGCAACCATGGGGAGAGATTGCATGAGTGATTGCATGAGTGATTGCATGAGTAATCTTTTGATAGCCACCCCACAAAAGCTCAAAGCGTACCTTCCTTTGCGTGTCTGAGATAGCTCCGTGGTAGGCTGTTAGACCCGGAACATACCAGAAGGGAATATACGAATCACAGAAGCAGCGGGGTCTTTGAGATGGAAGTCATGGGTCCGGCAAGGGTTGTGCACCATGCCCGGATCCGGATGGTTGATCAGACCCTCTCCCCCTCAGGGTGAGGTTCATCAGAATCACTTTATAGTTCTATACATAATGTCTAATCTGGAGAAGTCGTATGTCAGAGAAGGATCTTCGCTATACTGTTCTCATGGAAAAAAATGAAGACGGCGGATATACCGTAACTGTTCCATCTCTTCCAGGATGTATCAGCCAGGGGTCAACCTGGGAGGAGGCTCTGACACATATTGAGGAGGCGATATCCGGATACATTGAGGTTGCCAGAAAACTCGGCAGACCAATTCCCGTTGTAGTTACCGTTCCAATGCATGCAGAGAATGCCGGACTCTAATCCTTGATAATCTAATCCTCTCATCAGATTTCTTGAGTATAGAGCTGGACTGCTTTACCCGATCAGAAAGGGGTCAAGGTTAATATGAAACTCCCAATAATACATGGAGATACGGTTATTCGGGCATTGAAGATGGGCAGGATTCGAAGTTGTGCATATCAGGGGTAGTCATCATTATCTCCATCATGCAGAACGAGGCTTTCTGGTCACTGTTCCAGTCCACTCAGGGCAAATAGTGGCACCAAAGACCCTGCAAACAATACTCTCGCAGGCTGGCCTGTCACCAGAGGAATTCCGGAACCTGTTGTAAAGGAACCAGCATTGAAGCTTCAATTTATTGAAGATTCATGTGGGATCCGGTAAAGGTTGAGCACCATGCCCGAATCCGGATGATTGATCAGACCCTCTCCTCCTTTCAATCGAATACTACATACGTCTGTCCGTCAAACACTGAGGAACTAATCGGGGATCATTCGTGTCGGTCATCAGGAACGCTAGTCGTATTCTCTACTATCTCTTCGGCCCCTTCAAGAAGATGCTCGCACTCTATCTTCTGGCGGTCATCGCACTTGCCGGGCTTGAGGTCTTCCGGGTGTCACTTGTGTACCCGATCATCAATTACGGGCTGGATGTCGAGAACCAGCACCGGCTCCTTGATACGTTCTTTGACCTGATCCTGCCGGGAACGATGCATCCGTTCCTCGCCTCGGCACTGCTGCTCCTTCTGACAACCGGATTCATCGCCGGGTTTTACGGGATTGTTGCCTACTCAGGGGCGTATGTCTTTGCAGCGGTACGGGATTCGCTTGACAGGCGGATCTTTGCCCGCCTGATTGGCAATGATTACAGTTATTTTGCCGCAAAGAAGCAGGGCGATCTGCTGTATATCGGGCAGGGAGCGGTGACAGAGTCCGGCCAGGCGATCAACCAGTTCATGGAATGCGTTAAGAACTCCCTGATGGCACTGCTCTATTTCCTTTTTATCATCTATCTCTCCTTCTGGCTAGCTTTCGCACTGGTGATCCTCGGAATAATCTATGCATATCTTATCAGGCAGCAGCTCTTCACCCGTGTCTACCGGAACAGTTCAGCTTTGAATACTGCACTTATGCAGAAGTCCGTTGCCTACCAGGAGTTCATCTCCGGGATCAAGACGATCTTTATCACGGGTTCACATTCTTTCTGGGCTGAAAAATATGATGCTGCTGTTTCGAAGCTCAGGCAGGCATATACTTTTGTGAATGCTCTTAGTAAGCTTCCATCGATCATCAATGATTTCCTGATGTTCTCGGTCATTGCAATTGGTGCTCTTGTGCTCTACATCTCAACAGGCGGGGATTTCCTCTCCTATATAGGCCTTTTTGGGACATTCATGCTAGCCCTCTACCGGCTGGTACCAGCAGTAAGCCAGGCACAGAGCAATCTCTCGTATATGGTTCAGTACCTCCCTGCCCTTGAGCTTGTGCATGCAGAACTCATCCAGGAAGAGAGTGAGCGAGAGAAGAAGAGGATTCAGGGCGGTGGTCTTCCTCTCTCTTTTGATCGATCAATTGCATTTGAAGGGGTAAGCTTCCGGTACCCGGATGCGGCCGGGAATACGATCAGTGATCTCTCGTTTGCAATTGAAAAGAATACCTCAGTTGCAATCGTCGGGGACTCAGGATCCGGCAAGACGACGATCGCCAATCTCCTCGCTCTCCTCTACTCTCCAGATTCCGGGAGGATTGCAATAGATGGGGTGGATATCAATGAATTCGACACCACAAGCTATCTCCGATCCCTTGGATACATCGGCCAGGAGACCTTCATCTACAATGATTCTATCAGGGAGAATATCCGGTTCGGTCTCGACTGCACTGATGATGAGATCATCGCAGCCGCTCGCCGAGCCGATGCCCATGACTTCATCATGCGAACCGATTATGGCTATGACACTATCATCGGCGACCAGGGGATGAAGCTCTCCGGCGGCCAGCGGCAGCGGGTGGCGATTGCCCGGATTATCCTGCGGAATCCGGAGATCCTGCTGCTGGATGAGGCGACGAGTTCGCTTGATAATATCTCTGAGAAGCGGATCATCGATTCTGTCAAGCGGCTTTCTGCGAATATGACTGTGATCACGATTGCCCACCGGTTATCGACGATCCAGGATGCCCATGTGATTCATGTCCTGAAGGCAGGGAAGATTGTGGAGAGCGGGAGCCATGAGGAGTTGCTTGAAGCGAGGGGGGAGTATTATCGGTTGTATCTGGGTCAGGGGGAGAAGGGGAGTGCGGAAGAACCTCAGATTGATGAGGAGTGATCGGAGAGGCTCTTTGTGTGAAGTTTTCTGGGGATACAGAATCTTATCAAAGCACTTATGATCACTCTTTGCACATAGTATGTGAGTGAAACTGTCAGCGTATGATTCTGCATTATTTTGATGCTTGTGAGTGATGTGTTTGTTCGCTATTCATAGGGATCCGGAGTTGTATTGTCTCATGAAAACCCTCACACTCGCAGGTGGATTTGGTACACGCCTCGCTGAAGAAACGCACACAATTCCAAAGCCGATGCTTGATCTGTTGGTTATTTTTTTTCTCCTCGAAAAAGAGATATCGGACTTAACTAAATGAAAAATCTTTAGATGTAACAGAGATAAATAATAAAAATGATGACAATTTAGGAGAGAATATTTCGATGAAAATAATCACATGCGATATAGATGGGGTGTTAAATGATTATCCATTGTGTTGGATTAAATATGTTAATAATGAATTATCTGCAGACTTTCTGACCAAAGAGGAAATCAAGAGTACAATTGGTCATAGTGACTATGATAATATTAAAGATAAATACCGATGGAGTGAATTCAAGGCAAATTTAAAATGTAATAGGAATATGGTCAATGTACTACAATTATTGAAAAAGCAAGGTTACTTAATAATGATAGTCACATCTCGTCCTATAGGTAATAAAATGAAATATCCCTTATTAGAAGATTTGACATTGAATTGGTTGAAAAAAAATAGAATTCCGTGTGATAAGCTATATTATAAATTTGATGATGCGTTATTTAACGAATTAGAGGAAAATGAAATTGTTTTGCATATTGATGACGAAATTGATCAAGGATACGCTTTTTCAAATAAACAGATCCCAACATTAGTAATTGGTCCGGATAAAAAAGCACAATTATCTAACAATCTATTTATTGTCTCTATATCTGACTGTATATATACTTATATTAAGTCTTTGTTAAATGACAAAGGTGTGAAATAATGAGTAAATCTTTTAGTATATGTATTCCTGTCACAAATAGAGGAAAGACAATATTTAATACTTTGGAGTCTGTAGCAAAACAGACCTTTAAAGATTTTGAATTAATTATTGTTGATAATTGTAGTGATGATGAATCAGTATCTGAGATTAATCGATTTTTTGAGTCTAATATATATCATAGTTCAAATTTTGAATATACTTTTATTCGCCTACCAAATCGTCTTGATGGAGTTGCTGATTGGAATGAACCACTAAAATATGCAAGTGGTAAGTATATTGCAATGTTGGAAGGTGATGATCAATTTAATGAGAATCATTTAATGAGGGCAAATTTAATTGTTACCACTATTAAAAATATTGGTGTATATGCCACAGGGAATCAGAATCGGAAGCGACCAATATCAGGAATTCTATCGGCAAAAAAACATTTTGATCATATTTATTCATTGAAGAATGTTCCGCCGCCATCAGAAACAATTTTTATTAGTAAAGATAAAAATGGTCAAAAAATTTTTTATAATTCTGAAAATTATTTTTATGCTCCGGAAATAGAGCTGTACCTTAGAATTGCAGATATGAGTTATGATTGTTATTATGATAATGGAAAGTGTGTAATTCGAAAAAAATCCTTAAAAAATAAAACAAAGTGGATGTATTTTGCTGATCATTATTTTATCATAGAAAAATATAAGCGAAAGGTATTATTAAATACATATCTTCACTCATATCTCTCTCTCTCACAAAAAGCAGTCCAACGATATTTAATTGCTAAATTATCGCTCATGATGTCAACAAGAGCAACAGGAATACAAATTATGAAGGAGGAGTTGTTTCCTCCAAATTCAAATAATAAAGAATCTGAATCTCTCCTACAGTTCAGAAAGGATATTATTCAAGAAATTGGGTATATACTATTCTACTTGTTGTGTTTATGTGTCTCAATTTTTTATGGTGTAAAAATGGTAAAAAGTCATATTTTAAGACCAACTGTGGATTTATTTAAAAGATTTGCACTCATTATTTTGTTGATAGCAAATAATAAAAAGGAGCCAAATTTTTCATATTCCTTCTTATTTCGCTATCTTATGTACGGAGGTATTTATCCTGAATTTCAGTTCATAGATTTTAAACCACAAATTAACGTTTATTATTGTGATGATCTAAAATGTGCAAAAGTTAATAATGATTCTATTGCGTATCCAATAGATTGGAAGGATATAAAAATAAAACAAAATTTAAGTAATATTATGAATGAACAGCGAAGTGATTCGCCGCATTGTTATTTATCAATCTCTGATGTGGGAGAGAATTGGATTATATATGACTTGGGTGCAGCAGAGGGTTTTCAATCAAAAATGTGGATTAAAAAAGCGAAGCATATAGTCATATTTGAACCATCCACATCAAATTTTAAGGCTTTAAAATATACATTTCGATCTGAGATACTAGATGGAAAAATTACACTGATCAATGAAGGAGTATCCTTAAAAGAAGAACATGTCACAATCGGTTCAAGTGAAATCTTTCATCTTGACTCTTTAGATAATCTGATTGAAAAATATGATTTACCATATCCTACGTATATAAAGGCTGATATTGAGGGGCAGGAGTTAAACTTTCTTAGGGGAGCAAATAATACTCTTGATAGTAATATGATTAGATATTTGGATATTTGTACATATCATAGACCCGATGATGAGCATAAGATTGATGATTTGATGAGGAAGTATAATACAAAAAAGACAATAAGTAATGGATTTATGCTATTTAATCGGAATGGATATGGTAAGGGTTCACTGAACCATATCTATCATCCTGTTATTCGTAAGGTTCTGGCAAGATATCACTTCAATAAAAAAATGGAGAATAAATGATCCCCTACATCATCGGAGAAACTGCATACAACCATGAAGGTGATTTTGACTATCTTCTGAAGATGATAGAAGAGATCGGTGAGATTGGCGTCCAAGCAATCAAATATCATCTTCTTTTTGATATGTCATCATATATGGTCGAGAACCATCCCCTTTCAAAAACAATTGAAAACTGGATGTTTTCAAAAGAACAATGGATAGAGGCTTTCCGAATAGCTCAAGCGAGAGGTCTGGATATTGTTGCTCTTTGCGATGACCAGGAGAGTCTTGAGTTCATTAATACAACATTTCCAGATCTTTTCGCTGTCGAATTGCATGCTGTAAGTTTAAATGACTATCACATGCTGAAAGAAGCAGCACAGTTCCCAGGTAAGGTTATTCTTGGTATTGGAGGGTCAACTCTGGATGAAATTCATTATGCTATAGAATTACTAAAAAATGAAGGGAAAGATGATATTCTTCTCATGTATGGCTTTCAGAATTATCCTACAAACTATGCAGAGATTAATCTGAAAAAGATGCTCAAAATACAGGAATTCTTTGATCTGCCGGTTGGATATGCCGATCACACTGCTTATGACGATCCAAATAATGTCTTCATCAGTTGTATGGGTGCCATGATGGGTATTCCAATCCTTGAAAAACATTATACTCCGGATTATGGGATTGAAAGAATTGATTATCATGCCGCTGTTGGATGGGATCAGATGAAGAAGATCAAAGAGTTGATGGCACTCTCGCTACAGGTTGTTGGAGATGGATCCCCTGAAATGAGTGCTGCTGAGAAAAAGTATGGAAACACTGGTCCAATGAAAAAAGCTATCGTAGCGGCACACGATATTCAAAAAGGAAAGATTATTGCTCCAGAAGATATTGCCTTCAAAAGAACAGAAACGGAAAGTCCGATTAAGCAGATGGATTTTTCAAAGTTCATTGGTCTGAAGACACTTCATCCTCTGAAAAAAGATGATAGTATTACATTCAGTGATGTTGAATATATATTTGAAACAAGTAGTGCAGAGGATTTTACAAATATTAAAAGGTAATTTGAATGAAAATTGGCTTTTTAATAACTGCCCGGCTTAAGTCATCCCGACTTCCACTCAAAGTGATTATGGATCTGAATGGTAAGACTGTGATCGAACGTCTCATCGATAGAATCAAAGAGATTCAGGGAATTTCGGAAATTGTGCTCTGTACCTCAACTCATCCACAGGATAAAATTCTGGTGGATATCGCAAAAAAAAATGATATCTACTATTTCTGCGGAGATGAAGTTGATGTCCTCAAGCGTCTTTATGATGCAGGCCGTTTTTTTGGGATTGATTATTTTCTTGGAATAACAGCCGATAATCCTTTGATCTCAATATATTATTCCAACCTGATTATTGATGAGGTTGAAAAAGGCCATTATGATTTCGTACAGGTTGACGGACTCCCGCTTGGGAGTGCAACATATGGGATGAAGATTCAGGCACTGGAAACAATCTGTGAGATTAAGCAGGTAGTGGATACAGAAATTTGGGGATATCTGATCAGGCGTCCGGAGGTTTTTTCCATAAAAACAATTAGTGCAAAGGGAAAACTGTGCCGTCCGGAATTACGGTTTACCCTTGACTACCTGGAAGATTATGAGGTGATGAGAGCTATTCATACAAATGTACCCTTTACCAATGTGTTAAACCTTGCAGACGTCATTGATTATCTTGATATGCACCCGGGCATTGTAGATATAAATAAAAACTGCATTCAACTGGATATAAAAGAAGATGTGAAAAAAAGCATTGATGAATATTATAGTAATAATCTCCAAAAGATCTTGGATATTAAGGAAAGAGTGTATAGATCATACATCTGAATGAATTGATGTTCTTTATATGATTTATATTCAAGTTAGAAGAATAAATCAGAAGAACAAAACAATGTCGAGTGCAGAATTAAAATGCTGGATAGAATGATGTACCCAATCCACATCGCTGACAAAACCATAAGTAAAGAACACCCTTGCTTCATCATCGCCGAAGCCGGCGTTAACCACAACGGCGACATTAAACTGGCAAAACAGCTCATCGATGCCGCGGTGGATGCCGGGGCAGACGCTGTCAAGTTCCAGACATTCAGGGCAGATGCTGTTGTTACCTCCGCCGCTGAGAAAGCGTCATACCAGAAGGAAACAACAGGCTCTGAAGAATCCCAATATCAGATGATCAAACAGCTCGAACTCACTTATCAGGAGTTCCAGGAGCTAAATGACTATGCCGGAAGTAAGGGCATCATCTTCCTCTCCACCCCTTTTGACGAAGAGAGTGTTGACTTCCTCGATCAGCTCGGAGTTCCAGCATTTAAAATACCATCAGGCGAGATCACAAATGTCCTCCTCCTGAAGAAGATTGCAGATAAAGGAAAGCCTATCATCCTTTCCACAGGAATGGCAACTCTCGGTGAGGTGGAGGAGGCAGTCTCCTATCTTCGCCAGCATGGGGCGCAGGAGATTGTTCTCCTCCATTGCACAACCAGCTATCCCGCCCCCTTCCATTCAGTGAACCTGCGGGCAATGGAGACAATGAGTTGTGCATTCAAGGTGCCTGTAGGTTATTCAGATCACACGGAAGGAATCACCATTCCGATTGCAGCCGTTACCATGGGGGCGCAGGTGATTGAAAAACATTTCACGCTTGACCGATCACTTCCGGGGCCAGATCATAGGGCATCTCTTGAGCCGGATGAATTGAAGGCAATGGTTCAGGCGATTCGGAATTCGGAGCGGGCGTTTGGGGATGGTGTGAAATGTCCATGTGAGGAGGAGAAAGCAATAAAGAAGGTTGCCCGCCGTAGTATTGTGGCGAAAATCGACATCCCTGGTGGAGCATTGATCCAATCAGAAGATCTGGCAATAAAACGACCTGGAACCGGAATAGAGCCGAAATATATGGATCTATTGATAGGAAAAAAAACAAGGGAAACTATTTACAAAGATCAGGTTATTTCCTGGGATATGATGCAATGACCAGGAAAATTCTCTATATCACCGGAACACGAGCTGATTATGGCCTGATGCGATCAGTACTCAGGAGAATACATGAACATCCGGATCTATCTCTTGACATAGTGGTTACAGGAATGCACCTGATGGATGAATTTGGTCACACAATCGACGAGATACAGAATGATGGGTATTCTTACCATACTGTCGATGTCCGGTATGAGGATGATACACAAGCTGCGATGGCCATATTTATTGGAAGGTTCATTGAAAAACTTACGTCCATTGTTTCTGCTATAAAACCGGACGTTATTCTCCTTCTAGGTGATCGGGGGGAGATGCTTGCTGGAGCGATTGTTGGTGTTTATCTGAGTATTCCTGTCGCACATATTCATGGGGGAGAGATCTCTTCTACGGTGGATGACACTGCCAGACATGCAATCACAAAACTTGCATCAATACATTTTCCTGCAACAGAAGAGAGTAAACAGCGTATTCTTAATATGGGGGAAAATCCTTCACGAATTTATGTTGTTGGTGCCCCAGGACTGGATCAGATTCTTGAGGAGCGATTGCTGTCTAAAGATGAACTTGCAGAGAAATATCACCTTGATTTTTCTAAACCCGTCGTTATGGTTATCCAACACCCTGTAACACTAGAGGTTGAGGAGGCCGGAATCCAGATTCGTGAGACATTGGAGGCTGTAGTATCATTAGAATGCCATACTATTGTCATTTATCCAAATGCTGACGCGGGTGGACGGGCAATGATTAATGTCATACAGGAGTATTCACAATACTCATTTATCCAAATATTTCAAAGCATTTGCCATAGAGACTATCTCAGCCTTTTAAAGGAGATAAAAATTCTTGTTGGTAATTCTAGTAGTGGAATAATCGAGGCCGCCTCATTTGGCCTCCCGGTAATAAATATTGGTACCAGACAACAAGGACGACAAAGAGGGATCAATGTAACTGACGCCATTTATGATAGAAATCAGATAAAAACTAAAATTCAATCAATTTTAGGAGATGAAAAGTTACTAATTGCAATAAAAAAACAGTTAAATCCTTATGGTGATGGACATTGTGGTGAAAGAATCGTCCAGTTACTACATTCTATTACGATCAACAATGAGCTCCTTGAAAAGTAAATGGTGAATACAAAGAGAATTTGGGAAAAACATGTCAGTCAGGATTGGTTATGCAGGTAATCGGGATATTGCCATAGAATTATTAAAATTCATTATTGATGATGGAATTACTCCATTGACCCTAATCTTACCCGATGATAATAATAATCCACACTCTGAAGAATTATTAAAATTAGTAAAAAATACTCCTGATGATTTAATATTCAACAGATTACAGCTAAATGATATGGATATGGTCAATAGAATTGCTGAACTAAACTTAGATTATGTAATATGTATACACTTTCCCTATATTATACCTGAATCTATCTTAAATTCTGTCAATATTGGTGTTTTGAATCTTCATCCCGCATATTTGCCATATAACCGTGGTTGGCATACACCCACATGGGCAATACTCGATAATACTCCTTATGGAGCAACATTACATTTTATGGAGTCTTCTCTCGATACCGGAGATATAATTCATCAAAAGGAGCTGGAAATAAATATCGATGATACAGCTCATTCTTTGTATCAAAGAGTATTATCACTCGAAATTGAAGTTTTTAAAGAAGCGTGGCAGATGATTAAAACAAAAAATATACCTAGAATTTCGCAAAAAAAATTGAGAGGTACAACCCATACCAAATCTGACATTCATAGTATACAAAAAATTGATGTGAATGAACCAATTAAACCAAAAGCCCTGATAAATGTGTTACGAGCTCTTACAACAAACAACATTCACGAAGCGGCATATTTTGAAGATAATGGGAATAGATATCGTGTCCAAATCTCAATAATAAAAGATAATATGGAGTGATTTTTCAAAATGACCTGGAACATACCTCTCTTCAAAATGTACTACGATGAAGACGATATCGAATCAGTCTCCGCCGCTCTCCGCTCAGGCATGAACTGGGCCGTTGGCTCTGAAGTCACATCATTTGAAAACGAGCTGGCAGAATACATCGAGACCTCATATTGCCTCACCTTCAACTCCGGCACATCAGCATTGCACACAGCCCTGCTGGCGCATGGGATTGGCGAAGGGGATGAAGTGATCGTTCCGTCATTCACCTTTATTGCTACGGCAAATGCCCCACTCTTTGTCGGTGCCCGCCCGGTCTTTGCTGATGTTGAGAAGACGACACTCGGCCTTGACCCGGATAGTGTTCTTGCACAGATCACTCCACGAACCCGTGTCATCATGCCCGTTCATTATGGAGGGTGCCCCTGCATGATTCGGGAGCTTCGGGAGATTGCTGATGATCATAATCTCATCTTAATCGAAGATGCTGCAGAGGCGTTAGGTGCCTCTATCGAAGGTGAAATGGTTGGATCATATGGCGACTCATCCATGCTCAGTTTCTGCCAGAATAAAGTGATTACGACTGGGGAGGGAGGGGCTCTTGTCACAGATGATCGTGATCTCTATGAGAGGTCAAAACTGATCCGCTCACACGGCAGGCTGGAAACCGCAGATTATTTCTCTTCATGTGTGAGTATGGATTATATTACGCTTGGATATAATTTCAGGCTCTCCAATATTGCTGCTGCCCTGGGCCGGGCACAGCTTCGGAAAGTGGAGGGGATCATTGCCATGCGAAAGGCTATTGCAGGATTGTATACAACACTGCTTCAGGAAAAAGTGCCTGAGATCTCGGTCATGAGTCCTCCGGGTGGTTATATGCATGTGAATCAGTTATTTTCAGTACGTGTACCACAGAGGGACGTCCTCATGAAATATCTGGCAGAACAGGGGATTATGAGCAAGATCTATTTCGATCCAGTGCATCTGACACACCTTTACCGTTCTCTGCCCGGATATGAAGTCTCACTTCCTGTTACTGAGATGGTGGCTGGAGATATTCTGAGCCTGCCGATCTACCCGGGGATGCCGGAAGAAGAAATAATCCGGGTGGTTGATACAATAGCAGAATACTATGCGGTGGAATAGATGGATGTAGCAGATTTTTATAAGGGAAAGACGGTCCTTGTAACAGGTGGTGTTGGGTCGATTGGTAGTTATCTGGTTTGGGAACTCCTCAAGTACGAGCCCAAGAGTGTCCGGGTTCTCGATAATAACGAGACCGGCCTTTTCGATCTTGAACAGGCTCTTCAATCAGATCGAATTCGCCTGCTTGTTGGGGATATACGCGATAAAGAGCGGCTTACTGTAGCAATGGAAGGTGTTGATATCGTCTTCCATGCAGCAGCTCTCAAGCATGTTCCTCTCTGTGAGTTCAATCCATATGATACGGTGAAGACCAATGTCATCGGAACCCAGAATGTGCTTGACGCTGCGTATGATCAGGGTGTTAAAAAAGTCATCACCATCAGCACTGATAAAGCAGTAAACCCTTCAAATGTGATGGGGGCGACAAAACTTCTCGCCGAGCGGCTAACCATATCTGCAAATATGTACCGTGGGCATAAGCGATCGGCTTTCTCCTGTGTGCGTTTTGGGAATGTCCTCAATTCACGAGGATCTGTCATACCGCTCTTTACACAGCAGATTCAAAAAGGAGGACCGATAACCGTCACTCATCCGGAGATGAGACGATTCTTTATGGATATCCCCTCTGCCACAGGACTTATCCTCAAAGCAGGGATGCTGTCTACGGGTAATGAAATATTCATCCTGAAGATGCCTGCAGCCCGAATTATGGATCTTGCAGAGGTTATGCGGGATCTCCTTGCTCCACAGTATGGCTTTAAGCCGGAAGAGATTGCCATTGAGATCATTGGTATGAGGGTTGGTGAGAAGATCGATGAAGAACTCCTGATAACTGATGAAACTAGTTGTGTATATGAAAATGATGATATGATTGTCGTGGTCCCCAAACTGCAACCGTTTTCAACGGACTATGTTCCTCATGAACATGTGCCTGATGGGTTTCATCTCGTAACTATGGATTCGTATTCTTCGAAGGATGCGCAGTTGTTGACGAGAGAGGAGATCATTAATCTACTCAATTAGATTGGTATTGAGGCATGATCCACACCGCCCGCGATGCCGGATGCTAGGACATAACCCTCCTCAAATGCACAAGTACCTACCCCGCAACCCCGGAGAACAGCAACATCCTCATCATCCCTCACATGCGCGAGCTCTTCAGCTGCGAGGTCGGGCTCTCCGATCACACCCTCAGCATTGGCGCCGCAGTGGCGGCAGTCGCCCATGGCGCAACGGTGATCGAGAAGCATTTCACCCTCTCCCGCGCCGACGGCGGGGTGGACAGCGCCTTTTCGATGGAGCCCGCTGAGCTGAAAATGCTTGGGGAGGAGACGGAGCGTGCCTGGCAGTCGCTTGGCGGGGTGGTGTATGGGCCGACGGAGGCGGAGAAGAAATCCCTGATGTTCCGCCGGTCGCTGTATGTCGCTGAAGATATGAAGGCCGGGGATATCTTTACACAGGAAAACTGCGGTGCGTGCGGCCGGGGCTGGGGCTTGCGCCGAAGTATTATGAGGTTTTATTGGGGAAGAAGGTTAATAGGGATGTGAGGAAAGGTGAGTCGGTTGAGTGGAGGATGGTTGAATGATTTATAAATATTATTTTTTTAAAAATTGAAAACATGTTGAATATTAAAATAAGAGATGAGTATCTCAGAGATATAATACACGGAATTTTGATTAAAGATACATGGAAGAGTTTAACTTCATGCGATATTCTTTTGATTCGTCATGATAATAATTGTGGATATACATATAATGAAAAGGCTTATGCACACTTAACGGATTCTTTAGGAGATATATTTTTAAATCGTTCTTTAACCGTAAAAACGGTTACTAGACCACCATCTGTTTTAACAGGGGAGCGAGGATATAACCACCCATTTTCATTCAATCAATATTATATCTATTTGGCAATTTTTAAACAAGTAATACAATTTATTAAAGGTAAGGAATATTCTATTTGTTGGGAAAAACACCAACGTGTCGCCTTATGGCGTACAATTTTGGAAAAAGCAAATCCCAAGATTGTGATCGGTACGTTACCAGATAAATTTTTATGTCAAGCAGGAAATGGATTGGGTATTCCTGTATATGATCTCCAGCACGGAGTTATTTCAGATGATCATCCATGGTATGGAGCGAAATATCGGATAGACACCCCTATCGAAATTCTCCCAACTGGTTTTCTCTGCTGGGATGATCAAAGTGTTGCCACATTATCCAAGTGGGTTGTTGAGAAGGGAATTCGAGTTATAAAAATCGGGAATCCTTGGTTTTTACGTTTTATGAAAGCGAATCAGGATGATAGACTGGTGCAGGATGTAATTCCTGCCTCTGAATCTTGGGATGAAGCCAGACCCTCCATTCTTGTGTCATTACAATGGGGATTAATGGATTTTTATGAAGATGTTTCAAATGGAGTTATGATTGAATCCCTTGAAAGGGTTATTCTTGATACATACGATCAATATAATTGGGTTCTCAGATTACATCCTGTCCAATTGCGAGTTAAATATGAATTGGAACTGGTTACGTCATACCTAACCTCAACCTTCGGTGCTGAAATCACCAATAAATGGATGAATGATAGTTTTCTGCCATTGCCACTTGTGCTTCGGAACGTGGACTTGCATATTACCTATAATAGTATGATAGTCATTGAAGCAGCATGGGGAGGAATCCGTAGTGGAATTTTAAACCCACGAATAAAGGATGGAGATGGTTTCGAAAATTACTACGTACACGAACGCTCCCTAGGCATCGCTGAAGTCATCCCTCAAGATTCTGATTTGATCAAACAATGGATTATACATACCCTTGCAAAAGGTCGTGCTGAACCAACAATGGACACCACCGGCCAGGAGCTGGATGCCTTTATCAACGAAATAGTAGATTGGGGTAAGAAGTGAGACTACAAAATGGTTTCTTAAACACTATTTAAAATTTTTTGGTGACAATTATAGTTTAAAATTAATCTTTAATTTTCTAATATTATGATATCTCTCAACATAATCTCTTCCACTTCTTCCAAGTTCGAATCGTAGATCCGGATTAATTATCAACAACTCCATTTTTTCTGTTAAATTTTCAGCAGTGGCACGCACAATTGGTAGATCCGGAAAAAAAATATCATACTCGGTATTGATAGTACAGATCACAGGTTTTCCAAGTGCCATATTCTCTATGGAGACATTTCCATAAACTCCAATTTTCGGATTAATCTGATCAATTACGATGTCAGCAGACTTATAGAATGAGATTGCCTCATCTTGAGTCTTGTTTTCAACTAATATGAAATCGATATTGTATCCTTTTCCTTTGAGAAGGGCGACACTTTCAAGAATAATATCAGTTCCTTTTGTTACCCAGTTTGATGGTGCATGGACAATCTTCACTGTGTTATTGCGTTTGATCGTACCAATAAATTGGTATTTTTCTAAATCGATTATATTTGGAATCCAAATCGCTCTCTTAGGTGCATATTTTAGAAGATCGACAGTTGAAACAAATATCTTATCCGCAAAAAATGAAAAAAAATTCTTGTAGGATTTATTTCTGATATCATCTCCACGATAGTGAAGAATTATTTTCTTTTTCATCATTTTATAAATAATAAAATCAAAATATAATGGGAAATTTGAATTGAAATGGAAATGTAGTATATCATAGTCTTTTATAATTTTTATGAATTTATAAAAATTTTTGAGTCTACTTTCCATATCTGAAATTGAAATTACATATTTTTTCAATGGCTGAGTAATATTATATTTGCTTGTTAAGTCGATCTCTTTTATTGCTGAATATCCAAATGGGTGCGTAGAAAAGCGTACATGCTCTGTATCGAAAGCATCTGCAAAATTTTCTGGCATACCCGAGCAACAAAAACCAATTTCAAGAATTCGAGGCATATTGTCCTGATTTAGATGTTGCTTCATCCCTTCACACAACCCCCATCTCCCTCAACCTCTTCGGCAGATACTCCCCCGTCACAAAGTCCAGCCCCCTCGCCGCAAACGCCTGCTGCTCCGACTTCAGCCCCATCGAGAGCTGGAGATTGATCTGTTCCCGCCAGTAGTCGGTGGCAAACCGGGGGTCGGTCAGCTCCGCCTTCAGCGCCGCCACATCCTGCTCGCTCAGCGTATCAGCAGGGAGATCGTAATCCCGGATGTCCGAGGGCTGGACGCCCACAAACTGCGCCGCCGGGGTGGCCAAGAGCTCGGACATATGGGCACTCTTGATCGAGCCGTAGGCGACCGAGGCATAGATCCGGTAACTCCAGGGGTCGCCGTCGGTGAAGATGAGAATCGGGAGCTTCAGATCCTCGTTTAGCTTCTTCAACATTCGCCGGGTCGACCGGGCCGGCTGGCCTTTGAGATGGACGAGGATCGCACCGAACTCTTCATCAAAGCCGTTCTCCTGGAGACGGGCATACATACCGCCGGTCTCCATCGCAATGACGAACTTCGCGTCATGGTCGATCAGATCAACGTTTCCGACATTATTTGGGATGGAATACCCGGCCTCCCCCACATCATCCCGGCAGTGGATCTCGCGAACCCCACGGCGGGTCGTCTCCCGGAGTCTGAGAGGGCCAAAGATCGACGCCCCGTCCTCCTCAGGCCGAAGATGGAATGCCTCCCGTTCAACATGCGTGACGATCTCGAGATCCTCGACGAGATAGTTACTCTCATCCTGTGCAGCAAACTTCGCCTTCTTCCAGGACTCAGAGATATAGTACATCTCCCTCAGCGTCGATGACCGGTTCTGGAGGAGCTGTTCTTTAAGAAAACCGATGGTATAGGCCATCTTCAACAGGTGTGTCGCACTCCGGGCGGTCGATGCGGCACGGGTGCTCTCCTTCTCCCCGTACTTCCAGACCTCGGTCGCATCATCATAGGTGATGTTCTGCTTCGTCCGGGTCGGCAGACTGATCGAGGGGATCTCGCCATCTGCGATCTGGTCATACCACTGCCGGGCAATGCCGACGAGGCGGTCGATTGTGTGGGTGTTCTTCTTTTGATCGCTCTCTGATAGTTTTTTCAATGCTGTTGCCTCTGTTAAATCTTAATCTGCTGGCAATTATCTCTTAATTGATTTGTTAGATAGAGTTATACCACTTTTATAAAATCATAATGTCTTTTTGAGTAATCCGACCAGAAGCGGGAGATCTTTTTTTACAGTGTCCCAGACAATATCAATATTGATGTCAAAATATCCGTGAATAAGTCTGTTTCTCATACCAATCATCTGACTCCATGGGATCTCGGGATGATCTAATTTATATGTTTTTGAAACGAGATTAGCTGCCTCACCAATTATCTCAAGAAGTCTGATAAGTGCAAGCGAATAGACATCATCTCCATGGAGGTCTTTTTTACAAATCTGTTGGGAGATTTCAATCGCTTTTTCAGCCGCATCAATTGCATGGCGAATGTACACTGTATCATTATGTTGCATAACAGACTTCACACGAACTTATGACATCATCTCGGAAATATCTACTCAAATCTTCCGGTGTTCTGATATCGATCTTCCTTCCTCCAAAGAGTTCAGACAGTTCTTCTTCCATTGAGAAAATTGTGAAGAATCCGGGTGTTTTCCCTTTCTCAAACTCGATGAGGATATCGATATCGCTTCCCCTTGAAAAATCTTCCCTGAGGACCGATCCAAAAAGGGCCAGGCTTCGGATATGATACTTTCTGCAGAAGGTTGCAATCTCCTTATAGGGGATGGGTATCCTGGAGTTATTTGTCATAGGGAAGTCCTCATAGTATCTGTATTCAACTGGGAGATAAAAACTCTGTTGGGGAGTAGTCTTCGATTGGATACCTGGATTTGATACGACCCACTCTGACTCCGCGGGGGGCACCGCCACCCCCGCTTCGTCCTCGGGGTGGGCGACCTGTCGGTCACCAAGCGGGTGCTGTTCGCACCCGCCATTGGGATTAGGGCGCTATCGCGCCCACATCTTGTTACTGATATCTCTACCTCTTCCTCTCCCTCCCCATCAAACACTGTTTCTCATCCACTGTTGCGTGTGAAAAGAGACCCGATCAAATCTCATCTTAAAAAAGGACATCATAGGGAAGAAAGTCTCTATCAAGGCAGCTCTATTCGTGCAGGAATACAGGTATGATCCCGAATCACTCATGTTGTGAAATCTTGTATGGGTTCTGCTGACCTGATGCAATCATCTTCAAGAATCAGGTGAAATACCTCATTGAGACGCCCACGTGCCTCCTCATAGGTGTCACCCTGCGCATAGCATCCCTGGACTGCGGGTATATGGGCATAATAGCCATTGTCATCCTTTTCAATGATAACACCAAAACTGGTCATGATAGTTGATCTCTCCTTTCTGTAGAGTAATAAGCTTTTGTCTGGATGAAAAAACACTTTGTGGTTGCACCATGTCAGCAGAACGTATCCTCTGATATGCGCTCACCCGAAAAGATCCAGACAATTCCTTCACTGGTATTGTTTCTTGCACCGGTATACAACCTTTGCATCATCAAGAGTGTATATATCCGGCTCATCCTGGAGAAACTGGTGTAGGGAGTGGTTCGATAGCTTCATCATTCCTACCGCTTCATAGCGCAGAAGCAACTCATGGAGCATCTGTTTTATCTCTGAAAGCTCTTCTTTGATGAACTGGATATCTGATTTCATCACAGTAACACTCAGCCATCTCCCATAGCCTGACAATAATGGTGATTTTTTCCACATAAAGGTCTTCATTGAACCTTAACCCACTCAGACGCCGCGGGGGGACGACCTGTCGGTCACCGAGCAGGGCGAATACCTTCACCGATAGAATATCAGCGCTGCCGGGCGTATGTTGGTTGATCAGGTATGTCAGCCTATGATATGAGGGTTGCCGGCACCCGAAATATGTGATGGACCGTGGTGACCCCATAGTGGAAAAGATATGGAAAACACTCGTGGAAGGCAAAACCCGGATATATAAAAATAGGAGATGATTAAATTTTATTGACGTTGATATATGATTATGTCTGAAGTTAAAAGCGAGATGAGCGATCTGCTTTTCATCCTTCAAAAGATCGAAAGTATCATCGATACCCGGCTCATTGGAGAAGTGGAGCCAGAGGATGATGAGATCCGCCTCATTGAGGAGTATCAGGATCGTAAGAGTAAAGGAACTCTGATACTCCATGAAATATAGAGTATTTCTGGATAAGCAGGCAATACGGGATCTTGAATGAATCAAGGAACCCGATCATACGCACATTCATACCCGACTTCAGCAATGAAAGGAAGGATTCATTCCTGATCTCAATATACGAAAACTGAAAGGGGTACAGAACACATACCGGCTAAGAGTTGGAACATGGCGTATCATTTTTGAACTATGTCCCGACTATCAGATCATTATTGTTGGCATCCGACCAGGAAAAACTGCGTATAAGGACTATTGATGCGACAACAGAGATCGGTATGAAAGAGATAACAGATGAAAGCGATGACAGAGCTCCCACCATAGAGCAGAGACAGAGGAGGGGTCATATCTGATAAGGCGCAAGAGAGGTGACATACGGCAGTTTGCCGGACGACTGGGGCAGACAGGGATCCTCGATATGCTTCAAATAGAGATCCGGGAGAACCGGGATTCTACGAAGGAGAGGCTCTCAAGGAGAGGTGATAATGGTCATGAGCCGTCTTCGGATTAACCGGTTGTGTGGATCATGTATGCCCGCTACTCGAGATGTTTCTTATCCTGGCAGCCTCAGGCCCGGATGACACTGAATCGCTGTATATGCCCATATCAGGCATCCCTCATCCCGCGCTGAAGAAACTATTTCATCTCCCATCTCCATAAGAAGGTATAATGAAGCGTATCCATGTCATCGTTGATGGCTATGTTCAAAAGGTCGGGTTCCGGGAGCATGTCCGGAAAGAGATATTCGGGACAGGGATTACCGGGCATGTACGGAATCTTGATACCGGGGAGGTTGAGATCATTGCCGAAGGAAGAGAAGATCTCCTCCAGAAGCTGATTCAAGGTATCAATATCGTCAGGTACCCAATTGAAGTCACCTCCTGTACCGTCACCTGGCAGGAGGCAACCGGCGAGTTTCCAAAGTTCACTATTATCCGGGGGGATATCCAGGATGAGCTATTTGAACGGATTGATTATGCCGGCACCATCATGCATGAGACTCTCGAAGTCTCAAAGTCAACCCGAGACCTGCAGTATCAGACTCTGGATAAACAGGATCAGATGTTGGATAAACAGGGTCAGATGCTCAACAAACAGGATCAGATGCTCGAGATCGGAAGAGATACCCGGGATGAGATCACATACCTCCGGAAAGACACCCGTTCATACCTTGATGACGAATTCAGGGAGATCAGAAAGGAACTCACCTCCATCAAGGATGCACTCACCCGCGCAGGAATACAGGTCTGATAACTTTCCATATCAATACCAGTACCAATATCTGAAACGTGCCATCCGGTTTTCATTGATAGCAGTATGCTCTTCTCAAAGGATACCACCACCCATCAGAGTCCAATCCCCTCAATCTTCCAGACGCTGCATCGAACAATCGCCCGTGCTGCATCCATCAAGCTGCTGTACGTCCTATCGGGACGATGGTGCTGATCCCAAACGGTATGGCGATCGCATCCAGGTGAGGTACCTGCCTGCAGTCCCCTCCCTTGCGATGCTCGCTGGTGATTTCATTACAGTTCTCCTTTTGCGAAGGTGAAGAGAGATCGGCTGAAAAGCCATCTTCACTTTCACCCCCCGCTCCCGACCATTATGAGGGGATCCGACAGATTACTCAATAATCAGTGTCTCGGCCCCTTCCTGCCACCAAGGGATACAAAGGGAGTCTTCCCGGGCATTGATGACCTTCCAGAAGAGAACAAGGGAGTTGGGAACAATCACAGATTCAGATCATTCGTATAAACGCCTCTTCAGCCACAAAGAGATGATGGCAGACCTCATTTCCGGATTTCTTCATCCTGAATTTGCCTCGTCCTGTGACTTTGCGACACTGAAGCGGTGTAATGGCAGCTATGTGACTGATGATCTCAGGGATCGTGAAGACGATTGTATCTGGAGTGTTCGGTACGATGACCGGACGCTGATCATCTACCTCTTAATAGAGTTCCAATCCACGCCCGATCCGACGATGCCGATCAGGATCATGTCCTACATGGCGCTCCTCTGGCAGGATCTGATACGAACAGGGAGGCACTCAGCACGAAGACCATTGCCGGGGATCCTTCCGATCGTCCTCTATAATGGGGAGAGTCCCTGGAACGTGCCGGATGACATCGGTGCAAACATCCTGATGCCGGATCCCATCCTCAGGTTCCGGCCGTCGGTTCCGTATCTTGTGGTAGACGAACTGCGGCTCTCACTGCATCATCTCGTCGAAACGAGAAATCTTGCTGCAAGCCTCTTTGGCCTTGAGCAGTCATCCGGAAATGATGATCTCTTCCTTCTTGGCCAGAGGCTGAACGCATGGATGAAAAAGGACCCAAAACTCGATCCTCTGCGAGGCGATTTCTCGCTATTCTTTGAGAATACCTTAAAGACAGATGAATATAAACCACTACCAAATCCGTTTTGTGGGGAGACTATGTTAGCAGAAAAGGTAAAACGATGGACCGCTGAGCTGAAGGCAGAGGCAATAGCTGAAGGGAAAGCTGAAGGGAAAGCTGAAGGAAAGGCGGAGGGGAAGGCTGAAGGGAAGGCTGAAGGGAAGGCTGAAGGGAAATTAGAGGGTAAGGTGGAGGAGCGGCGGACAATTCTCCGGAGGATGAAGGCGTTTGGGATGTCCATCGGTGAGATCGCAGAGATCACCGGACTACCGGAAGATGAGATTCGCCATCTGATCTGAATCTCCGCTACCCATCAGCCGATCAAAGTTCACAAACCTGATCTGATTTCCTCTCCATCTTTTCAGGTCAGATCCGGGGAAAAGGCTTCAAACTCAAAAAAAATAAAAAAGAAGATCACCATTCAATCCCGGATAATGGCATCCAGATCCTCAAGCAGACTCTGGAGATCCTCCTCATGCTCAATCTCATCTGCCAGAATACCTAACACCATCGTATAGGTGATCGGATCAGAATCCTTCGTAATCGAGAGGAGATTATTATAGGTCTCGATCGCGCACTGCTCTCCTTTGATGTTCTGCTTAAGCACCTCCTTGACAAATGGGTTTGTGGGCGCTTCATATCCGCAGTTGGTCTTCTCATACCATGCCTTCGGCTCAAGGACCGGCGTCCCCCCAAGCTGCACGATCCGGGTTGCGATGAGATCGGCGTGACCAAGCTCCTCGGTCGCATGGAGTGTCAGCTCAGAGATGACTGCATCCTTCGTCGGCCCTGTTATCACCTTTGATCCGATCCAGTACTGGTAGTACGCGAGCCATTCATCAGCGAGGGCACGGTTGAGGAGCATAATAAGCTCATCAACATTCATACCGACAATCATTCTTCCTTTTGTTCCCATGATATACCTCGAAATGAATGATACGCATTCTTATTTATATATAATTTACCTCGATGAAATAATTGGAAATGGTAATCTTTATTACCCCTATCATCGACTGTACGAGTAGGTATTTCCATGAGCAGACCAGTTCTTATTGACTTTTATGCCACCTGGTGTGGACCGTGCAAGATGCAGACTCCGTATATTGAAGAAGTAGGGAAACAACTCGGAGATGCTGTTGAGATTAAAAAGCTCGATGTCGATCACCACATGGATCTCGCAGGGAAGTATCAGATTCAGGTCGTTCCCACACTGATCATTGAAAAAGATGGGGCTGTTATGCATAAACTCGAGGGAGTAACAGATGCGGGCCGTCTCATGGAGCTCTTGAAACCGCTAATCTGATGAGTGAGAGAGACAGATTACACAATCTCATTTCTTTTTTTGATGAAAGATACGGATATATCGACTGGTGGAACGCCGGATTCGATGAGGTCGTCATCGGCGCAATCCTCACCCAGCAGACACGATGGGAGAATGTCAGATCTGCATGTAGAAACCTGGCAGATGCCAACCTTCTGAACCTCCAGGCGATCTGTACTGCAGACCCGGAGCAGATCGAAGCCTGTATCCGGTGCACCGGCTTCTACCGCATCAAGACAGCCCGGCTCCGGAGGCTCGCCAGATTCATCATACACGACCTGGGCGAGACGATCAAAGAGATGCCAACGGATGAACTCAGGCAGGCACTCCTTACAATAAATGGTGTCGGTGAAGAGACCGCAGACAGTATCCTCTGTTATGGTCTCTTCCGGGAAACATTCGTCATCGATGCCTATACCAGGAAGATATGCCGGTGTGCCGGGATCACCCTCCCGGATAGAGATCTCAGAAGACTCTTTCTGAAACTCCTGGACCATGACAACAATCGTCTCAGATCCTGTCATGGTCAGATCGTCGAATATGCAAAAGAACATTGTACAGCAAAGAAGTGTACACCATGCAACATACCAGCTTTGAACGGATAGGCCGGCGACTCTTTGTGGAGGGTCTGGTCGGTGGCAATTTTGGAAATATGAGTGTGAGAACAGAAAAAGGATACCTGATTACCAGGAGCGGATCGTATCTGGATGAACCAGGTGATCTCATCTTCGTCCAGGATGGAGAAGAGGTTCCAAAAGACGCCTCAAGCGAGTACCGGGTCCATCAGGCGATCTACAGGGATACCCCGCATAGGGCCATCGTGCATGCCCATCCATCCTGTGCTGTCGCCGCATCCCTCCTGCTGGATTGGATCATCCCACAGGATAGTGAAGGGATGATGCTTGCTCCGGAGATCCCGGTCATTGCAGGAAAACCGGGAACAGAAGAGCTTGCAGAGAATGTCGCTTCCGCCCTGAAAAAAACGAATATCGTTCTCGCTAAAGGCCATGGAACCTTTGCCGCAGGAAAAACACTGGATGAAGCATATCTCTACACATCCTTAACAGAGCATGCCACCCGTGTCCTCTTCTATGCGGGCAGGCTCACTCCATCTTTCTCTTGAGCTTTTCAAGCTCTTCCCGCACTTTTTTCAGCTCCTGTGTCGTCTCACGGTGAAACGCCAGGAAGAGATCGCCGAGGAGTCCAAACATCGTGATCATCAGCCCGGCCATGATAAGGAGGACCGTCAGGATCGTCATCGGGATCCGTTCGATATTCTGGAACCACTCATAGACGACATAAACGCCGAGGAGTCCGCCTGCTACCGTAAGGAGCATACCGATCAGGCCGAAGTAGAAGAGGGGGTTTGCCACCTTGGCAAGGCGATAGATCGTCCTGATGATCTTATAGCCATCACGAAACGGATGGAGCTTCGTCGGCGTGCCGGGCCGTTCGCAGTAGCTCACCGGAATAACGACGACCTTCAGATCATTCCTGACGACCTCGACGGCGATCTCAGTCTCGATCTCAAATCCGGTCTCCTTCAGATTGAGCCTCTCCAGGGACTCCTGTGTAAAGGCCCGGTAGCCGGAGAGGATATCCTGAAGATACGCGCCATGTGCCCATTTGAAGAGGACATTAATGACGTGGTTCCCAAAGTGATTCAGCCGGGTCAAAGCCCCCTCATCACAGGCGGTGAGGCGATCACCGATGACATGATCGGCCCCCTCGTCAAGCGGGGCGAGCATTCGATCTGCATCAGATGGCGCATATGTTCCATCGCCATCCAGCATCAGGATATAGGGCTCTTCAATCAATGAGAAGGCCTCGATGATGGCAGTTCCCTTCCCCTTCCCGGACTGACGCACAACGCGGGCTCCGGCAGCCTCAGCCGCCTGGACAGTTCCATCCGTGCTGTTCCCATCGATGACAAAAATATGGTCAAAACCCATCTCCCTGAAGTCCTGGATCAGGGGGGTGATGGTGAGAACTTCATTGAGTGTGGGGATAAGGATGCAGACATCCTCTCTCTCGATGGCCATTGTACAATAATTAATAAGTCCACTCTGATAATGGCTTTCATGCATCCTGAAAAATCCGGCACCCGGATTCTCGGCATTGCAGAGAGCTTCAGGGGAAGCAAACGATCCATCCTGGCAGGGATCGTGATGCGGCGGGATCTCCGGATCGATGGTGCCGCACTGGAAACCATCACTGTTGGAGGGATGGATGCAACAGATGCCATCATACGGCTCTATGAGGCGTTGAACCGATCAGATATCAACCTTATCCTCATCTCAGGGGCCGCGATCGCCTGGTATAATATCATCAATCCCGAGATCATCAGCCAGACAACAGACCGGCCTGTTATCATCATAACCTATGAGGAGTCGGACGGGTTATGTGATGCACTCCGGCACCATTTCCCCGGCGATGCAGAGAGATTTGCCGCATATAAAACACTCCGGGAACGGGATCCCGTCCACCTCCATACCGGCCATACGGTCTATCTCAGGCGAGCCGGCATCTCCCGGATTACCGCTGAACAGATCATAAACCAGATCACTCTTGACGGAAAAGTGCCGGAGCCGGTCAGGGTTGCACGGCTCATCGCACGATCAGTCATGCGATCATCTCAGACCGGGATATGATGCCCCCATCCTCCTTATGATAGACATCGAGCCTGACGAGATCACCAGGCCTGAAGGTGCCATCCGTCAGATCAAGATAGATAGGCGCTCCCGGATACCAGTAGTGCCCCGTCGAACCGATGCCCCAGAGGCGTTGCACACCGATATGGTACGATGCTATGAACAGATGCGAATTCATCGTCATGATATTTGAATGGGTCGGCTGATCATTGACGAAGATCTCTGCCCTGAGATCATCACTCCGGTAGACGGCAGTGCCGGCATGCATAATCGTCACCCTGCTGTCATAATTCAGTGTTCCGGTCTCACAATGATGCTTCAGCTCGGTGATCGCAAATATCTCCGGCGGCCCCTTTGAAAAGGATGGCCAGAGCGGGATATGGAGCATCAGGAGGAGGAGAAGGGCGAGTATGACGGTGATGGCAACAAGGAGCATCACCGCATGGATCTGGCAGACCCCCTCCTCAGGGACGGGTTGATTCACCCCATACTATTATCAATCCGGATATTTATCCGGGATCAATTGATCCAAAAAAAGAGGTGATCACTCCTCGAAATCAGAAACAGCGAGCTCGTACATCCAGTCGAGGAGGAGTTCACAGCTCTCAACAGTGCACTCACGTTCGCATCCGACACAGGGGACGAGATGATCGCCTGCCATTAAAAGCAGGGGATCAATCACCCGTTTCTTTGTGGATTTGAGAAGATATGTCTTAATTCCGTTTTTTCGAAACTCGTGCCGTTCGACCATCCCCAGGTCAACGAGCCGCTTGACAATCCGGGAACACTTCCTCGAATCGACATCAAGGAGCTTCCAGAGTTCACTCTGGAGTACTCCGTCACTCTTCGACTGGATCACCCGGAGTGCTTCGTCGAACAGTTCGTCAGTCATAAGCTCAGAGAACTGGTGCGATACTCAGTATGTTGTTCCCGCGGATCACGACACAGCCGAGGTTTCTCTCCCTGGATTCCTCTGCGATCTCTGTCGCATCCTCCATATGGAGGTTCAGGTATTCATCGACTGCAATAAGCCTTCCCTGAAATTTCCGGCCATCATCCTTAATTTCAACGATAATCCGGGATTCAACCAGAGAATTGACTTTTTTTATCGGCAACACGATACTTGAGACCATTATGGATAATATGGGATCCTACACAGATTAAGCTTTTCATGAGATCTCAGAGAAATGGATCAAAGGGCCCATGTGATCGGGCGTATCCGGTTATATCAGCACCGAGCCGCCGTACCTGATCAAGGGCCGGATCATCAAAGAAATCAGCAGGACCGACCAGCCGGCCATCCGCAATCGAGAAGCCGAGGGAGACGATCCGTGGAGGGCCACCTGAACGCGACCCCTGGGCATCACAGAGAGAGACCGGGAGAAGAGGCATCATCGTTCTTCCGGGAGATCGGACCATGCAGGGTACCGAAAAGGGCTCGATGATCTCACCGGGATCGGGGAAGATCCCCCCCGACCGGACGATCAGCCCGGCTGATCCGGCTTCCTGAGGAGTGGTAACAGATGCCGCAGGCTCCCCGTCCCTCCGGCTGATCCTGAGAACCCTGGCATCCCGGGGTTTACGTATCAACGATAAGAGGCGATAGGTATCCTCCGGCAGACTGGCGACACCATCCCCGGAGAGGTGGAAGACGAACCCTTCACGGAGCGCATCCTCGGTCACCAGCCTGGTTGTTCCGAAGGGGTCTCCAAAGATCCGAAAGAGATGGAGGTTATAGAGGTCGATGGACGGGAGATCAGAGAGAAAGACGAGGATGGTCTCCCGATCCCGCTCAGAAAATGTCAGTCTGGCAGAGGCGAACAGGGGATCAGAGATCCCAGATGAGATCCCTTTTCTGTCAAGATACTCCCTGCACGAGGTGATGACATTGGCAACCAGATCCTGAAGATGATCCATTGAATCCCGGTGTATCAGAAGAAATGCAACCGCATCACCACACCTGAAGACGAATGAGTCGATGATCACCCCCCCTTCCTCCTTCCTGAGGAGCCGTGTTGCAATCTCAAGCATCCCGGGATGTGCACGGTGTACACCCGCAAACCCGCCCAGGCGGGCGGAGATGAGGGTACAGGAGAGAGGGTCAGCCATTACCAGCTACTCCTCCATCGACTCGAGCCGCTCGATGAGACCCCTGCTCCCGACATAAATCGGGATCTTCTGATGAACATCGGTAGGAAGAATATCGAGGATATCAGTGAAGCCATCGCTGATCCTCCCCCCTGCCTGCATGGCGAGGAAACCGATCGGTTGCGCCTCAAAGACGAGTCTGAGTTTTCCCTCGGGTCTCCCTCTGGACGCCGGATAAGCATAGAGACCCCCGTACTTCAGGATCTGGTGAAAGTCGGCAACAAAGGATCCCGAGTACCGGACCTTCCCCCCGCCATCCTCAATTGAGGTGATGAACGCGGTATGCTTCCCGGTCCACTCAGGCCGGGTACCGCCGCTCCCATAAATACTCCCTTCCGGCATACGGATTCCATCCTCCATCAGGAGGAAGCGGCCATCATCTGCGAGTGCAAAAGTAGCAACGCCAGATCCGATGGATAGGGTGAGGGTCGTCATCGGTCCGTAAAGAAGGTAGAGGGCGGCGGCGAGATTCCGCCCCTTCTGAAGGATGGGTCCTTTATAAATACCAAAGATTGATCCGACCGCGAGATTGACAGCAATCAGTGACGAGCCATCGAGAGGATCCATCACGACCGTATAGTCTGAACAGCTCCCGGGGCATTCAACAACCTCATCCTGCTCCTCTGAAGCAATCCTGGAGACGAGCCCTGATCCCTTCATTACCCTGATCAGATGGTCATCTGCCCATGCATCCAGTTCCGCCTGAACCTCACCCGATGAGTTGAGGGTCGTTGCATAGCTCTGGTTTGCGATGAAAGCGCCCCGGATCGGATCTGCCTGGTCTGCAATGAGAGAGATGAGACGGCCAAGATCCTCATCGCACCCATGTTCTCTGAGATACTCCTGTACGGTAATCATAAGCCTGGGAAGATCATTGTGGGAACGCCGACTTAATGCTATCCGATCACTGCCGCAACCCGCTCCAATGCTTCGATCGCGTCACCCCGTTTCTGATCAACTGCTGATCTTTCAGTAAACGCAACAAAAGCGCCTCTCCTGTCTGAAGATAACATACCGGCTATCCGGTCATATGTCCGCTCAGGATAGAAGAGATCGATGGCGGTGCGGAGAAGCAACTGCCGCTCATCCTGTGTAATAATCCCCTCCTTTTCTGCCAGGCGGAGGGTACACCTGATATTGACGAGGGGATCAGAGAGGGGGCACCAGGACTCGGGATCAAAGACAAGTGCCACCTCATCATCCGATATGAGCTTTCCATCCCGGTACAGCGAGTAGATCAGGCCTACCCCCTCCATCCCAAGGGTATCAAGTTCTGCGGCCCTGAGCGCCCCCATACTTGATGCGCCGATCACCCTCTTTCCGGCTTTCAGGAGAGAGAGGATCTCACGGTGACCGACCGCTGCATCCTGGAAGAAGTACCCGTCGATGATACAGACGACAGATGCATCAGACTCGATAACGGCAAGGAGATCACCCCGCCGGACAGGGGGGAGAAACGTTGCTCCCGGGCAGATCGCCCGTGCTTCCTCATGCGGCAGGCTTGGACCGAGGAAGACGACTGCGCCTGGCATGCTTACACCTCTCTCCTATTCGTTCCTGATCCATCGCATAGACCTCAAGACCTGGCACGACAACCCGGACCACCGGGACACCCATATCAGGCCGGGTCAGATCAGAGACGATCACACGATCATATCCGGCAGAATTCAGTTTTGAACAGACATGACGAATATCGGTAAGGAGATCATCACTCGTATAGGTTGGAAGGGATGAAAACCTGATATCCCCGTTCTCACGGAACCAGTAGCCGTTGAGCCTCTTCGTCCGTTCATAGCCTATCTGCCGACGCATATCAGCAACGACCGTATCTTCCCGCGCTCCATGGATCTGAGTAAGACGGCTCTGCGCAACCTCGGTGAGGGCACGGAGGACTGCGATCTCTGGTGTTGTATGCGTCCCCATCCCCGTCACAAGGAGGGAGGGATCCAGGAGAACAGTATCATCTGCCACAGCCGCACAGGTAGGTATTCCGATGTCGCTTGTGATATCGCGGATCGTGAGATCAATTCCGGCATGAGAGAAGCGATCGATGATCTCCATGCTCATCGGATCAGATATATCGATGATCCGCTCTCCGGTATACCGTGTCGCTTCAACGATCGACCAGGCATCCCGCTCGATCACCTCCATCAGGCCATGGAAGATCGCCTCCTCAAGGGTGTTCCCTGAGGCGATCCCGTTCGTATTTGTTCTGAAGAGAGGGCTGCAGGTTTTTGCAACCGGATGGTGGACGGCATGTGCCGGGAGGAGAACCTTTTCTTCCCTGAGAATATCATATCCTGAAACCCAGGGAAGAGGGGCATCCGGATCAGCGCCCGTGGGAAGGATCAGATCCACCGGATTGACCGCCGGCTGTCTGGAGACGAGATCCGAATACCGCGCAATAGTGACCGGTGGTGCTTCCATTTCAGCAGAACACCGTTCAATCCCTTCCATGATAGCTGATACCCGCGCGGCAACCGGGGTTGCCCCTTTCCCATTATAGACAGATATGGCACCACCCGCTGCCGTCGGGCGGATACAGGAGAAGACCGGAATACCAAGACGGTCAAGACCTGTGATATCAGCAACGCGTGTAATACCGGCCTTTGGAAGGAGCGGCTCCACTCTCTCAAGCGTCGACTCCGGAGAAACCGCACGGTGGGTCTCGATCATATACCCTTTCGGGCAGGATTTCAGATGCATCTGACTCTTCTACAACATCTCTCCTGAGATGATTACTAATTTTCCCCTCAGCACCGGATTGTTTTTCCAAAAGAGAGAGTACTTTATACCACTATACAGAGAGATCTTTCGCCTATGGGGTTGGGTGCAGTCCGGGATAGTGCTCTTGATGCCACACGTGGAATCGCCCTCACCCTGATGATCATCTACCATATCCTCTTTGATCTCGCATATTTTGGGATCTACACCATCCATCCGGATATGTGGTATGCGGCAATTCCCATAGCTGGCACCTTCATCTTCATTGCCGGAATATCACTTCATCTGAAGGTAGAATCACTGAAAAGAAAGCGTAATAATTACAATGTAACCATAGCGCTTCTCCGCAGAGGTGGCTTCCTCCTTCTCATCGCATCAGGTATTACCATTGCCACATGGATCTATCCACATGAGGGGTTCATCATCTGGGGAATCCTGCATCTCATTGGTGCAGGAACGATCCTTGCTATTCCCTTTCTCAGGCTTGGCAGATGGAATATCCTTCCAGCGGCGCTGATCCTGATCATCTGGGCTTTGGTCTACCCGGTTGCCGGCCCCGACTACCTCATCCCCCTTGGCATACATACCCCTGGATTGTATAGCCTCGACTATCTTCCGATCATCCCCTGGTTTGCTCTTATTCTCCTTGGAATCGGAGCCGGATCCATCCGATATACAGAGAAGATTGTACAAAGGGAGGTGAGTAAACCGGTACAGACACTCGCCTTCATCGGCCGGAACACCCTTATCATCTATCTCATCCATCAGCCTATTATCATCGGATGCATTCTGATATTCAGTACGATAGTATTCTGACTTGCATTGAACATGAAACAGAAAGATATATTGTTCTCCCTTGAGTATCGATTAGTATGTGCGCCGGTTTTTTGAAGCGATTCTTTGGGAAGAAACCACACATCGTTCATAGCCCGCCCCCACCATCGATATCCCATGGTGCCGGCATGGTGATACCAGAATATAAGAACAAGCCGTACTTCATCGTCGCATCCATCGAGATGGGAAATACCACAACCAAATGTATTCTGACGGGAACGAGTCTGGAGACCGGATCCTGCTATGTGATCAATAAAACGGTGAGTATGAGTCGCGATGTCCGGCCGCCAAAGCCGGGGGAGGAGATCTTTGGAGCAACGCTTGACGGGACAAAACTGACACGCGAGTCGGTCACAGAACTCGTCCGTGATACGCTCATCCAGTGCCATAAAGAGGCAAACCTGAGCATCAAAGATGATCTCGACTTTGTTGTGCGGAGTACCGGCGTCGTTGCGGCGATGGAATCGCCCGAACAGATAGGTGATTTCATCATCGCACTTGCAAACGGATGCCTGGAAGCGGGCGTCCCTCCCCGGAAGATGACCCCCCCGATGTCGATTGACAATCTTCCAAAAAAGCTTCGGGAAGCAAGCTATGCCGATCGTCTCGTCTTCACCGGTGCAGTAGCGGGCGTCCTCCCCCCTGTCGGGAGTACCGGCGTTGAAATGGTGGCAAACGAGATGGAGGGGGAGCTTGCCATGGCCGGGATCAAGGAGGGGGCGAAATGGACACCGGTAGACTTCAGAAACCCCTGTTTATCGCTTGATTTTGGAACAACCCTCGATGGAAGGATCACAAGCGATGTCTCCCGGGATGCTGAGAATCCATTTGCAAAGACCATCGGGAACTTCTGCGGTCTTGCCGGCGCAATACCTGATGCCATCGTCCGGGGAACAGGTCTTGTCCAGGAGAAAACCGGAACAGCACTTGACATCTTTGGAGAGGGATTCAGTGGTGGCCGCTTCAATCTTGGCAGGAATAAGAAAGTGATAGACGAGTATGTTGATCTCTGCCATGATCATATCGACATCAGGGTTGTACCATCTGATCGGAAACGTTTTGGCAGAGTGCCGGTCTTTGCGGATGTTGCAGAGAAATCCGGGGTCGTATTGATCGGATGTGACTGCGGTGTTGATGGAGACGGGATCGACAACCTCAAAAAGATTGGTGCGGAGATCTATTCGAAATACCAGTTGCCTGTTGTGACAGAGGTGATCGATCGCGTCTGTGCCGGAATGGCATTGCGGATGATCGATATCTGTATCGAACAGAAGATGGTACCTGAGAATGCGTCAATCGGCTTTACAGGCCGGGCGGTGATATCAGGAAAGAAGCCTGATTATATCGTTGAAGGGATCACCGAACGTGAAATCTTCTCCGATCCGATCGACCACCTTGTCTTTGTCGATGATGGTCTGGCACGCGGCGCCGCATTAATGGGACGATGTATGAACTCCCTTGGAAAGCCGAAAAATCCTCTCGGCGGAGTTCGTGGAGGACCATGTATTATGAGCAAAAGGATCAAAATCGGGAGATAGCCAACAATGGAAGAAGAAGAATTATTTGACCTGATCATTCCACCAGGAGTACCAAGAACGATCATACGCGACGTCGCAACCAACTTTGATGTTGAGATCGTAAACCGCCGTGAACCTCTTTATTTCGCCAACATGGAAGGAGATGAACGTGATCTCCTTGCATTCCGTGGGAAGAAGGATGAGATTGTACGCGTTGAGGCGTACATGTTTGAGGAACTAAAAAAGTTTATTAATTAATCTCTTTTTCCGATCAAAGCAACCAGAAGAGCCTTCTGTGCATGCAGCCGGTTCTCTGCCTGATCCCAGACGGCACTCTGCGGACCATCAAGCACCTCATCTGTGATCTCTAAGCCGCGATGTGCCGGGAGACAGTGGAGGACGACTGCATCCTCTGAAGCATTGCTCATGAGCGCGCTGGTGACGCTGTACGGCGCAAACGCCTTCAGGCGTGCATCATGTTCATCCTCATTGCCCATTGAGATCCAGGTATCCGTATATACTGCATCAGCACCTGCCACCGCTTCCTCCGGAGTTTTATGGAAGGTAACATTCCCTCTGGCTTCAGCACGCCTGATACAATCCGGATCCGGCTCATACCCGGGCGGTACAGCAACAGAGACCTTCATCCCGGTCAGTATTGTTGAAAGAATCAGTGAATTACAGACATTATTGCCATCCCCGACCCACGCTAGATGGAGACCTGAGAGGTCACCGAACCGCTCCTTCAGTGTCATCAGGTCGGCAAGAATCTGGCAGGGGTGTTCTTTATCAGAGAGGCCGTTAATGACCGGGATCGTCGAATAATCCGAGAAGATTTCAATAGATCCGTGGGAGTTCGCCCGGATCATCGCCGCTGAGAGGTACCGTGAGAGGACCCGGGCGGTGTCCGGGATCGCCTCACCACGGTCAAGCTGCATATCACGGGGGTTGAGATAGAGGGCATACCCTCCCAGTTCATACATCCCGACATCAAAAGAGATGCGGGTTCTCGTCGATGACTTCTCAAAGATCATCCCGAGGGTCTTTCCATCAAGATGGTGGTGAGCCACCCCGTCAGCACGCTCCTTCTTCAGGCGGATCGCATCATCAAGAAGGGTATCGATCTCATCTGCTGTGAGATCAAGAATTGAGAGAATTGTCTGTTTCATCGTATTTCCTTCATATGGGCGATTCGGCGGGCAATGATCTCCTCTTTTCCGATATCTGACCGGTACCGTATATTTCCGGTAACCCTGGATGCCGCAGACTCAGCAGAACGCTCAGCATCTGCAAGGGTATCCCCGATACCGACAAATGCAAGAGAACGTGAGGACTGTGTATATATCGTCCCATTTTCCTGTCGGACATTGGCAAAGTAGAGGCGTGCATCATATGCAGCTGGAAGGCCGATAGCATCTCCTGCCACAGGAGTATCCGGGTATCCTGCTGGAACAACATATTTGCAGACCGTCGCCATCGGATCAAACCGGACATCAGACTGCCTGAGCGTTCCATCAGCAACCCGGGCAATGATCTCAGTGAAGCCGGACGAGAGGACCGATAGGACGTTCATCGCCTCGGGATCGCCAAATCGGGCATTGAATTCGATAACCTTGGGACCGGTTGCGGTATTCATAAACTGGCCATACAGGATACCCTGGTAGGTTGTACCTGAGTGGTCGAGTGCAGCAACAACATCATGCATGATCCGAAGGGCTGCAGCATAATCTGCATCGGTGACGAACGGGAGAGTGTGATCAGGAAGTGAATACGACCCCATACCCCCGGTATTCGGGCCGGTATCCCCCTCGAATGCCCGTTTATGATCCTGCACAAGTGGCATTGGAATGAGTGAACGGCCATCAACAAACGCCATCATCGTAAACTCTTCACCAAGGAGACGCTCCTCAATGACGACACCGCCTTCGATGGATCGCATGTACTCAATTGCGCCGGCCTGATCAACATGTTCACCCATCACCTTGACGCCTTTCCCACCGGTCAGGCCGATCGGCTTGATGACAAGATCCTCTCCATGATCCCTGATGAATGTTTCAGCATCATCATGATCATGAAAAATTCTGTACAGGGGGAGGCCATCAACGCGATACTCCTTCATTAACCGCCGGCAGAACGCTTTGTCTGTCTCTATCCGCGCTGCTGCCTGTGTGGGGCCAAGACAACCAATACCAATCTCTGCAAGCGCATCGACAAGACCCGCCATCAGCGGCGCTTCTGGTCCGATGACAGCGTAGTCGATACGCTTCTCCTTTGCATAGGATACGATAGCATCCGTATCAGTCTCTTTTTTTACCAGGGTTTCCCTGGAGAGCGAAGCGATACCAGGATTATTATTCGAGTTTACGGCATAGAGGACGGCCTCAGGGTCGCATGAGATCACCTGGGCCAGTGCATGCTCCCGTCCACCACCGCCTACAACCAGATACTGCATGGTCATGTATTTGACACACCCCTACTAATATAATATCACTCAAAGAGTGCGCTCACCCTGAGCAGAGGTAAGAGCGAAATTCCATCTTCAGCAAGCGATGCTTCTGCACCCTGCTCACGATCAACGATCGTCACCACCTGATCAATTATTGCTCCTGCCTTTCGTAATTCAAGAACACCATACACGGCAGATCCACCTGATGTCGTCACATCCTCGATAAGAAGAACCCGCTTTCCTGATACACTACCAATGATGGTATCTGCCTTCCCGTGATCTTTTCCGGTTGCACGTATGATCGCATACGGTTTCCCGGAGGCAAGGGAGACGGCAACAGCCAGGGGAACACCCCCAACGGCAACACCTGCGATACAGTCAAAGTCATACTCTTCTGCAACGATCGCGCCGATAGCAGAAAGAAGTTCAGGCTGGGTCACAGCCTGCTTGACATCCACATAATATGAGCTCTTCTGTCCGGAAGCAAGGGTAAATTCCCCAAACTCAACTGCACGGAACCTGATGAGAAGTTCCCGGAGATCTATTACCATGGTACCTCTTTAATGCCAAGTGCATAGCCAAGAAGATTTGCCCCACGGTGAAGAAGTGGGGTGATGATCAGAATTGCCAGAGCTATCGGGAGAGTGATAGTTGATATAATCCATGAGAGATTGAAGAGGACCAGCAGGATAGACGCCCCGATGACAAGGTCATACTGATCAGCAACAGGCCATTTGGCTCCCCTTTCAAGATTTCGTCTCCTTTTTAAGAAACTCTTTCCAAGATCCCCAAGGAGAGCTCCGGCAGAAAGAAGGAGTACAGAAAGCAGGGTATGCTCAGGAAGAGACGAAAGAGCCGGATATGACTGAACCGCTATCTGGAGAGAGCCGATGAACAGGCCACCACCAATACCTATGAAGAGACCCCGCCATGTCTTTCCATCGCCAAAAATTCTCCGTCCATCACGCCAGTACCGCCCCCCGTCAATAGGGTATCCACCACCGGTTGCCGCAGCTACCGGGTTTGGAACATATGCTGGCAGCATCACCCAAAGCGCGGAAATAAGGATAATAAGGAGCGAATCGATACTGATACTGCTCATATACCAAGTACTATGGTGGAAGGTTTAAAAATACTGTATCCCATACTACATTGCAGAGACGTACCGGTGATAGAAAAATGAAGATAAAAAGAACAAAAAGCATCTGCCCTGTCTGCAGAGTGGTGATTGATGCAGATCTCATTGAAGAGGACAATGCGATCTGGATTCACCGTATCTGTCCGGAACATGGCCCCTTCAGGTCGCTCTACTGGTCTGATGCCCAAATGTTTCGCCGGTTTGATACGTATAATACCATCGGAGAGGGAATAACCACTACAAAAGAGCCGGAAGAGAGCAAAGGGTGCCCTCTCGACTGTGGCATCTGTGAAAAACACCACTCAGGAACACTTCTTGCCAATGTTGATCTTACAAACCGATGTAATCTGAACTGTGACTTTTGTTTTGCAAATGCACGCGCGTGTGGTTTTATCTATGAGCCGACATTTGACGAGATCATTGCAATATTCCGTCGCCTCAGAGATCAGAAACCCGTTCCCCCCCCAGCCGTTCAGTTATCCGGAGGAGAACCAACGATGCGTGAAGATCTCCCTGAGATCATCAGAATGGCCAAGGAACTGGGATTCAAACAGGTTCAGGTCGCAACAAACGGCATCAAACTCGCACAGGATGAATTCCTTGCCGGGAAACTGAAACGAGCCGGAGTTTCAACGATATACCTCCACTTTGATGGGGTTACCAGGGAGACAAATCCCCTTCTTCTGATAAGTAAAAAAGCAATCGGGAACTGCCGAAGAGAAAAGATCGGTGTGGTGCTCGTCCCCACAATAATCGGCGGGAAAAATGACCATGAGGCTGGTGCAATTATCAGATTTGCCGCCGAAAACGTTGATGTTATTCGAGGGGTAAATTTCCAGCCTGTTGCATTTACCGGTGCCGCAACCGATGAGAAGATGCTGAAGGAACGTATTACCATACCTGACCTCCTCCATGATATTGAGGATCAGACCGAAGGTATCCTGAAAGCTCGTGACTTCTATCCAATCCCCTGCGTCGGGCCGATCATTGACCTGGTGAAGGCATATACAGATCGTCCACAGATACAGTTTACCGCTCACCCTCATTGTGGCGCAGCCACATACCTCTTTGTCACTGAAAATGAAATGGTTCCTGTCAACAGAATGGTTGATGTAGACAGGTTCTTCTCATCCATTGAGATGATTTCTGACAATATGAAGAAGGGAGGTTGTATCAACAAATACCGTGCACTTCTAGAAGGGGTCAGGAATTTGAAGGAATCCCTGAATCAGGATAGCAACTTTAAAATTGATTTCCATGGACTTATTGCAGATGCACTGATCCATCAGAACTTCGATGCACTTCGGAAGTTCCACTGGAATGCACTCTTCATCGGCACGATGCATTTCATGGACAATCATAATTATGATCTTGACAGAGTGAGCCGTTGCTGTATCCATTATGCCACTCCGGATGGCAGGATCATCCCCTTCTGCACATACAACAGCGGTCCTGTCTGGCGTGAAGAGGTCTGGAAAAAACACGCATTGCCCTTAAATAACGACTGAGTAGAAGACAATGATTCGAATTGTTCCAAAACCGACTGATACCCAGGATGACAACTCCACGCAGATGGTCATTAACGCTCTTGAAGCTATGGGCGCAGAATATGAGATCCTCTTATTACGGGATCTGGACCCTTTCTCAATCAAATACAGAAATGATCTCATCTGGATCTGTGGAATCCGTCAGGACGGTGTCGAGTTTGAACTCATAAAGGCCCTTGCATTGAAAAACCGACTTGTCAACACACCGGAAGCGATTGCAACCTGTGCGAGCAAGGTACTCACCTCAGCCCTCCTCACACACCATGATGTGCCAACCCCAGAGACGCTTTTTACCGCATCCAGGCAACATGTCGATACATTTCTCCAGAGACATGGAAAAGCCGTCTATAAGCCAGTGTACGGGTTTGACGGGGATGGCATCTTTCTCTTCTCTGATATTGGGGATCTCGCAGATCCACCTTACTATGTTCAGGAATATATCAGAAATGATCGGGATTTCCGTATCTTTGTGATAGGATACAAAGCAGCGGGTGCTATTTACCGGCAATCCCCGCACCTGACCCATAATATTCATCAGGGAGGAGTTGGCACTCCGGTTGAGATAGATAGCAGGATGCGGGAGATTGCAGAGGCTGCAGCCCGGGCAGTCCAAATAGATTATTGTGGTGTCGATCTCCTCAAAACTGAAGACGGCTATACCGTCCTGGAGGTAAACGGAACACCAAACTGGCATTGTATGGCTGCTCCAATACCAGAGCTCCTTGCAGAATATTTGGTTTCAGAAGAGAATAAAATGAGATAGAAGAGTTACCACCGCTCACCAGACCGGTTGCTCATTGAGCACACTCAATCTCTTTTAATGTCCGCTCAGCAAGCTCTTTCATTCGCGTTGAAATCCGGCCTGAAGAGGCAAAATCAACATCACTCATAGCATTTGCTAATTCGGTAGCAAGGATAAAGATGGCATATTTATGTTCAAGTTTACTCTTATGAACATGTGAGGGGTTGATCTTAAGAGCATTATAATCCGAGAATTGTATTTCCTTATGGAGCTCTTCGAAGTGCATTTTAATTTCAGACAACATCTGATGGAGGGCGATCAACTCATCTTTGTGCATACATGTCACCAGGTAGTACGGTGGGGATGCTAAAAATAAAAGCCTATGGATCAAAAAAAAAGATTTAAATAGTTCTATATTTTTACCATACGTACTGTTGCAGGTCTCTTGACGATCCCGGAGAATTCCCGGGCAGCTATAAACTCAAGACCTTTCTCTGCTGCAAGATCAAGAATTCGCTGATTGACCGGCTGATCGATGATTATCCCGGCAGTCTCCCCACTCAACTCTTCAAGAATTTCTTTGTACGCCTCAAGAGGATAATCACCAAGAGTGGAGAAATCCGGTGAAAGAACCCGTAAGAGCCCGCTTCCCTTTATCGCCCTGATATGGCCGCCAAGGCTTGAAAGACCATTGCCCGCCTCATCAGAGGGACTGAAAAGGAGTGATGGATCATCAGACTCCTGAACAGGCGGAGATTCCGGGGGGAGCGGGGGATCCGGATAGAGAGTCGGACGAATATCCTGGTTTGATCCGTTTCGCCGTGCCTCCCGCTCAATATTATCGCGAACATACTCAACCGGAACCTTGTTCCGCAGAGCCTTGACGATCTCTTTCCTGCTGAGATCCTCAACGCTCTTTCCCCGTGGCGGATACGCGACAAAGTCAATATCTGCTATCTGAAGAAGCTCCCTGAGGATCAGCTCTCCTCCACGATCCCCGTCCAGAAAGACGGTTGCTGTCTTCTTTTCACAGAGAGAGACGACGATATCCGGTACATTTGTTCCCTCAACCGCGACACTGTTCTTAATTCCGTACCGCAAGAGATTCAGGACATCCGCACGACCCTCAACAATGATGATCGCATCAGAGTCTTCGACATTCGGACCCGCCGGTACACGATCATCGCCAATAAGACGAATCTTCTCAATCCGTATCGATTCGCGTACCTCATCAAGGAGATCCTGGGAATCAATTGAGTCTTCATCAAAGGCATCAAGGAGAAGCTCCTTTGCCCGTTCAATGATCTTCTTTCGTTTGGCAACCCTGATATCCTCGATACACTCCACGCGGACATGAGATACACAGGGGCCAACCCTGTCGATCGTCTCAAGTGATGCAGCCAGAATAGCAGTCTCTGCCCTGTCCAGAGAAGAAGCTATGAAGATATCACCAGTGGTCTCTCCCCTCCTGCTGATTATCTGGACATCAATCCGTCCGACTCGTCCGGTCCTCTGGAGATCCCGGAGATCGAGGTCTTCGCCGAGCAACCCTTCAGTCTGGCCAAATATGGCACCGACTACATCGGGTTTTTCGACCACCCCCTCTGTTTCAAGATGAATGTGAATAAGATACTTAGTCGTATCAGGTGAATACATGGAATCGCACCCCCATCGATCATGCTCTTATTTGTCTGCCTGATCATAGGTGATATCTATAAAGAGTTACGATTACTTAAAGTAACCCGTAAAGATAAATCAAATATATATTTTAAACAATCCAAAATAATAAATATCATTCAAAGAGTGGATCGAGAGTATGTATACAGTCGGAGAGACTCAATCCATCGATGCGGATCACCTTCCTGTTTGAGTGATGTCCGGAAACAATACTGATCGATGAGCGTGGTACCCCCATCACATCTGCTATAAGAAGGATGATCGCGGCATTGGCTCTGCCATCGACGGGTGGGGCTGTAATGGTGATCCCAATTGTTCCTCGCCAACAATTATATCCCGACGGGAAAAGATTCTCCCGTCCACCAGCCTGCACTTCACAGCTGATATGTAGACCGGAACCGACCTTGCGGATTGCATCGGTAAAAGAGGGCATACTCATCTGAGGGTAGGTGTCGCCCGGTGATAACTGATAGAGGTCATCGGTGGCTTCTGCCGTCCCTCCCATATCAAACCCGTCACCGGGCGGTGCCTGTCGCGCAGACGGGTTGTCCCGTGGCTCATCTCATGACGTACGTCACATTGATCACCCGGGGACCTATGAATGCGCATATATTGGCACACTATTGTATTTGTTCTCCCACCTGATAACCCCTCCCTGCGAGATAGCGGCCGGGGATACCTGCGTACTCTGAGTGATAGTACGCAACCTCCCCATACTGAATGACCAGTTCGGGAAAGACCCCGACCATTCCCTCATATGGTGTCCACCCACACCGTGAATGGAGGTTCTCCGATCTGATCGACTCCGCCTGCATCGGATAGAAGGCAAAGTCATGCCGTTGATCCGGTGCAAAACCGGCAGGCAGGATGCCCAGAACCCTGCATGGGGCGACAGAGGTCTTTTCAATAACAGAAGAGAGCGTAATGGTTCCTTTTCGCACCTCATTCATCAGGAGGGGGAGCATCGTCTCGACACCCGGCAGGCCGGACGGGGCATCCGCAAACGCTACCGCCTTCTCCCCTCTCGTATGAGGGGCATGATCCGAGGCGATGATGTCGATGGAGTCCCATGCAGCGAAGAGAGCCTGCCGCTCTGACTCGGGGCGCAGAGGGGGATTCACCCTTGCGAAGGTATCATCAGGAGTAAACTGTTCGATCGAGAGGAAGAGGTGATGGGGCGTCACCTCCTTTGATCCCGGAGCCACCGGGAGAGAGGCGGGTGAACTGATGTGACAGATATGAGGCCTCATCCCCGGGGGAAGGATATCCCGTATCAGCTGAAGCGACCTGACTTCCCCCTCGGGGGATCGTATATGATGGTGAGCGAGAAGTGAGTCCGGAGTACCGGGGCTTACCTCCTCTGCATGAATTGTTGCAGGTGCCCCAAAGGCATGAACCTCATGGAGGGCCTGCTTCAGTTCCTCCAGTGTCAGTGCATCACCATAGCTGGAAGGTGCAGCGAAGATTTCACCAAAGGCCATCGCTCCCGCCCTCCAGAGGGGGAGCGGATCAACACCGGGAGATATACCGCCATTGATAGCAAAAGAGCAGAGGGAATCTTTCTTCGCTTCCCGAACCCGTTCTAAGTACCGTTCCTGATTCAGAAGAGGTGGAATGGTGTTTGGCTGATCCACAACCATCGTGACACCACCTGCAAGGGCGGCCATCGAACCGGTTCGCCAGTCCTCCTTGGCAGACTGGCTTCCGCCCCGCATGTGGACATGAATATCGGTTGCAGCCGGAATACAGAGGAGGCCGGTACAGTCAATCTCCTGATCTGATCTGCCGGCACTGCCGATATGCACCAGTCTTGCATTCTGAAAAGAGAGATCAGCCACCCTCCCCTCAGGGAGGGTGGCGTTCCTGAGGACGAGATCTAACATACCCGTGGTACCGGATCACCAAGTGGCGGCTCAATGAACCGCTCACCGCCGATGCTCGTCCTCATAATAACATCAGAACCTGTGACGACCTCACCGATGATCGATGCGTCACGACCGAGAGGATGAGATCTGATGGCAGCGAGCACGGCCTCTGCATCCGCTGCGGGAACGCCCATCACGACCTTCCCCTCATTTGCAACCTGAAGTGGGTCGATACCCATAAGCTCGCCTGCAGAGCGGACACTCTGACGAATCGGTACCTGCTCTTCATCAAGGAGGATAGAAACGCCACTCTTTCGTGCCATCTCATTGATGGCAGCGGCAAATCCGCCACGTGTCGGATCCTTCATTGCATGGATCTCACCAGCGCGGAGTGCGAGATCCACCATTCCCCAGACAGGTGCCACGTCGGACCTGAGCTGATCACCGAGATCAAACCCTTCACGATATGCCAGAATGGAGATACCATGATCACCGAGGGTTCCGGAGACGATGATCTGATCGCCCTCTCTCAGACCACTGTCACGTACTGGCCGGTCTGCAATACCGATCCCGGCCGTATTGATAATAATACCATCGAGGGAGCCCCGCTCAACAACTTTCGTATCCCCGGTCACGATTGCTGCCCCTGCCTCTTCGAGGGCCTGATCCATGGAGGCGACGATTCGGGCAAGACCGGAAATCTCAAACCCTTCCTCAATTATCATAGCAGAGGTGAGGGCGATGGGCCGTGCGCCCATCACTGCTAGATCATTAATCGTTCCGCAGACAGAGATCCTGCCGATATCACCGCCAGGGAAGAAGATCGGACGGACAACATGCGAGTCAGTTGTCAGTACAATATTTGTCCCATTAACCGGAATAACTGCGCCATCATCAAGTGACTCAAGGCCCAGGCCACCTGCATTATTATTTTTAAAGGCGGTGAGCGTCTTCAGGAGCTCCCCCATCACCTCTCCGCCAGCTCCATGCATCAGATTGACATTCAATTTACTCACCATTGTCTATCTCGATATTCTTCACAACGATCTCTTTTCCAGAGACGATCGTAGGAAGTGTTCCACACTCCGGGCAGACATAAATCTCACTCCCTTCATAACCGCAGGAGCAGTGTGTACGGGGAGGGACTTTTTCATAGACGAGTTCTGCACCAGAAAGAAGCGGGTCATCCTCTGCTATGGCACCAAAGAGAAAACAGACCTGTTCTGGATTGATCATCGCCATCTCGCCAAACGATACGGTAATTCGGCGAACAACAGTCGCATTATGATCAAGAGCTGTTCTTCTGGCCGTCGCATAGATGTCGTATGCTATGCTATATTCATGCATCAGGATCCCATAGCCTCATAGACCTGCCGGAACAGTTCACGAGTTTCAAGCCCCTCCTCACGGGAGAGCCGCTGGATGGCAAAACCGACATGGACAAGGACGAACTCACCCACTTTGACATCAACGAGATCCAGCCGCACTTCATGCTGAAGATCACCAAAGTCAACCAGGCCAAGGTTTCCGTCACGAATCTCTATTACTTCTGCAGGCACTGCGATACACATGATTTGTCACGTATACTTCTTTTGTATCTGAGAAGGGATAAAGAGAACGAATGTGACCAGATGTTGGAGAAGAGATTGTGAAAATGGCGCCGGGGGAGAGATTTGAACTCCCGAGGTGAGACACCAGTGGCTTTCAAGGCCACCGCCTTTCCGGACTAGACTACCCCGGCCTACTTACATATATGCTGTGATGAAATAAGAGATTATGGTTTCTTCGCCACCACGAAGAGGATTATCGCAAGAGCAAAAAATGGCACAATAATCGATACAGGAGCCTCTTCTTCTGGAACGAAGTCCGATTCCGGGATATCTTCAAACCTGGCAGTGATGGTATCGCTGACTGAAAGGGACGCGACGTTCTCACCATACAGGAAGACCCGCTCAGAGTCAGGACCTGTCGGGTATATTCTGATGTAGATGGTGCCTCCAGATCCCTCAAAGCTGACACTCTCAGCCCGATCCGGACCGAACGTGTTGACGATATGCATCCTACCGGATTCATCGATATATTCAACAACCCAGTCTACCCCCCGCGAGGTGCTGAGAGTCACCGGGCCCCTCTGCGTCCTGACTTCAAAGTACGCGGGATTCTCACGTGAGGAGGATGCGCTGGCTGAAAGAACCCCGCCTGAAACCGGCGGGCTCGTCGGCACCGGGGTCACGACCGTCTCCTGATAGGCATCGTATCGAAGAGTCCCAATCAGCCCCCTCCGATCCGAGATCCGTGCGGTATATATCCCACCCTCATTGATCATAATAGTCCTTGAGAACCTCCCCTGACTGTCAGTTGCAATCCATTCAGGTCCAAAGACGGTTCCTGGAGGTCCTGTGACAAGCAGCTCAACCCCGTCAGTACCGAGATCCTGCACAGTCCCGGCAACAGTGAGCCGCCCGGTGTACTCCTGTGAAAGGGGCGAGCCCGCCCTCAGAAGAAGGCTGCGATCAATAAGATTGAGGATAAACCAGTTGCGCCCGGATCCAAGAGGATAATTCGGGTTCTGTCGTATCTCAAACCGGTACGGACCCTCCCGCAGTCCCGTCGTCTCAAAAGGAACTGAGAAGTAACCATCAGACTGGATCACAAAAGGAATTTCCCGCGAGTAACTTACCGGACCGCTGATATGCAGGGTCATGGAGATGCCGGGAGGGATATTCGGCGAAACTCCCTCCAGAATGAATGTTTCTCCGACATATCTCGTTATACTACCGGAGTCTCTCGGCTCACCAATAAATTGAAAAGAGTAGGCCGAAACACTCGTGACACAGAGCATAAGCAGGATGACCATGAGTGCGATCTTTTTCATGATCGAGATATCATCAGTATGTGGTGTTAATGGTATCCCGTGGAGAAGAAAAACCGCTTGCCTCATGGATGGGAGAAGACCTCATCGGGGGCGAGATCAGAAAGACACTCACCATCATCCTGCGATCCGGCGGATGCAGTTTTAACAGGTGCAGGATGTGCGGATACCGTTTCGAACGGTACCCGGCGATGACTGAAGAAGAGCTCACCAGCCGGATGCTCGCCCAGATTCAGTGGATCGAAGATAATTATCGATCCGATTCATACGACCTTGTCAAGATATTCACATCAGGCAGTTTCTTTGATCCGGTGGAAGTACCTTCTGAAGTACGAAACCGCCTCGGCGCTCTCATCAGGGGAAAGATTGTCATTGCTGAGACCAGGCCGGAGTACGTTACAAATGATGTGGTACGATCGTTTCTTGATCGAATCGATAACGGCAGTCATGAGATGCCCCTCTATGTTGCAATGGGCCTCGAAACGACGAATGACAGCATCAGAGAGAAATCTATCGATAAAGGATTCACCTTTGCCGATTTCATCAGCGCAACCACCATCGCCCGGGATGCGGGAGTCGGCGTCAAGGCATATCTTATGTTAAAGCCGCTCTTTCTGACCGAGAGTGAGGCTGTCGCTGATATGAAGACCTCCATTACCGAGGCTGCACCCTATGCTGATCTTATTTCAATGAACCTCTGTACGGTCCAAAGGAGAACGGAGCTTGAATACCTCTGGAAAAAAGGAGCATACCGCCCCCCCTATCTCTGGAGTGCACTTGAAATACTCCTCTCAACCGATGAGAAGGTCAGTTGTGACCCGGTCGGGGGAGGGTATATCCGGGGACCACACAACTGCGGGGACTGTGATCGGGATATTAAGAAGGCGATCGATGAGTATTCGCTCAGCTTTGATCGTGATCTGATCAGAAGAGCATTTGAAAAAGAGTGCGGATGCAGGGAAGAATGGCAGTATATCAGAGAGCATGAGATGCCCTGGTGTATGCCACTCACCCGTTAATATTTTGACTGAGTGCTGCGAGGAGAGCCGGTATGAATGTGCCGGCATCTGAAACGACGCCTATCGCCTGAGTCGTTCCCCTGTCCATCAGTTTTGTTACCGATGCCGGGTTGATATCAACACATATCGTCTTCACATAGGACGGAAGGCAGTTTCCTACTGCCACCGAGTGAAGAAGCGTCCCAATCATCAGTACCATCCCACAATCCTCCAGATGCTCGCGCATCCGATCCTGTGCCTCAACAGTATCGGTGATCACATCAGGGAGCGGGCCGTCATCCCGGATTGATCCTGCGAGAATATAGGGGATCCCTGCCTTGACACACTCGTACATGATACCACCGGTGATGACGTGCTTCTCGACAGCGGCAGCGATTGAACCTGCACGCATCACCTCACTGATGGCATAGATGTGATGCTTATGGCCACCAGTGATAAGCTCGCCGGTTTTCAGGTTCATACCAAGAGAGGTACCAAAGAGATTGTACTCAATATCATGAGTGGCAAGTGCATTTCCGCTGAAGAGAATGTCGATGTACCCCTCGCGGATCAATGTGGCAAGCGCATCACCAGCCCCGGTATGAACGATAGCGGGACCTCCGACAAGGCCGACCTTCAGGCCTGCAGCTTTGACTTTCAGAAGTTCCTTTGCTATCTTTCTGACGATCGTAGCACTTGGTCGTTCGGAAGAGACCTGACCGTGCATGAACTCAAACATACCGGTTTCACGTGGCCGCTCCGGATAGACGACTCTGACACCTTCCTCACCAATGACAACAGAATCCCCTTTCTTTAGTCTTGACAGTGGTGTGCAGAAGGCGCGCCCGGTCACCTCGTCTACGACAATTGTACAGTCCATCTCGATATGCTCAACAGGGATCCATTCATCCCGGTACCGAACAGAGGTCGGATGGTTCGTCGTCGAGTAGAATCCTTTCGGAACGACACGATCAGCTTCTGCAGGCATCAGCCTGACATTATCCAGATCAATCAGCCGGGCACCATACCGGTGAAGCTCACTTGTTATTGACTGAAGCTGCTCTTCCGAATCCGCTCTAATCTGAAGCCGGGCATAACTGGGATCTCTTTTCTTTTTCCCCACCTCAAAGGTGATGATCTCAAAATCGCCGCCCATATCCATGACACGATCAAATACCCGTGTCATAATCCCCGAATCGATGATATGACCTTCGAGTTCTATCTCCCGTGAATGGTCCATATCTAGTACTCAGCAGGTTTCGTTAAATAGTACACGAGGGGGGAAAGCAGTCAAAAAAATACTGATTGAAAGTGATTTTCGAGGAGGGCAAGCTCTGATCGTGTATTAACATTAAATACAAGCTTCTTTTCATGGAGGAGAAGGCAAAGCTCTTCCTGAACCTCTCCAATCTTTGATCCCTGTAATATATTGACCCCGACAGGGCTCGAAGGGACGCCTTCTATCTCAAACTGGTAGCGCGGTTCTGTGCCGATATCCCGGCAGAGTGAAACAGGAACCCAGGTGGAACAGGCTTCCATCCCGGATCTACAATAGGTCTCATATACCGCGCGGATAATTCCGACCGAGATACAGGGAATATCCGAGACGGATGTAAAGACCGGCCCCTCCTCCTCCAAGAGCCTTACAGCATACATGAGATCTTCCACGTAGCCACCCCCATCTGCGACGATGAAAGGAATGGAATGTACACGGCACCAGTTGCGTGTGTACGGCGTCTTTGAGGATAAGACAACGACAGGACTGAACCCCGCAGATGAAAATGCATCAATCACCCACTGGATCATCGGTCTGCCGGCAATGCAGACGAGTGGTTTTTCACCCATTCCAAGGCGGGATCCCACCCCCCCCGCCATAATCAGTGCATGCATGCAGATAATGCCTCAATAAGTACAGTGTTCTCTTCATGACGTCGGACGGCGATCCGGATCGACTGGGGAAGGCCAAAAGAAGTGCAGTCCCGAACAAGGACGCCTGCCTTGAGGAGGGCATGCTGAAGTTCGCCGGCATCCCTGCCGGTATCAACAAGAAGATAATTCACCGAGGACGGGTGGCAGAAGAGACCAAGGGATCGTATCGATCCAGAAAGAAAAGCTCTCTCCTCTGCGATAAGCCTTCGTGAACGTTCAAGATCAGGAAGATGGCGCAAGGCTTCAATTGCATATGTTTCCGCATATCGGTTAACCGTCCATGGCGGACGGGCAGTCTCGATAGCCTCGATTGTTTCAGGATCTGAAAACCCAAATCCGAATCTGATTCCAGGAACAGAGAATGCTTTTGTGAGGGATCTGAGGATAAAAAGATCGGAATCACGATGATCCGACATACTCTCATCCGGATCAGCGAGATCGATGAATGCCTCATCAAGAAACAGGCGTGAGCCAGCCTCTTTACAGTCATGGAGGATACTTCGAACATCCTCTCTCTGAAGCAGCTTTCCTGTCGGGTTATTGGGGTTGCAGAGATATCGAACTGTGGCATCTTCAGGCTCTTTGACCAGCTTTCCACCAGCAAGGAGAACGGACTGGGCATACTCCCCAAAGGTAGGTGACTCGATCAATGCTCCAGATCCGGGTGAAAGAAAAACCTGGGCATAGATCCTGATCAGTTCAATTGATCCATTACCCACCGCTATCTCTGAGGGATCACGCGAGAAGGCAGATCCGATCGCTTCTTTCAGTTCAATGTAGGTATCATCAGGATAATCCAGAATATCACATAACTCAGGCTTCCAGTCTATAGAGGGGGGATATGGGTTCATGCTGGCACTGAAGTCGATGAGATCCTCTCCCGCTCCATCTGCACGAAGTCGTCGGATAACCCCTCCATGCCTCTGTTTCAGTGGTAGCCTCTGTGGTTTCATCGGAATAATCACCCGTTAATATAAAAAATTAAAGAGAAAGTCACTGGATAATACGTAAGATTGTTGGTATGGATTCTAATAAAACAGTTCTGAAAAGCCACGTAATTCCTCGCTCAGATCAAATTCATAAACTATATATGCAGTTGCGATATATCTAAAACCATCTGATTCCTTCATCAGACAAATGTACACTAAATGTCGGACATATGTCATAGCAATATATGACATATGTCTGACAGAGGTGAAAGATGGACAGGATCACCATTCGATTACCCAGGCAACAGGTCGAAATGCTGGAAAAACTTGTTTCAGCAGGCGAATTCCCAACAGTATCAGAAGCGGTACGATATGCAGTGCGGGAGCTCTTATCAAGACATGGAGATCGGGTAATGCGGGAGAGCGATCAGGTCACATCGTTTAATATTGAGAGAGAGGGGTTATAAGATGCAGACGATAATTAATGAAGCTCTTAAAAATGCAGAAATTGAAAAAGACCGTGTAAAATCATCAATTATTGATGATGATGAGATGCTTGGCAACCCGCGGATTGTTATCATCGGCTGCGGTGGCGCCGGTAATAATACCGTCAACAGGCTTCACCATATGCAGGTGGCAGGCGCTGAGACGATCGCTATTAATACCGACAAACAGCACCTCGACATGATTCAGGCGGATAAACGCGTTCTGATCGGCAAATCACTTACAAAAGGTCTGGGAGCTGGAGGATTCCCTGACGTGGGGAAACGCGCAGCAGAGATGGCCCGCCCCACACTTGAGGGGCTCCTCGAATCGGCAGATCTCGTCTTTGTCACTGCAGGTATGGGAGGAGGAACAGGTACCGGATCTGCACCAGTGGTCGCTCAGATTGCAAAGGAACAGGGTGCGATCGTCGTTGCGATGGTCAGCTATCCATTCCAGGTCGAAAAGGCGCGCATGCTCAAAGCCGAGGAGGGGCTTGAAGCCATCCGGAATGCCGCGGACTCTGTTATCGTCCTTGATAACAACAGACTGAAGAATTTTGTTCCAAACCTTCCGCTCGGCCAGGCATTCTCTGTAATGGATCAGCTCATCTCAGAAACGGTAAAGGGGATCAGCGAGACGATTACCGAGCCATCACTCATCAATATTGACTATGCCGACGTGCGGGCAACCATGAGCAAGGGTGGCCTCGCAGTGATGCTCGTTGGAGAGACGAAACAGCAGAATAAAGCAGAAAGTGTCGTCCGCGAATGCCTTGACCACCCGCTCCTCGATATCGACTACCGTGGGGCAACCGGATGTCTCATCCATATCACGGGGGGAAATGACCTCACTCTCCATGATGCAGAGGAGATTGCCAGCCAGTTGACGTATGAGCTTGATCCACATGCCGATGTCATCTGGGGCGCCCGCGTCAGGAACGACTATGAAGGAAAGATTCGTGTCATGGCTATCATGACCGGTGTGCAGAGCCCACAGATTCTCGGAGGCAGACCATTCCTCTCAGCCCAATCAACCGGCAATAGAAAGATGGAGATGCCGCTTCGGACAGCAGGAAGGCGTCCTGACGATCGATCAGGAAGCCTTGTAGACTGGGTAATGTAACCAAAACCTTCACTTTTTTCGGGAAGACCACCGTCAACCCGGCTTTTACGAAATCTTTAATACCACTCTAAGCCATTTCTTATAGAAAGTCGTATCAATACTTCTGGCAGAGGCGAGTGTTCGCACCTAAGAGAAGAGACATGACTTTGGTATCGGAGGTTGAATATGATGATCCACCTGCAGCATCACGTAGGCGCGTTCTTATCTGTTTTTTCTCTCATTAAACCCATACCAAAGTTCGATCTTCATTATGGTTCTCTGAACATCGCCACCAGAAGCAATTGTATCGACATTTGAGGATTGTTGAGCATGTTGAATGATCTCATAGACAAGAGGAAGACTATTCTCGCTGAATCTGAACAGCATAAGGAGCGAAGGAATGAACTCAATGCTCTCGCGAGCCAGTATGCCCGCGAGCGGAATGAGCTGAACAACCAGACGCGCCAGTTTGTTGAGGAGGCTCAGCAGCATAAAGAACTTCGGGATAAGAGCAACAAGGATGTCTCTACCCTGAAGGACCAGCGGAACGAACTCAACGAGAAGGCCAATGTGCTCTTCGAAGAACTTGAAGAGTACAAAAAAGAGCATGGCAACATCAAGAAAGGCCAGGTCAAGGATATCCAGCGGCAGATAGAGTTTCTGGAATTCAAACAGCAGACCGAGGCGATGAGTGCCGACAAAGAGCGCGATCTCGTTGAGAAGATTAAGCAGATGAAACAGCAGGTTCGGGAACAGGAAGCCGAACTTGAGCAGAACAAAGAAATCCGTGGAAAACTGCAGGACGCCAGGGATCTCAGAAAAGCCGCTTCAGACCTCCATATCAAGGTGACGGAGAGTGCCGATCTCGCACAGCAGCACCATGATCTGATGGTAGAATGCTATCGTAAGGCCGATAAGTCACGTGAAGAGGCTGATGCCCGACACCGCGCATTTGTTGAAGCACAGGAATCTGCTGATGCAGAACATAAATCCTTCATCGAGTGTCAGAAGGAACTCCGCGATTATGATAAGGTCATCAGCGGCGTCCGGACGAAGACCAAGAAGGTAAAAACCGTGAAAGAGAATAAGTCCGTCAGGATGGAAGCAGAGAAGATATTCAACTCTTTCAAGAGTGGTGAAAAGCTCACAACTGACGACCTCCTCCTCCTTCAGAGATCAAAACTCATCTAATTTTTTTTGTTTCAGGGAATCCGGTTGGGCACCCCCGGATCACCAGGTTGTGTCAGAGGATTTTCAAAAATTCTGCAAAAATAACCTTATTATCCTTATAGGTTGATCTAATCTGTAATGGAGACGAGAAAGACACTTGTTCTTGCCATAGACCGCGACGATGACATCGGGTATAAAGCTCAGATAGCAAGCCCGATAGTCGGAAGAGAGGCGGCATTGCAGGCAGCAACGAGACTGGGACTCGTCGATCCTGAAGACTCCGATGTAAATGCAATCTTCTCCGCAGTGAAGACCTATGATGACCTCCTGGAAAGAGGAGAAGATGTCGTCATCGCCATTATCGGAGGAGACCATATGAATATGCTGGAGGGGGATCGGCGGATAGGCGATGCCATCACCCAGATCGTCAGACAGACAGGTGTTAATGCCTGTATCCTCGTCTCAGATGGCGCAGAGGATGACTATGTCCTCCCGATCATCCAGTCACGAATTCCTGTAGAGAGTGTACGGCGTGTGATCGTCACGCAGATGCCCAACCTTGAGGGGACATATTACATCCTGAAGAAATTCCTTGATGATCCGAAGATCTCCCGGGTCGTCCTGGTTCCAATCGGCCTTGCGATGCTGCTCTACTCTGCTGCATACCTGGTTGGACGACCCGATATGGCCACCTTCATCGTTGTTGGAGCTGTTGGAACCTATCTCCTCTTCAAGGGTTTTGGAATCGATGAGTTCTTTGGGTACCTCATTTCAAGTCTGCAGCAATCATTTCAGAAGGGAAGTTTCAGCTTTGTGGCCTATATTTCAGCAGCGCTCATCTCCATTGTTGGTATTATCATGGGCCTCACAAGCCTCCTCGTCTATTATCCACTCTCAGAAGAAGCAGGATTACTCCTCTTTATCGCTGCTTTCATATTTGGATCAGTATGGTGGTTTGTCGGGGCAGGGCTTGTTGCGATGGGTGGAAAGATCATCGACTGTATCTTAAATGACCGTGAGAACCTCGGCAGAGTTGTTATCCTCCCCTTCTTCATCGGTGCAATCGGGACGATCATTTATGGGGCAAGCAGTTATCTCCTCTCTATCAGCAATGTTCCCGACTTCCCGATTGCCGCAGATGCAGGTGTCCGCTCCATCATCGCATTCACAGTGATAGGGCTCATCTGTGCACTCCTTGGCCTCTATATCCAGTCTGCAACGATCAGGTGGGTCAAAGACGGGAGGCGGAGCAGAAAGTGGTGAGGAAACAGAGAATAGAGATAGACTGACCCATATCAAATAAAAATACCTTTATCGGTACTCCTCATCTGTATACATATGCCTGTAATAACCATACAGATGGCCGAAGGGCGCTCAACTGAACAGAAACGTGTTGTTGCCTCAAAGATTGCAGAGACGGTTGCTGAGACATTCGGGATTGATGCATCTGCGATCATTATTCTCTTTGAAGAGCTCCCCCGCGATAGTATCGCAAAAGGCGGTGTGCTCCTCTCTGATGGATAAATAAAACCATTTTTAAAGAGAATAGATTTTTTTACGATCAGAGTCGGGAGGCCGGCGACGTCAGTCCAAGGTGGTCGACTCAGATAACGGAAAGTGCTCCTGATAGACCCGGCGACGCTCCTCAAGATCAGTATGCAGGTAGACCTCTGTCGTCTTAATAGAGGAATGACCGAGGTTCTCCTGGACGACCCTGAGGTTCTTTGATCGCCGGTAGAGCTCACTGGCATAGCTATGCCGGATCTTGTGTGGGGTAATGCCGGAAGGGGCGTACTTCCGGAAGATGTGCTGGACCGTTCGTGGGGAGAGAGGAGCACCCTTCTGCCCAACAAAGAGAGGGCCATCTTCCCTGCCTGCAATAAAGGATCTGATGGCATTGAGAGTCTCCGGATCGATGAAGACTGTCCTGATCTTTCCTCCCTTCCCCCGGATCCGAATTGTCTCTTCAGTGAAGTCGATATGCTCGATAGTAATCCCGCAGAGTTCAGAGACCCTGACACCTGTCGAATAGATCGTCCTGATAAGAAGGCGATCTCGCGCATCTTCGATCCGGTGTAAGAGACCGACGACATCATTATGTTTCAGATAGAGCAGTTCCCTATCCTTGATCTTCGGACGATCCACTCCGAGAACCGGGTTGCTCTCGAGCATATTCTGCCCGACAAGGAACGTGAAGAATGAACTCAGGGTAGAGAGGTAGCGGTTCATCGTCGTTGCGGACAGTGTACGCATCGCAGAGGCCTGTGCCAGAAAGTCAGTTATTTCATACCCATCCGTTTCAATAGAGGGATCCTCGTCTCCCACAGCACCGCTGCGATACGCACAAAAGTCCTGAAGCACCCTCCGATAAGTATCCAGCGTCTTTTCTGAGTAGTTTCGCATCGTCAGGTGATTGATATACCGTTGAATCCAGAGAGAGAGCGTGCGCTGGCGGGGGGCCATACAAAGAGTAGGTTCTTCGTAGATTAAAATATTGCGCAGAATTTCCCGAGAATGTACAGGTTCATCCACAGTGCCGAATCAGGGCCAGAAGATCCGAGAAATGATGATAAAGTGCATTTTCATAGATATAGCATCATATGGTTTATAGGTAATATATTTCGTAGATGCACGAACATTCATCCCACCAATAATGCACAAAACAAGGCAATTTTCAGATCATTAACAGGAGAGGATCCGAAGAGCAGAGAAGGAACAACGATATGAACAAACCGGGAACACCGCCCTGAAACCATCAGAATACAAAGACCACGATTCTGCAATCCCAACACGTATGTTTGCGAAATCCAGCGGCTTACGATTACAATTGGAGATCATCGGACCCCTTATAATCAAAGACAGCCGGGCTCAGGACGGAGATGCCGCGTGAGACATCACAAAAGACACAACTCCAACCAGATAACTCACCCCGACCCGAAGAGCAGATATGAAGTCAGGCAACCATTCCCGACAACAGCCCCTGCCAATAAAAAAATCGTCAATCCAAGTCCAGGGAGAATCGTTAAGGAGATCTGACACCCGCTGATAGCGACACCCCCATTTGCACCCATCAGGTAAACATATCACACACCATCTCATCCACATCATTTCTCCACACGCCCAGATCAATGGATCATGTTTTCAACGATCAACACCCGCCTCATCTCGCATCTATAGTATCAGACCGAAAGTTGCCCAGAATGCCAAACAACCACCCAATAACAGGTACCAATAATATCCATCATCGCAGCCGGGAATAATAGAGAGGCATAGCTATCACTGCACCATGATCTCACCTTCACTACGGCAGAACGATCGGAATGATACCCCCAGGTGAAGACCGACCCCGAAGATCGCACTGAACCGAACACAGGATCTGAGGAGAGAACCATACCAGCCCACCCCGCGGATCCAAAAAGATCACCCTCATATCACCCCATATAGCAATGATCTCAGGAAGGGCCCTATGATGATACCTTTTGCACCCAATGATCGATTATATCGACAATATAGCGATCCTTTATATACCCGTCAGCTGATCTGATTCCACAGGAATGACCGATAGCCAGCAAGGACAACCATGGTACAGAGAGATCAACAGACAGAATCTGTCGAAGATACGAAGAGACAGACATGAACTTAAAAAACCATAAGTTAGAGATATTTTGGGAAATTAAACCTAATATAAGCTTAATTTTTCAGTAGAAATTTGTTGTTATTTTTGCGCAGAATAGCAATTCTGCGCAATGTGAGATCAGATCAGGCCTGAGAAACCCAGACCAGCCACATAGATCCCCCGGAATAACGACATCCTCCACACAGAAAACCTGATCACGATCACGCAGTCGGTATCGAACTGAGATCGGAATAATCCATCAGTCACCTGAAGCGTTTCCCCACCATTATTCCACCATAACAAAGTAGCCCGTTCCATTTCAGAACAGATACGACCGAAGCCCCCAATCCGGCCGGACCAGACGTACAGAGAGTGCGATCATCTAAGAGATTTTTATTCTGATGAACAGACACCCCTGAAGGGCTGACGCCCACCACCAGGGCCCTAACCCTCACTACCGCATTTATACGCCCACCTGGGGGCCAGAAGAGATGTGTACGATAATCACACGGGACAGCAGGAGCCCGGACGGCGGTATACGCCCCCACTTATTTCTGGATATTATCCATGAGAGCCACCAGACAGCATACAAATTCCGATGAACGTATCATCCCATGCAATGTAGGATGAGACGGGCAAAAAGAAGGGACGCCATCGGGGTAGAAACCCCCCGATCATGAACACTCCCCACAGTGAACAGCAGGATAGAGCCTTCTGGCCTTGAGCCCTCATTTTTTTATTTCCCTTCTAGGAAAAGATGCCTTGCTGCGAGAATGATGGCAGTGCATCAGATACAACCGAGGGGAACAGGAGGGTGGTTCGTCCACCACTCTTCAAAGACCCTATGAAAACCCGATCATAATCGCTATTCACATTCAGAAGAGACCATCTGATGTGTGAATTTAACAACCCTGTTCCCGCCTGATGATGACATCTTCCGGAAATCCACCATTTCAGAGGATTCTTTTCTGATGATGGGCAGGGCAACCGTATCCAGACGTCCCATGGAAGTACCTGGATGTTTCAGGAATAGAAACTCCCCCCACCATAATCGAATCGAATCAGATAACCACCTCCTCGAATCTGTTGATTGAGCAGAAGATCGGACTACGGGTTGCTTTCCGGCCTGATTCCCCCCATATTTCGTCATGATCGGAGTGCGGTGAACGATACCTGTCAATAGCGTCTTCTTTGAGTCGATGGGGGTCTGATCTCTGAGAACATTGACGACACAATCCAATCCCGCAAGAAAAGACTAATATCGAGATACCGATCCTTCACCAGATTCCGGCCAGACCAAAGCCCCTAATACCCCCATAGATCAGCACCACCGTCGATCCGGATCATGAGATCGGACCTTTCTTTGATAGAGGGAGATCAAAAAAGAGAGACAAACCACCATCTATAAACCATATGATGCTATACGTTACAATGGAACAAATGAGGGGCCTGGCATATGAATAATACAGGATGAGGAACGGAGAGAAAACCGGGCAGGTACAAACAGATAACCTTCATGCGGGAAGAAGACAAACGAGGTAACGAAATGAGCTATTCAGAGGGAGGAAGCGATCCTGGCGGCGATGATCGGAGCGAGGAGATCTCGAAATACAGGAAGTTCCGCAAAGTCGATGGTGCAACATACCGGAAAGTCAACCAGTTTCTAAGGAAACACACCTATATCACCGCACGTGAATGGGCTATCGCACGCCTCTGCTCGGACTTTAAAACCACAGCAGGTGCAGAGATGACCTTCATCGGTGAAAACCTCCCAAAGCTCGTTCCGTTCATGGAGGAGCCCTATTCGCCACAGGCGGTAAATCAGGCACGCACAGCCTTCAAACGAAAAGTACGAAAATCCGGAGCAACCTTCTTTTATGGAGCAATGTGCGGCTTCTTCACCCTCGACGAACTTGATGATATCCTCTTTGAATCAAGTGAGATCGCCCGTTTCCTCCTTGAGGTTGAAGGAACCTCGATAGAGATTGACGACGAGATCGAGATTGAGGATCGGATCACAGAAATAATGCGGCGACTTGGGGACTCAGCAAATGTCCTCTTAAAGGAGCGTGCTGAGCGTCCGACACCAGACAGTCAGGCAGCAAAAAATACAATGGAGCCAGAAGATGGAGAATGAAAAAAAATTAAAAGAGCTCTTCGGAACCAATGGTGTCCGGGGCGTTATTGGAACAGAAATGAATCCCGAACTCGTCATGAGAATCGGATCAGCCCTCGGCACAATGGTTCGGGGGACAATCGCTGTTGGACGCGATACCAGAACCTCCGGAGAGGCACTTGCTGCAGCGATGAGGGCCGGCCTGTTGTCTACCGGATGTGATGTAGTCGATGTTGGTATACTCCCCACACCCGCACTCCAGTATCTTGTCAGAGAGCATTATGACGGAGGGGCAATGATCACCGCGTCGCACAATCCCCCTGAATATAATGGTGTAAAAGTGATCGAAGGAGATGGGACGGAGATGGGTGATGAACGGACCATCCAGCTTGAGGCGCTTATCAAATCCCGGGAGGCAACCATCGCAGACTGGAGAAACATCGGGAGATTGACCGATGAGCGCCAGAGAGTAGAGGAGTACATCACCTCAATCGTTACACAATTCCCGGAGAGGATCTGCAAAGGGATGACCATTGTTGTTGATCCGGGTTCAGGGCCCGCAGCCGCCACAACACCAGAAATATTGAGAAGAATGGGGGCAACCATCCATACCATCAACGCCAGGTTCGATGGCACATTCCCGGGACGCCTCCCTGAACCCACACCTGAGGGACTGGCTCCACTCTCTGAGATGGTGCGTGCAACAGGTGCAGCCTTCGGTGTAGCCCATGATGGTGATGCCGACCGGGCAGTCTTTGTCGATGAAAAGGGGATTTTTATTGATGAAAACGTAACATTTGCGATGCTTGCCGGAGCAGCCTGTAAAAAACGGCCCGGCCTGATCATCACCCCCGTCAGCACATCAGATCTGATCGCTGATGTCACCTCCACATATGGATGCACAACCATCGCAACACCGGTCGGCAGTATCTATGTCGCCCGAACGATGCGGAGATATATCGCAGAAGGGCAACCAGTTGCTTTTGGAGGAGAAGGAAATGGAGGACTCATCTTCCCGGATCACCAGTTCTGTCGTGACGGGGGGATGACAGCCGCCGCGATGGCTGCCCTTATCGCAGAATCTGCCGTACCCATCTCCAGGCTTACAGAAAAGCTTCCATCGTACACCATGCTCAAGGAGAAGATATATACAGATGATCCGGATGCACTCATAAAGAAAGTACAGCAGCATGCACCCGATAGCCCGGTTTTTGATGAAACGGATGGCATCCATATACGGTGGAAAGACGCATGGGCACTCCTCCGGCCATCGGGAACCGAACCATTTGTAAGACTTTATGTGGAATCCAAAAATCCGATAACAGCTGAAGATATGAAGAAAATAATCCTTGAGATACTGAATAATTAATACATACCTCATGGTAAAATTCAAAAGAAATCATTTGAACTAATATACCCTTAAAGAACTAAATAAATATCTTTAAGAATGATGACATTTACATAATTACTCGTTAGTTAAATGTTTACCAATGAAGATAACCCGGATAATTCTTCGGACGCCATTTATTCCTTAATAGAGAACGAAGATATTGACGGGATCTCAGTTTTTCTACAGGAAATAGAGACATTACCAGTAAAACGTGAGCGCAGCGAATATTTCGAAAAATATATTGATATCCTCCTCAAAGCTGCTTTTGAAAGAAAGAAGCCGGAATTTTTAGATTTTGGAATAGAAGGAAAAATTAAAAATCCAGGGGACATAGCGCTCCATTGTGTAGAAGAATATCTCAGCTCATATGATAATCGGTGGCTTGAGCGTTCGGATCGACTTCTTGACCTCATCGAACGAAAAAGTCAGAGATCGAATTATGTCGCTTCCATCGGGGAACGATTTATTGATGTGGGAAAGGATCGAGGCGATTTAACCCTTATTACGAAGGGTGTTAGATACATTCGTGCTATCGATTTCAAGAAAAACCGTTCTGAGGCCATAAAAAAGATAATACCGGGTCTCACCCAGTATGCAGCATCCATACAGGATCGCGATCTCCTGATTCTCTGTTCAGAAATGATCCAAGAGATTCGTGAGATGAGTACACAATCGTCCCTGAATCTTCAGATTATTGATGCATTCGCAACAATCGGTATTTCAAACGGCGATGAAAAAATCCTTGATGAAGCTTTTCATCGGGCGACAGAAATACCGCAGAAAGGTCTTGGAGAAGAAGCCTTTAAAACAATTTTCAAACGTATCGCCACATGGGAAGGGGCTGAACACCTCGTTGATATCAACGGCTTCATCCGTAACTATTTTGAAGAGATAAAGCCGGATAGCAGAAGTGAATATATTTCAGCTTTTACAACAGTTCTGATAGCAAAAAAGCGGAAAAATGAAAGTCTGAAAACCGATCTGAAGACACTATTTGATATGGCCCATGAGTACCATGAGGAGATAGTAGCAGTCATGCTCAAGGAAATTGGAGATGACCCGGCTGGCTATATCCTTGATGCACTCCTTTCTGAGATGAAAACAGATATGACCCCGTATGGAGACGGGCAGCTGAGAAGGCTTATCCAGATTGCTGTCGCAGAGGAGACGTACCCCCCCCGTAATGAACAATTATTCGAGATCTACCAGATTATTGCTGATAAACCCTTCATCGATTCAACAACACGTTCAATCTTTCACTTCATCGAAAAGGTAAGTGCTGCCGGATATATGAAAGAGGCATACCTCCTCTTTGCACGAATCATTAATGGAGGAGAGATATTGACAGGGAAGGGGATGCAAACAGCAACAATTCTTCTCAAACAATCTATCCAGGATGGCGATCTTACATATGCAGAAGAACTCCTGTTTCCACTCTTTTCCGGCCAGCAGGAATTACTCAATTATCTGATTGTCACATCTCAGGAAGCATATCTCAGCAACGATGGAATATATGCATTTAAAGATAAGAAGAAGACACTCCTTCACCTATCTTCCTTTCACTCCTCCCCTGATGACGCTGTTATCAACATTCTCACTTCACTTATAGATACTGAGATTCTTATTCACCAGCATACTGCCTCGCTCCTTGATCTGGTACAACATATAACAGATCCAATGAAGCAGGACCAGTCTATCGCTCAGATAATTATCGAAATCGCACGGGAAGGGGTCAATGAGGCAAACCGGGACATTATCCAGCATGCAGTAGCCATCGGGTGTATGATAAACGATGAAAAGACCCGATCAGATGCAATTGTCCATATTATTTATGAAATAGCCTCACTTGCCATTGTTCAGGGAGACCTCAACCTTCTGGTTCGCGTAAATACATGGTGGAAAGATCTCCTTACTGGAGAGTTTCAAGCAATTGCTGTTGATACGATCATCGAAGGGATGATACAGTTCGCCAGAGAGATGTCATCAACTGAAGCGCTGATAAACGCACATGAGATGATTAAAACGGTACATGACACCAAAAAAAGAAGAGACCATCTGGAGTCGTGTATCAGCACATATATCACCATCGGATGTAAGCGCCTCGAACAACCGGTAATTCTCACATCTGTCGAGTCACTTGAATGGGCATTGGAGCCCTTCTCGACAGCACTATCAATTCTTCGAGATGAAATTGCACCACAGGATCAGGCACGGAGTATCACCATCGGCACGGATATTATTCTTGACTACAGTCAGAAGACAGATCCAGGTCCATACATCATCCCTATATCAATGTTAATTCTTGAGGTGGATGATCCCATCAATCGACGGACGATTATTCTAAGGTGTTCAACCAGGCTTCGTCCACTTTCCCACCAGATTGATATGAATATGAGCAATCCCTATGAAACGATTGCCAGCATCATACAATCATTCCCAATAACATCACAATCAAGAACAGCTCTTGGACTTATCAGGCAGATAGTATCAGCCATTGAAGATCCATTCGCTCGAAACATCAGACTCTGCGATAGCGCACAGGCCCACCTCGAAATAGGAGAACTCACTACTGCAGGGGAAATCCTCCTTCAGATTCGATATGGCATCGATGAACTTGATCCAGAAGAGGCACATGAGATTCTGACGAGGAGTGCGGTCCTCCTGACTGAGATGAAATCTCTCTCCTCCAGAGAGTGTATCGTCGAAGCATTACACCGCATACAAAAGGTTTCACCGGAAACAAAAGACCATGCACGACGACAACTCGCAACAGCCATCGTTGCATATACAGAGATGTTCGGTGAGGCAAGTGATCTTCCGGATCCCGAAAAACTGCTCCATGATATAACAGATCCGATTGAGTATGTCTATGCAACAATTCCTGTGCTCAAAATAACCTCTGATGCTTCAAAGAAGAGAGGGCTAATTAAACAAGCATATGAAAAGATGCATGCCATTCCCATCCATTATGATCGGGCAACGTTGCTTATTGATTTTGCCTTCTCTTCTGAGATTCAGATGCCTTGGGAGGATAAAGAAGCATGTATCCGCTCAGCCATTCAGGCAAGTGAGAGCATCAAAGTTCCTTTCATCATAGCAACGATAAAAAAACGGATTATCACACATCTTGTCAATGAATATAGTTCAAGCCAGGAGAACCACATTGGTGAATTGATCATCGAGTTACTGGAGAGCATTTCTGAGGAAACTGTCAGAATCAGTATCGCAGAAGACCTCGGTCTGATGGTAATGCTCGGCTCGACAGATCTCCAGACCGATATACCCAGGATACTCCTTGAACAGCATCTGAATGAAGGAGGGCGTGTAGCAGATAACGCCCTCATTGAACGAAAAATTCAAAAAATTCATGACAGGGGTGTTCGTGCACAATATTATCTCGGAATAGCTATGCTTATCCGTCGGCGGTCACAGAGCAGAAGGGTAGAACGGCTTATACAACAGGCCATACGTGAAGCAAGTATCATTCGTCCCCTTCCCCGACGCGCATATATCCTCTGTGATCTCGCTCTCGTCTCATTTGTAAACGGGGAGTATGAACACGGAGGCACTCTCTTCGATATGGCAATGGCAACCGCAACCAATATTATCACCCCGGAAGTTCGTGATGAGGTGATCAGTGAGTTGTACGTTGCGATGCAGCTGATCCAGGAGATGGATGATGAAGGAATTTCAAACCCCGGATATAAAATAGAATAACACTATGTCAAAGCAGAGATAAACCAGGATGGTGCTACCATACATCCTGTGGTATATCCATGAAGACGATTGAACTCATTATTTCAGGAAAAGTGCAGAGAGTCGGGTTTCGTGCCTGTGCCAGACATATCGCAACAAATCTGGGTGTGACCGGGGAGGTCGAAAACCTCACCGACGGAAAAGTCCGTATTCTTGCAACAGGGGATGATGTGATTCTTGAAAAGTTTGTATCAATGCTCTATGGATGCCCACGTGCAATAATCAGGGATATTGAAGTACATCAATACATTGACACTATTTTCCCTGACTTTTCCATTAAAAGAGCTACTTACGGGTAGGAGACAGTAAAATTACCTCCATTAAGAGACTGGAGGTATGTATAGACATTCTCATCGATCACCTTCTGATTGATTGTTGTATAGAGCCTTTCGAGAAGCAGAGAGATGAGATCGTCACCAAGAACACATCTTGTCTGGCTTAATTCGTATTTTCCTGATACCTCCGAGTTTTGTGCTATATCAAAAACAACAGAGTCTACCATCGATCTCTTCAATGGATCGATAATATCATAGACAAAGCCACCCCCTCCCTGATGAAGAAGACCATGATCGGGATCGAGATGTGCCCCAATGATAGCAACACAGGCGTTTCCAAAGAGAAGGGCATATCCAAATGAAAGCATGGCATTAATCGGATCAAAATGAGGACGGTGTGTCCTTCTTCGGAACTCTAACTCCCCCGGAACGATCCGTGAGAGGATTTCATAGTACATGGTCGTCGATAATGCATGAATTCTACGAATTTCTTCAATTCTGACGAGGAATTCTATCTCATGTAATGCCTGATGGAGTACATCCTGCTCTCCACGGTAGAAGAGACCAGAGGGGTGTCTGGCATCCAGCTCTTCTAACCATAAAAGCCGTGAGCGCATTGAGGATGCTGCAAACTCAACCACATACCGGTGCGACGGTATAGACGCCTGAAGGCAGGATACCTCCTCGTTCCCTGCCCCGCCAAATGGCTTCAGCGTTCCAAGAGGGGTTCCGTGTGCATCAAAAAACGATATCCATGAACCTATTTCAAGGAGACGATTGATTGTTGCGGTCTGAATAGTATGCCCTCCGACAAGCAGGAGATGCTTAATATCCTGCAGAGGATAGCTCGACTGTATCGAACGTTTCTGAACATATAACAGCCCGGGGGTTGACTTGATGTGCGCACCATACCCCCAGATAGCATGCCATGGAACTTTCTTCTGACCCAAAATCAACCCTCAATAACAGAATTACTGTATATATACTGTGTTCTGGAGATTAACCTTTGGAAAAGTATTCAGAGATCAGACGATCAGATGCCTGGAAGCTGAGACCGGCATGTCGGACAAAACCATTTCTGCTTGCGATCCAGCTCATCCCTGGTACCAGGCTGGAACATGATGCATTCAGGGATTGTACAATGCCCCAGGCCGAGGAGATGGCCGATCTCATGCGAACCCTCTTTTGCGATCCTATCGATGGTGAGGCCTGTATTATCATCAAGACCGTAATATTCATTCTCAAGTCGTGCTGTCGATACAACAGCAGCGCCTATTGATGCGCGTGCAAGGCCGAAGACAAAATCTGAAGATTCGCTGTAGAGATCATCAGGTATCACCAGAAGAAACGGATTGTCAATTGTATGCATACGTTTGAAGAGACCAATCCTGTTGAGAACCCGACCGGCATCATATTGCCGCCGAATCCGATGATACCCATCAAGAGGAAAGAGATCTCCAGGAATAAGGTCAACAGGACAGCCGATCAGGCCTGAGATTATTCGGTGCACCGGAGTCTGGATACCATCCGGTGACCGATAATCCCAATAGATCAGGATCCCCATACCTGTAGATTGGAAATGAGTGGGTATAAACATATTGAACAATGTATCGGCCGCTATATTGGAAAAAAATACAATAAAACCGTAGAAGTCGGATCGGGAGAGAATTTTACCGCCGCTATAATTCTCAAAGAGATGGGGAGATCAGTCCTCTGTATTGATATTAAACCGATCTCTGGTCCGGATGAAATAGATGTGGCCATCGATGATGTTGAGAAACCAAATTTTCATCTCTATCAGGAAGCCGACTGTATCTATGCAATAAGGCCGGGAATCGAGATGATGCCCGATCTCATCAGGGTTGCTACAGTGGTTGGAGCCGATCTTCTCGTCTACCACCTTGGATGCGAGATCTATGCAGATGGGGGGGAGATCATCAACTGTGGTGTTATCCTCCGCCGTTATGTAAGATCTCAGAAGGAGAAAAGGGTGGACTGAGCAGGTGGCTTCTTTTCAGGAACTTTTCTCTCTGAAGACGGATTCTCCTCCAGGGTTTTTTTCTCCTCTTTTACCTTTATAGATCCCTTCTTTCTTTTCTCTTCGTCTTTCGCCTGTTTTTCCATCTCTTTGATGATCTTCCCTGCACGCACCTTATCATGTATCAGGAGACCGAGCTGGTCAGCATCAAGATTCAGGAGACGAACACACTGTGATGGATTATCATCAGCAATTCTCGAGATGAGTGTCAGATACTCTTCAGAGATGGTTCTTTGAGGAATATGATATGCTTCTGCAAGACGGTTCTCAAGAGAGAGGCGTACCTGTTTCTGTCTGCGCGCCTGCCCCATCCTCTGCCACCGTCCGGGAGGGGCAAGCCTGGGCCGGAGCCCACTCCCGGATGAAACAGTTGCTGATCCGATGAGCATCATTGCAGACGCGTACCTCCAGAGGGTATAGTACTGACGGCGGAAGGTCCTGCCAAGATAAAGATCGGCGCGGGAGAGGAGAGTGAGTCCGGATGCCCGGCGCCACCCTTCACGGTGCTGAGAGATTGCCGCCTCGATCCACTGGATAACCGCATCAGGTGTATCTTCAACCTCACGTGATAGACGAATGAGCTGATCATCTGACGAACCTGAGATGGTCTTTGCAATGAGATCAAATATGCTCGAGCGGGAGTCTTTCTGATAGGCATGAAGATCTGAGGGGGCGATATGATCCCTGCCTATTGATGTTCCAAAGAGCATATTCAGGGCTGAACGGATATCCCCGTGAGCATCTTCAGCGATCATCCGAATCGCTTCCTCATCGCACTGTAAGCCTTCTGACGCGCAGATCCCTCTGAGATACGGGGCAAGTGACCTGGCAGGAACGGCCCGGAACTGTACCTGTTCGCAGAGTTTTCGGACCTCGGGGGCAACCCCATAGGCATCATTTGCTATCAGAATGATCGGCTGTCTCGAATGCCGGATGATATCAGCTATCGCCTTTGCCCCTCCGCGATCCGCATTCCCTTCAAGATTATCGGCTTCATCAAGGAGGATCAGTCTTCGCAAGGCACCAGAGAGGCTGGCAGTCACACTTGAGCTCCCGGCTATTCTCTCAATTGCACCTTTTGTCCGCTGATCGCTTGCATTCAGTTCAATAATCTCCCATCCGAGATCGCGGGCCAGAGCGTATGCAGCTGATGTTTTTCCGATACCAGGCTTGCCATAGAGGAGAACAGGTTTCCTGTCAGATGTCCAGTCCTTTGCCCATTCAAGGAGTTGATGAACTGCAGACGTGTTGCCGACAATATCTGCAAGCCTTTGTGGCCGGTACTTCTCTGCCCAGTCCATGGTCATGATCTATAGAGGGGCTGATAAAAAATAGCTTGTGAGATCATCACAATGTTAGAACAAATACATTATCTCAGATGAGGCAGAAACCATAGTCACTAATCAGATATTGGTGTTTATTGTGGCAAAGAACTGCTCCACTCAATCAGTAGCAACAGCGGTAAGGGAATACGAAGGCGTGACACGAAAACACGCCATCGGTGAGATTATTCGCTCTTTACGACTCGATAGACCTGATGTCGTTGCATCGTTTGGGGAGGATGCAGCTGTCATACGCCAGGGAGAAAACGGCCTCCTTCTCGCAGCAGACGGGATATGGAATAAATTAATGGAGGCAGATCCATACTGGGCCGGGTTCTGCGCTGTTCTTGTTAATATCCATGATATAGCCGCAATGGGGGGTGAACCCCTGGCAATGGTCGATATTCTCTCCTTTACCGATGATCAGCTGATGGCAGAGGTGACACGCGGCATGGCCGATGCAGCCGCACGATTTAATGTTCCAATCGTTGGTGGTCATCTGCACCCAAATACACCCTACAATGTCATCGATATAGCAATCCTTGGAACCGCCCGCTTACATGAGATTATTTACAGTGACAGGGCGCAGACAGGGGATGCAATTATCGCGGCTATTGATATAAAAGGCCGTGTTCACCCTTCATGTGCAATGAACTGGGATTCCGTTACGATGAAAGAGGGGGAGACACTCAGAACACAAATACATGTGATGAAGGGTCTTGGGGAGGATAATCTCGTCACCGCTGCCAAGGACATCTCAAATCCGGGTGTCATAGGAACACTTGGAATGCTCCTTGAGATGAGTAAAAAGGGAGCCATCGTTGATCTTCATGCAATCCCCATGCCTGACCTTCATGAACATGGCATCACCTTCGAACACTGGGTCAGAATGTATCCGGGTATGGGCTTTATTCTAACATCCAGCCAGGAACATGTCGATGAAGTGTGCAGACGGTTCCGGATAGCCGGAATGGCTGCACAGGTGATTGGAACAGTTACCGATGGGAGGGAGCTGACCGTGACATATCAGGGAGAGAAGACAAGCGTCTTTGACTTTTCGGTTGACGGAATTATCGGCATCTTCGATGGATGTAACCAGATATGATACAGATCGGTATCGGACTGGCCGAGCCCAATGAGCATCTGATTCACGCCGTTGAGGGGGCAGCGGCAGAGGGCACCAGGGTGATCGTCTTTGCACCCCGCTCAATGGAACCGTCTCCAGGCATCACATACCGGCTCTCAGACAGTCCTGAGAGCGATCTGATCGATGCCCTGATGCAGGGTCAGATTGATGGTGCCGTCAGGGGAACACTGCCAGCAAACTCCACTCTGAGGTATCTCAGGGATGCATCAGGTGTCGATCATCTCGAACGAATCGCTCTTCTGGAAACAGTTGATGGACGAAAGTTTCTGCTTACACCAGTCGGTATCGATGAGGGATCAACCATCAGATCCAGAATCAATCTTGTTCAAAGCGCGAAGAGACTCGCTGAACAGATTGGCATGAACAGAAGAGTCGCCATACTCTCCGGCGGACGACTTGGTGATCTCGGCCGTAATCCGGATGTTGACCGGAGCCTTGCCGAAGCAGAACTCATTGCCCGACTCACAGGAGGAGATCATTGTGAAATTCTGATCGAAGATGCTGTCGGAGAATATGGTATCATCATCGCTCCGGATGGGATATCCGGAAACCTGATCTTCCGTACCCTCATCCTCCTTGGATCGGGCACCGGACATGGCGCACCTGTCGTAAATATCGATGTACCATTCGTGGATACTTCGCGCGCAACAGAGAGTTTTGGAAATGCAATCAGACTGGCCAAAAATCTCATCAGAAGAAAATAGATGTTTATTAAGCCTTTTTTAATAAATAGAGTGTTTTTAGAAGTTTTTCAATTCTTTATATTCAATGTGATGAATAACCATATAATGCAGAGGAACAGGGGAATGGAAGTTAAAAAATCGCTTTTTTTCCGAAAGCTATAAATATTTAACAATATACTCTTTCAATGGTGGAAATTACATGGCAGACCTACCAATCGCAGCCGTAGTAAGGATTGCAAAGAAGAATGGTGCAGAACGCGTCGGAAGCGATGCAGCAGATGCACTTGTCGAGAAGGCTGAAGCCTATATTGCTGAACTGACGAAGAAGGCAAACCAGTATGCCCTTCACGCAGGAAGAAAGACCATTAAAGAGGAAGATATCGAACTCGCAGCAAAGAGCGAGGCTTAAATCTTCCCTCTTTTAAAAAAAGTTAAAACGTTCCTTTTGTACTCGGGATCTCTGTATCATCGCCACTCTTTTCAAGTGCCCGTTTGAGGGTAATCCCGAATGCCTTAAAGATCGACTCACAGATATGGTGATCTGATCGTCCAATGAAAGAGATGTGGGCTGTGATACCAGCCTGGTGGACAAGTGACGAGAAGAAATGTTCAAAGAGATCATTTGGGATCCCGCCGGTCTCATTTCCGCTAAAATGGCCTTCGAAGACGAGATAACCCCTTCCGCCACAGTCAAGAAGGACGGTTGCACGGGCTTCATCCATGGGAATGGCCGCATCAGCAAACCGGCCAATTCCTCTTCCATCTCCTATCGCATCCCGTATTGCCATTCCCAGGACGATCCCTGTGTCCTCAACCGTATGATGGGGATCGATATGGAGATCCCCTTCAGCTGCAACGGAGAGGCCAAAGCGACCATGCCGGCCGAACGACTCAAGCATATGGTCGAGAAAAGGAAGTCCGGTTCCAATCGATACGGGACCACCATCAGGATCAAAGCTTACAGAGATGCGGGTCTCTTTTGTGCTGCGACTGATATCTGCTCTTCTCATTGTATCTCCTTCAGAATGTCGGGGAGTGAGATCAACCCCTGATATAATGCAGATCCCAGAACAGCACCTCCTGCACGAAGTTCAAGAAGGATTCGAAGGTCTGTAAGTGTTGAGACGCCACCAGAGACCACTACAGGGATCTTCACTGATCCGATCACCCTCTCTATCGGCTCACGTGCAATCCCAGCGCAGAGCCCTTCTACATCGACGTTAGTGAAGAGGAGAGACCCTGCACCCTCCTCCTCAAAGCGTGTTGCCCAGACAGAGACATCACCGGCAGTCTTTTCCCAGCCATGTGTTGCAATCTCGCCTCCACGGGCATCTACTCCGGCCATAATCCGATCAGATCCAAACTCCTCTGAAAGCCTCCTGATGATGCCGGGATCCTCAGTGGCCGCAGTGCCGATGATGACCCGGTCAACGCCAAGATTAAGCCATCCGGCAGCATCAGATTCGGATCTGATCCCACCCCCAAGCTGAATAAACACATCTGTTGATCTGACGAGATCATACATCACATCTACATTGGCCTGAGCATGTCCGAATGCTCCATCAAGATTGATGATGTGAAGAGCTGTTGCTCCCTCATCAATCCATCTGATCGCTGATGCGAGGGGGCTGCCGTACGCCTTCTCGGTCTCCCGCTTTCCACCAACAAGCTGGACGCACCGCCCTTCCAGAATATCGACCGCTGGAAATATTTTCATAGGCATCATGGAATCATGCGCTGGACATCCATGACAAGGATATCCTTTGCACCAGCGCGTTTAACAAGATTAATCAACTGATAAATCCGCTCTTCAGCAACGACTGCATGAACCGCAACAAGGTTTTCATCCGAAGCAACTTCCATTACCGTCGGGCCGGAGAGACCGGGAAGGATCGACCGGATCTCATCGAGCTGGTTACGCTGAATATTCATCATCAGGTAACACTGCCCTTTCGCTGATATTACACTCTCAAGAGCGAGGGATATCTCATCGATCTTCTCCTTATGATCAAGAAGCGATCTTCTGTTTGCAATAAGCCAGGTTGAGCTATGGAAGACATCCTGAATGATTCTCAGGTGATTAGTCTTCAGAGTCGTTCCGGAACTCGTCAGATCGACGATGGCATCGGCGATTCCCAGGTGTGGGGCCGCCTCACATGCCCCTGAGACAGAAACAATGCTGACATCAACACCATGATCGCTGAAGAAAGAGCGTGTTATGCCAGGAAACTCAGTGGCGATCTTTTTGCCACTGAGATCCTGCAGCGTCACATACTCTGACTCTTCAGGAACAGCAATGACAAGCCGTGCCTTGCCCATCCTGAGATCCAGTAGTTCAACGACATCTGAGCCCCGCTCTGCAACCATATCCCGCCCTGTGATTCCGATATCGGCGACACCTTGTGCAACATATTCAGGTATGTCAATGGGCCTGACATAGAGGATCTCGATATGCGGATCCACCGTCTTTGCTATAAGCTGCCGATCACCGCCGCCATTGATATGAAGGCCACTTTTTTCAATAACATCGGCAATCGGATCTGCGATCCTCCCTTTATTCGGGATAGCAAGTCTGATCAGATCAGAAGGTCTTGAGTTCACCTTTGATTACCCTCTCGGTGATACTGGAGATATTCGAAAGTCTGTCATTGACAATCTCCTCAACATCACGGGAGACTGCCTTGAAATCCACACCCTTCTCCGGGATGATCTGGACACTGGCGACGAGGGGATGATCGATCGGCTTGCCGATCTGGGAGAGGAGACGGACGTACATCTCAGTGATTCCATCGACCTTCATGCAGGCCTCCTGTGCGATCTCGGTGGCGAGGAGGTTATAGATCTTCCCGATATGGTTGATCGGGTTCTTCCCGCTTGCAGCTTCCATGCTCATCGGCCGGTTCGGTGTGATGAGCCCGTTGATCCGGTTTCCACGACCAACAGAACCATCATCACCCATCTCTGCGGAGGTTCCGTTCACGGTAAGGAAGAGACTATTATTGGCTATATCATCTGCAGTATTTACCGCGACCTCGACCTTCCGGCTGGTGTACTTCCCGGCAACTGACTGGAGTTTCTCACTCATGACAGCAGTCATATTGACATAGTCATCGATGGATGAGCAGTACCGGTCAACCATTGCAGAGGCGATGGTGAAGGTCATCTTGTCACCATTCCGAAGACCCATGATCTTGATGTCATAGCCGATCATCGGGTGTTTTGGACGAAGTGTTTCCGTAATCTCCTTATCCATGGCAAGAATAATCTGCTCGACTTCAGAGAAAGGAGCATGCCCTACACCAAATGATGTGTCATTGGCGCGTGGAACGAGATTTTGACCGCAGGTTTTAAAAACATCACAGAGATCAGTTGAACCATCACCCATTCTGCAGTCGACGATGACATCCCGCTCCATATTCAGGGTAGGAAGTGTCTCTGCGAGATATTTCCGTGCGGCTTCGACCGAAACTGCATCGGTTGGGATGACATGCCCTTCGAAGTGCTTCGTTGCCCTGCCTGTCAGGAGGAGATATATCGGACGGACAATTTTTCCCCCGCCAAATGACGGTATTGAGGCACCCGCGACAACCTCACCCTGGTCGGTGTTGTGATGGAGTACTGCATCACAATATGTTTCATACTCACAGCAGAGCGCACGGCTGACCGCTTCGGCAACACCATCGGCGATACTGTCAGGATGGCCGATGCATTTCCTCTCAACAAGCTCAATCTGCTGTTCTTCAATTGGTGTCTGTGTAAGTGATACGACGTTGATGTTTCGTTTCATAAAAAGCCTCTGTCAGGATTCATCCAGTACATAAAAAATGACCGGATTTGATATAACACTGTTCATCTTTTTAGTGCGACCTCAGATCTGAGGGTCAGTCTGCAGACCCCGTCACGGAAGACCCGGACAAGACCGCCGCTCTCGGAAACTGTAATGCCAACGCAGGGAACATCCCGGGTAATGGCAGCAGTCGCCATATGGCGGCCTCCAAGGCCGGACGGAAGGATCACACCCCGTGCATCCGCATCGATATACCGACCTGCAGCGACGATGTACCCTTCTTTCGTGATGATAAAAACGCCATCAAGCTGGGCAAACTCCTTCACACTCTCCCAGTTCTCACGATTTCTGACATCACAGACAGAGAGGGGATGACCTGCATATGGGTTTAATATCGCCTGATGCGACCGGGAAAGAAGAGATGAGCCATCACCAATGATGAAAGCGGTTCCGACATTCCTTCCCTCCCTCCCTTCATGAGCAATCTCAAGAGCAAGAGAGAGTGCTGAGTGAAGTATCTCAGGTGCAACGATATCGCGATAGCTGGCAAGATCGAGGTAATCCTTTCCTTCTCCTACATCATAAATGAGAATAGCAAAAGGGAATACACCAATAATCTTACCGGATGATACCTCTGTTCTGAGATGGTACTGGACAACGGCATCAAGAACATGCTGTTCGCAGAAAAGGAGAAGTTCCTGCATGTTCCGTTTAATCATCAGATCCGGTTGATACTCCTTGACCCATACAATGGGTACATCAGCCTCAACCGGGGCAGGATCGAGAAAAGAAAGGATAGCAATTGCATCCACAGATTCTGCCAGTTCAACGGCTGCTGCCATCAGTACATCATCTTTCCGGCTACTCATAGCAGATCAGAGATACATTCCGGGAGTTCCGATGGGCGACGGGCAACGGTGATGCCCATCGCTTCCAGCCGCCTGATCTTCGACTCGGCATCCCCTTCACCACCCTCAATGATTGCACCAGCATGACCCATCCGCTTCTCCTTTGGTGCGGATACACCTGCAATGTATGCGACAAGAGGAAGACCGAGAGAGAGGGCGGCTTCAGCACCCTCTATCTCAAGTGCACCACCTACTTCACCGATAAGAATTGCGGCCTTTGTCTCCGGATCAGCACTGAAGCGCTCAATACAATCGACGAAGGTTTCACCGATGATGGGGTCGCCACCGATACCAACGACAGTACTCTGGCCGATACCAGCACGGGATAACTCATCGACGACCTCGTACGTGAGGGTGCCGCTTCGTGATATCACACCGACAGGACCTCGTTTGAAGAGGGGGGCCGGCATAATCCCAAGTTTACATTCCTCCGGGGAGAGGAGACCAGGACAGTTCGGCCCGATAACTGCCGAGCCGCAGGATCGCGCATACGCAACCGCCCGCATCACATCGTGGACAGGAATGTGTTCGGTGATGGCAACGATGGTCCCGATGCCCGCATCTGCCGCCTCCATAATCGAGTCTGCTGCTGCCCCTGCAGGAACAAAGATGACCGAGGCTGTGGTATCATGCAGGGCTACTGCTTCACGGACGGTGTCATAAACCGGAACACCATGTACTTCACGGCCTCCTTTTCCCGGTGTCACTCCTGCAACGATACCTTCACCACCGACCTTGCGGGCATACTGATTCATCAGGTCGATATGAAATGCACCCTGATTTCCGGTTGCACCCTGTACGAGGACACGGGTATGCTTATCACCATAGATCATGCTGATACCTCCGATACCGCGGCACGAACTGCCTCTTCCATCGTATCCAGCATCATATATCCTGCTCCTTCGAGGAGAGCACGCCCTTCCGTCTCATTCGTCCCGGCAAGCCGTACAATCACCTTCTGGGAGACGCCTGCTGCAAGGATACCACGGGCAACCTCATCACACCGGGTGATACCACCAAGAAGATTGACAACGATGACCCTGACGGACGGAACAGATGCAACAAGCTGTACTGCCTGCATAACCCGCTCAGAACCGGCACCCCCACCTACATCGAGGAAATTGGCAGCAGATCCCTGATGATGGGCAATCAGGTCAAGTGTTGACATCGTCAGACCTGCACCATTGCCGATGACACCGATCGTTCCATCGAGTTCAACATACGAGAAGCCATACTGCTCAGCCTTTGCCTCCCGCTCAGTGAGATCACGGTTTTCTGTAATGCCCTGACGTGTCAGTGCGTTATCGTCGATGATCAGTTTGGCATCAGCTGCGATGACACCCGACGGAGTGATGACGAGGGGGTTAATCTCTGCAAGAAGAGCATCTTTCTCACGAAACGCTCGATATAGCGAAGATATAACGGGTGCAATCTCCTTCTCACACCCTTTCGTCAGATACCGCAGGATGAATCCGGGAACCTCAGAGAAGAGGGGTGAGACATGGGCCTTCCGTACAGCATCAGGCTGCTCACCGGCGGTTGCCTCAATCTCGACCCCCCCTGCTTCTGCAAAGAGTATAACCGGAGAACGCCGGCTCCGATCAATCGCGATCGAAACGAAGTACTCCTTTTCAATTGCGAGGCGTTCCTCGACAAGCACCTCCCGGACCGGAAGTCCTTTGATCGTCTTTCCAAACAGATCTGTCGCAACAGATTCTGCATCATCTGTTGTTGCCATCAGGATACCCCCGGCTTTCCCGCGTCCCCCAACATCAACCTGCGCCTTTAGTGCAACTGATCCACCAACAGAGCGGCAAGCCTCTTCTGCCTCTTCCGGGGATCGAATCAGGATACTTGCAGGTATTGTAATACCATATTGTGAAAAAACCTCTTTCGCCTCATATTCAAGCAGTTTCATCATTCACCTCCATTTGAAGCGATCTCAATACCGAGGCGAAGCGCCTTCATATTGAGATCCTCAGTTCCCTTTGGAACACTGTCAAGCACTGCCTTCTGCATCGCTTCCTCTGAGACGATCCCGGTTGCAGCAACGAGTGCTCCAAGCATAATGATGTTTGCGAATATCGGCTTACCAAGAATATCTTTTGCCTTCATTGTGGCAGGGATTTCGATACACCGGCATTCAGGCCGTGATTGAACGAGTCCGGAGTCAATGAGCATCACCGCTTCGGGTGATGCACCAGCGCCAAACTTCAGAAAACCTGCCTCCGACATGATGACATAGATCGTCGGTTCAAGAACCTTCGGATACTGTATCGGTTCGTCACTGATGATCACCGTGCTTGAGGAGGCCCCGCCCCGTGCTTCAGGACCATAGCTCTGCGACTGAACAGCATGCTTTCCATCATACATCGTTGCTGCACGACCAACGATAACGGCAGAGAGGATGATACCCTGCCCCCCAAAGCCGGTAAACTTCACTTCATGTCTCATCGTCTCACTCCAAGGGCCGGGAGGTTTCGATCGGTCAGTGTTCCCACAACAAAGCTCCCTTCAGGAATCGGTTTTCTTTCTGCAACGAGGCGATCATACTTCTCTTTTAGGAGGGCATGATCCCGCATCTTTGAGACCATCGCCTCAACATCGCGGAGCCTGTTTCTCCTGCCATAGTTGGTGGGGCACTGGACCATGACCTCGATGAAGGAGAGGCCCGGCTTCTGCAGACCGAGTTTGATAGATCGGGTCAGTTCCCTGACATGATATGATGTCCAGCGGGAGACAAAGTTGGCCCCTGCTGCCGTGGCGAGGTCACAGAGGTCAAAGGCGGGTTCATCCATTCCGTACGGTGTCGTTGTTGAGAGGGCTCCCGTGGGTGTACATGGGCTGCCCTGGCCGCCCGTCATCCCGTAGATCTGATTGTTCATGCAGATGACGGTGAGATCAATATTTCTTCGGCAGGCATGAATGAAGTGGTTTCCACCAATTGCGGAGAGATCACCATCGCCTGTGAAGACAACAACGTTCAGATCATGATTTGCCATCTTCACACCTGTCGCAAATGCAAGTGCCCGGCCATGTGTTGTATGGAGTGAATCGGTCACGATATAACCAGGTGCCCTTGAGGAACATCCGATTCCTGATACAAAGACGGTCTCATCTACCTTCCAGTTGAGCGAGTCGACGGCCTCAAGGGTGCTGTTGATGATCGATCCATTGCCACAGCCTGCACAGAAGATGTGTGGCAGGCGATCATGCCGGAACCAGTCTTCAACAGTCATCGGTACTCCTCCGCGCGATCAAGCAGATATTGTGGTGTATGAAGTTCGCCACCCAGCCGGGGGAGAGAGATGACCGGCTGATCACAGTGACGTACTATCTCACGTGCCATCTGCCCCATATTCAGTTCAGGGACAAGGAATACACGGGCGTTCGGGAACTTCTTCAGAAGATTCTCTGGGAATGGCCAGACAATCCGGAGATTCAGGTGCCCATAGAGACCCTCAGGGGCATCCAGGAGGGCCTGACGCACAGAGCGTGTCGGAACCCCGTACGAGATGAAGACCACCTCGGCATCAGGGTTCTCGATATCATAGTCTGCAATCTCATGGCGGGCACGTTCCACCTTCTCGATAAGCCGCATAACAAGTCTCTCATGGAGATCCGGGTCGGTCGATGCCGGGTATCCTTTTTCGTTATGCGTCAGGCCGGTGACATGCACCCGGTGACCATGGCCAAATGGTGTGAAACCCGGCACAAGATCCTCCTCGGGTTCGAACGGAAGCATACCCTCGCGGATCGGCCGTGGAGGGGTACACTCGACGGTATCGGGAAACTCAACCCGCTCCCGAAGATGTCCGATGATCTCATCGGCCATCAGAAAAGCCGGAGCCCGAAACCGATCTGCCAGGTTAAAAGACTTGACGGTGAGATCAAACATCTCCTGAACGCTGGATGGAGCAAGGGCGATGGTGCTGTAGTCACCATGGGAGCCGAACCTGCACTGGAGCATATCACCCTGCGCAGCCAATGTCGGTTGTCCGGTCGAAGGACCGCCACGCTGGATGTTCACGACAACACAAGGTGTCTCGGTGAAGGCTGCATACCCGATATTCTCCATCATCAGTGAAAAGCCCGGACCACTCGTCGCTGTCATCGATCGCACACCCGTCCATGCACCACCGATAACCGCTGCCATACTCGCAATCTCATCTTCCATCTGGATAAACCGCCCACCAACCTTCGGCAGGCGTCGTGCCATATGCTCAGCCACTTCAGATGACGGTGTGATGGGGTATCCGGCGAAGAAGCGGCATCCCGCGGCGAGTGCACCTTCTGCAGATGCGATGTTTCCCTGCATGAAATCAACACGTGTCAATACTCAATCACCACCTTGTGAGGTTCATGTTTTGCCTCCGGGACCCATTTGATCGCCTGATCAGGGCAGATCGTCTGGCAGACACCACAGAGGCGGCGTTTGTAAAGTTGAGAGAGACGGCAGTTTGTACATCGCTCAGGGCGGTCGAGTTCGGGAACAAAGACACCCCGCCGGTTTGGCCGCCGTCCCTCCTGGAAAATATGATACGGGCAGACCATCACGCAGAGGTTACACCCTTTACATCGTACATCATCGATGACCAGTTTCATGCGACGGAATCCTCCTGTATATATTGTTAATGATTATCAATAAGCACTTGCCCCCGGTACTCATCCCTGCAACCGGGAACTCTTCTTCCATTCCTCAAAACGCATACCTGCACGATCACCGATCCTTGAGAAGAGATCCCCACCATGCGCATCAATGCCAACAACGAGCGGAAGGTCGGTCACTTCGATGATCCAGACCGCCTCGGCCATGCCGAGGTCCGGATAGTGTACCCCCTGAAGCTTCATATGGGAGGCGGCAAGAGCAGCACATCCACCCGTGAATGCGAGGTAGACTGCACGGCCGCGAAGTGCATCCCGGACACCGGAATCCATCCCACCTTTCCCGATGAGGCACCGGACACCGGAATCCAGAAGGAATCCGGTGAGACGGTTCATGCGTGCGGATGTCGTCGGCCCGGCTGCAATGATCTGTTTCCCCTGTATCACCGGGCCGCAATGATAGATCGCTGCGCCTTTTGGATCAAAGGGAATACCCTCTTCCATCATTCTGAGATGGGCTTCATCCCGTGCTGTATAGATGATTCCGGAGAGGAAGACCCGATCTCCCGCATGAAGCGAGAGAACCTCCGTTCCAAGTGGTGTCCTCAAATTCATGGGGTCACCACCCGTGTCGCCCTCCGGCACGCCCAGCACTGAATATTCACCGCAACCGGAAGCGATGCGGTGTGGCAGTGGGCCTTCTTCACCTTCACCGCAAGGGCAGTCGTATCTCCCCCAAGCCCCATCGGGCCGATTCCAAGCGTGTTGATAGCATCACAGATCTCTGATTCAAAAGAGTTCATCATCCCAATGGGGAGGAGAAGCGCCTCCTTAGCCAATGCTGCAGCAAGATCGAAGGTTCCGCCGATACCAACGCCAACCACAACGGGCGGGCAGGGCTTCCCGCCGGCAAGGAGGACAGTTTCAACAACAAATGAAATAACCTTACCTGCCTCAGAGGGAAGAAGCATTCCGATCCTTGAGACATTTTCTGAGCCTGCCCCTTTTGGAAGGACGGTAATGGTAAGTTCAGGGCCTTCACTGAAATGAATCGGCGGGATCTCAACCCCGGTATTGTCACCACTGTTCTCCCGGGTGAGCGGATCAACTGCGTTTGGCCGAAGAGGTACCGCTTCGGTCGCCTTGCGGACTCCCTCCCTGATGGCAGAAGATAGCTCTGCCCGTGATAGTGTGAAATTCTCAGGAACTGTTACATAGATAACGGCGATCCCCGTATCCTGGCAGAGAGGAAGATCCAAACGTTCAGCAGTCTGTATATTTGCGCGGATATTCTCAAGTTCTCCACGGGCCACCGGATCGGTTTCTGCCTCGTATGAAACATCAATCGCCCTCTTCACATCAGCTGGCAGAAGAACTTCAGCATCATGGATACAGGCAAGAGTTGCATCCACTAAGGCTTTTCTGAGCGTCTCCACTCCATGGGCATCCATACCGCAATATCAACGGGAGAGAAGATAAAACAGAATGGATGGAAAAAAGTATGATTTAGGGTTAGTTGTCAATGACCACCCTGATAGGGGTGGGGAGTTTGTGTCCACCATGAAGGAGGGCATACTTTGCTTTGTCCACATGCTGGGGTGATGTCCAGATAGTGAAGACACGCTGCCTCTCCTGAACACGTGCTGCTGTTCCAACAGCTTTCCCAAAGGCAAGACGCATTCCTTCCGAAACACGGTCTGCACCGGCTCCTGTCGCCTGCTTATTCTCTCTGAGAACATGGTGCGGATAGACACGGAGCTTAAGGTGGAAGTTGCTCCTACCCACTTCCTTTATCAGACGGCGGTTCATGTTGACACGTGCCGCCTCAAGTGCGGTGTGACGAATCTGGCATGCTTCCTCCACCTCGAGGTGAAGGGCAATTGGAAATTCTTCTTTAAGATTGCCCATATCGAACTGGACGATCTTAAGACCTGGGACACCACCCATATATTTCCTGCGCGTATATGCCTTCTTTGAGATCGACCTGTACATCTTTGCTGGCTTTCGTACCATGCTAAAAAACTCCTCGCTATCAGAACGTGCTTAATAAAATGGATGGTATAAGGTATAAAAGTTATTGACTCTCCTCAAGCTGATCGATCAATTCGAGGACATCACGACGGAGCGATGCAAACTCAACGCTTGTCCTGTCACGAGGCCGTGAAAAACGTACATCAAATATCGCCGACAGACGACCTGGCCGGGGAGAAAGGACTATGATCCGATCGGCAAGATACACCGCTTCATCCACGCTGTGAGTAACAAAAACGACGGTTTTCCGGGTATTTTCCCAGATCTCCAGAAGCTCCTTCTGCATCCGGTTTCGAGTCTGGGCATCAAGGGCTCCGAAGGGCTCATCCATCAGAAGGACAGCAGGATCGGTTGCAAGCGCCCGTGCCACCGCAACACGCTGACGCATTCCCCCTGATAGCTCATATGGATAGCTATCTGCAAACCCATCAAGGCCGACAAGCCGAATGAAGCGATCGGTGATCGTATCGCGTTCTTCTTTCGCCACTCCACGCATCTGGAGGCTGAAAGCTACATTTGCGCGGACGGTGCGCCAGGGGTACAGTGAGTACTCCTGGAATATCATGGCAAGCCGGGGGTCCGGCCCGGTAACCGGCTTCCCCTCAACAAGGATCGACCCCGTGGTCGGCGTATCAAGGCCGGCAATCATACGAAGGAGGGTCGTCTTCCCACAGCCGGAGGGGCCAAGGATAGCTACAAACTCACCCTTCTGAATCTCAAGCGTGATGCCACCAAGTGCAGTAACAGGTTCCCGTGTGCGTGTCTCAAAGATCTTCCCGACATCCTGGATAACAACGGTCATCTGTTCATCTCCTGCCATTGGAATTTCTTCTTTTCAATTGTTCGGAAGAGGAGATCTGCACCAATTCCGATGATACCGATGACTATCATTCCTGCTATGATCACCTGCACCTGCCCCCAGTTGTAGGAGTACATGATCAGGTAACCGATTCCTGAGTTTGTGCCCGGCAACATCTCTGCGGCAACAACACACATCCATGCAACACCAAAACCGACCCGAAGACCGGTCCATATGGCCGGAGCGGCGGCGGGAATGATGACATAGACAAGGAGTTTCCACCCCTTGGCACCATAAATCAAGGCCGTCTCGATCCATGTCCTGTTCACACGACGCACACCATCGATGGTATTTATCAAAACCGGGAAGAATGAGCCGATGAAGATGATGAAGACGATCGAGGCAAGGCCGATCTTGAACCATGCAAGGGCGAGCGGTACCCAGGCAAGGGGAGGGATTGGACGAAATAGTTGAATAAGCGGGTTGACAAGCTCATCTATTATTCTGTACCGTCCGATGATGATCCCTGCCGGTACCGCGCAGAGAACGGCAAGACCAAAACCGAGAATAACCCGCCATATCGATAGGAGTGCATTATCGATGATACTCCCGCTTCCAAGGATATCTGCCATTGGTGAAAGAAGAACCAAAGCAACAGATGTGGGCGTTGGAAGGATGAACGGATTGTTGATCAGAATCGATGCGACTTCCCATGCAAGGAGAAGAAAAAGGGGGGGTATTACTTTTAGATACCATCTCATCAGACTTCTTTCACCACCAAACCACTGTCCTGGAGTGCATATTTTATCTGCACATCCTGGATCGAGCCACGGATTGGTGCGGCGATCCTGAGTGGCCGACCCTCAGCGGATCGTGCATCAGCCCATGCGATGAACGAATCCCAGTCATCGACCGGAGCAGATGCCGCAACAACGAGCCCTGATCCTTCATTCTGTGTTGGAAGCAGGATCTTAATAGGCATTCCCTTGTCGACGGCAGAGATGGTCGGTGGGGTGCCTGCATAGGACATCTGAATAGCATCTGTTCCCATGAGGGTCATCAGCTGGGCCCCACCTTCACCCTGAACGAGCCTGACTTCCGTGATGATCTCGCCATTGACGATAAGATCCGCGACATCAACCTTACCGGGGGCCGTTGTCCGTGGCTTCAGGGCGATGCCGAAGTTCTCATGAAAATGCTCCCAGTCCTTGATAGCTACAAAGAGGGGTGCATCATGATCAGATGGGAGGTAGCCTATTGACATAGGTCTGGTACGCTTTTCCGGAGTTGTGATCTCGCCTGCATCGACCATCGCCCGTGCGGCTTCGTAATGGGAGAAGTCATACAGTGTATCACGGACCTCACCAGGTGATGCGTCTTTGAGGCTTCCTGTCAGATACCCAATATCCCGGAGAGCTTCGATGAACCGATCATTGCTCTGCAGCCAGTCCTCAGATGGCTCGGTCGAGAACCGGATCGTTGGTATGGAGTGGGCCAGTACATCCTGTGAGCTGACCTTGACATCGCCAAAAGTCATATCTCCACCGCCAAAAAGCCAGTCGGCAGAGACTTCGGCGGCACGATCAGGGTTCTCCTGGACATAGTCGCCTGAGAGGATGAGCAGTGCGGCAATCGCATTTACAAGATCAGGATTTGCAGCAATGAAGTCCTCGCGTGCAGAGAGGGCATCACAGGTGTGATCTGTCCAGGTTCCGGCAGGCGGAAGATCCTGAGAATAACTGACGACAGTCCCTATGCCGGAGACCTCGGCAACCGAGACGAATGGCTGCCATACCATATACCCGTCGATCTGGCCTGTTGAGAGAAGAACAGGCATCTGTCCGGTTGCGGTATACATAATACCGACTTCACTTGCTCCGTTTGGAGGTTGCACCGGCGCTTCATCAACACATCCTGTAATAAGAAGTGTCAATCCGAGAAGCACCGCCAGAGATACAAGCATTATCTGCTTCATATATAGGAATCGTAAAGAGGACTATATAATATATTGCTATTGAGGAATAATAGTGCTTAAAAGACACAATAATGATCATAAATTATACATAAAGACATTATATGACCCATATACGTCCATATAGCCTGAATCCCTGAGATATAATCCGTACGAAGAGATAATCAGATCCAACGATCCATCTTTCTACAGGAGGAACAGGATGCGACATGACCAGATACGGGAAGGAAGGCTCTCTGGTGAACGGAATGATCAGATTGCCGGCTATCTCTCGTCAATGGATGCTGACAGAAAAATAGCTCATGCAGATCTCCTCGTCGATATGGCCCATCTCGCCATGCTCGTCAGACAGAATCTGATTGGAGAAGAACAGGCAGGGATGATTGCCCGATCTCTCCTGAAAATGAAGAGGAATGGAATTCCACAAGAGGCATTCGATGAGCGGTTTGAGGATATTCATGCAGGTATTGAAGGGGAACTGATAGCTGAAGCAGGGATCGAGGCCGGTGGCCGCCTTCATATGGCACGTTCACGAAATGATGAGGTTGCAACATGTCTCAGGGTTCGTTCACGACAAGATCTACTGAAAATTCTTGACTCACTCTCGATGCTCAGGAAGGTCCTGATCACAATTGCAGAAGAGCATACCAGAACAGTTATGCCGGGGTTCACCCATCTTCAGCATGCCCAGCCCACGACCCTCGCCCACCACCTCCTCGCATATGAAGAGGCCTTTTCCAGGGATGCTGAGCGGCTTTCGGATGCATACCGACGGGTAAACCGATCACCCCTTGGATCTGCGGCCTTTGCATCGACCGGTTTTCCAATCGACCGATATATGACGGCTGATCTCCTTGGTTTTGATGATATCCTCGGCAACTCGATGGATGCCGTATCTGCAAGGGATTTTGCGCTTGAAATTCTCGCTGCGTTGACGGTGATGATGACAAATGTAAGCCGTTTCTGCGAAGAACTGATCCTCTGGAGCAGCGCCTTCGTCAGATTTGTTGAGCTTGACGATACCTACTGTTCGACAAGCTCCATCATGCCGCAGAAGAAGAATCCGGACTGTGCGGAGATCATGCGAGGCCATGCAGGATCGGTTGCCGGAGCGTTTCAGGCAGTGGTCGTCTCCGTCAAAGGACTTCCAATGAGCTATAACCGTGATCTCCAGACCCTGACGCCCCATCTCTGGAGAGGGATCGACGATGCTGCTGTAAGTATTGATCTCCTCGCCGGGATGATCGAGACCGCAGCCTTCAATACGGAAAGGATGCGGGAGGAGAGCGACCGTGGTTTCTCCACGGCAACAGAACTTGCAGATACGCTTGTGCGGGATTTTGGCCTGCCATTCCGGACTGCTCACAACATCGTCGGCCGTGCAGTCCGCTCTGGTGAGATCACCCTTGCAACACTGGAAGAAGCAGGTCGCGAGATGGGAGGGATCTCCCTTATTGAGAGAGGGTTATCCGGGGAGAGGATCAGCCAGGCCCTCGATCCCGATATGGTAGTCGCTGCAAAAGAGATTCCCGGCGGCCCAGCCCCGGGTGTTATAAAGGAGGCAATCCTCAGGCGGAGAGAGGCCCTCATAGAGAGTGAAAAGATGATCACCATGCATACGAATGCACTACACAAGGCAGAAGAGAAGCTGATGACAATAATACGGAGGCTGGCTGGAGAATGAAGGCCGGAGATCGGGTTCTCTGCTCCCCAGGGAGAGAAGAGACTGAGGGTATCTTTATCGCGGAAAGAGAGGGAATGGCGGTTGTGAAACTGAAGTCCGGGTACAATATCGGAGTGACGGCATCAGATATACAATTCATCGGTGCAGGTGATCAGAACAGAGTATCGCCCCCTGATGTAATCCAGAATCCGAACCTTCCGTTATTCTCCATCATATCAACGGGAGGAACGATTGCATCCCGTGTTGATTACCGGACCGGTGCAGTGACGAGCCAGTCAAATGCTGAAGAGATCATCCGGGCAATTCCACGACTCGGAGCACTCGGCCAGTATCGCACCAGGCAACCATTCACGACACTTTCAGAGAATATCCAGCCATCAATGTGGATGGATCTTGCGCGTGCGGTCTATGAGGAGATCACCAACGGGGCACGCGGTGTCATCGTCACCCATGGAACGGACACAATGGCGTATTCGGCTTCAGCTCTGAGCTTCATGCTCACCACCCCGGTACCTGTCATCTTCGTTGGATCACAGCGTTCAGCAGATCGCCCAAGTAGCGACAATATAATGAATATGCTCTGCAGCGTTGCTGCTGCAGGTGCAGATCTCGGGGAGGTTGCCGTCTGTATGCATGCAACAGCAAACGATGATATCTGTGCCATTCACCGTGCGACACGCGTTCGGAAGATGCACACCTCACGTCGGGATGCATTCCAGAGCATCGGCATCCCTCCGATTGCAACAGTAACGTATCCGAACCTTCTGGTATCAACAGACCGTGATGCCATACGACGTGCTTCGAATGAGGCATCTCTCGCAGACAGGCTCGAAGAGCGTTGCAGCCTCATCTCATTTCATCCAGGAATGTCACCGGCGATCCTTGAAGGGTACCGCTCCTGCCGGGGGATTATTATCACCGGGACCGGGCTTGGCCATACCAGTACTGAGCTGATCGGCATTATTCGGGAACTCATTGAAGACGGCACGACAGTTGTCATGACAACACAGTGCCTCCGGGGCCGTGTCTGTGATCGTGTCTATGATACCGGAAGAGATCTTATGGCTGCAGGTGTGATCGAAGGGGAGGATATGCTCCCGGAGACCGCCCTCGTCAAGCTGATGTGGGTTCTTGGTCAGACCGATGAACCCGATGAGATTAAGAGGATGATGCAGGCAAATCTGAAAGGTGAGATCAACAGGAGGTCAGCTCATGGATTATAAAGCTCTTGGCCTGAAGGCAGGGATTGAGATCCATCAGCAGCTCAACACAGAAGAGAAGCTCTTTTGCCGCTGTCCAACACTTCTTCGAAATGTTGAAGAGAGAAATGGAGAGATACAGCGGTATCTGAGAGCAACGGTCTCTGAGATGGGAACTATCGATCGTGCTGCAGAAGAAGAGATGAAGCAGATGCGCTTCTTCCGATATTATACATATGATAGCACCTGCCTCATTGAAAATGATGATGAGCCACCGACGCCGATGAACCCGGAGGCGCTTGAGATAGCACTCACCATTGCCAGACTCCTCTCGATGACACCGATCAGGCAGGTGCACACGATGAGGAAGATGGTCATCGATGGGTCGAACACAACAGGATTCCAGCGAACAGCGCTTATCGCCGTTGATGGGGTCGCTGGCAGCACCTGTCAGATCGAATCTCTCTGCCTTGAAGAAGAGGCGGCTCAACGGGTGACAGCTGCAACCTTCTCCCTTGACCGTCTGGGCATACCGCTTGTTGAGATTACAACAGCCCCCTGCATGCATACCCCGGAGGAGGTCAGGGATGTGGCTGCATATATCGGTATGATCCTCCGTTCCACCGGGAGGGTGAAACGAGGATTAGGCACAATTCGGCAGGATGTCAACATATCGATACGGGAAGGTGCACGGATCGAGATCAAAGGTGTTCAGGAGCTCGATCTCATCCCTGAGGTGGTATCCCGTGAGGTGCAGCGGCAGGTGCATCTTCTTGCAATTCGTGATGAGCTGATCAGGCGCGGTGCAGCGATTCCTGAGGACGGTATCGATCTCACCGACCTCTTCAGATCCACGAAGTCATCCATCCTGAAGAAGGCAGCGTGTATCATGGGAGCGAGCCTCACCGGATTCGCAGGGCTGGTCGGCAGGGAGATCCAGCCCGGCCGGCGTCTTGGGAGCGAGATGTCGGATTATGCAAAGAAGTGTGGTGTGGGAGGGATCTTCCATACCGACGAGCTGCCGGCATATGGTGTCACTGAGCAAGAAGTGGCAGCCCTCCGGGAGAGGTGTGGAGCCGGGCCGGATGACTGCGTCGTCATCGTCTCCGGCTCACACGACCAGGCATCCTGTGCGATACGCCTTGTACTGAAACGTGCCCGGATGGCATGCGAAGGCATTCCGGAGGAGACGCGAAAGATGCTCCCTGAAGGCAGTTCTGCATATATGCGGCCGCTTCCCGGGGCAGCCAGAATGTATCCTGAGACAGACATTCTGCCCCTGGAGATCACCAGCGAAATGGTGGATGGAATCACCCTTCCTGAACTTCTTTCAGAGAAGGCACGACGATATGCAGATGAGTATGGTATCGACGAAGCGGTTGCGCGGCAGATTGCATTCTCTGAACGTTTCACCCTCTTTGAAGAGGCGGTCGGGACCGGCATCAAACCATCACTTGTGGCGAGAACACTCTTTGGAACCCTCAGGGAGCTCTCCAGGGACGGAGTCGACTGTGGAGGGATCCCGGATGAGGAGATCCTCGAGCTCCTGAAGCGTGTGGATGCTGGATCCGTTGCAAAGGAGGCTATGCCCGATATTCTGCGTGCACGTGCAGGGGGAGCAGATTTGGAGGGCGCTGTTGCCTCGGTCGGCCCTGTCTTTTCAGTCGCTGATCTTGAAGAGATCGTCAGGCGGATCGTCGACGAGAGGCAGGAGTTCATCCGTGAGCGTGGAGATGCTGCACTCGGTCCGGTGATGGGTGTGGTTATGAAAGAGGTTCGCGGCAGGATCGATGGGCAGGTCGTTGCGGATGTTCTGAAGCGATCCATACAAGAGATGTTGTAAAGGGATATCTTTATCAAAATACCAAACGATGATTATAGGGAGTTTCACATGGGAAAGACAGGCAGTATTAACTGGCACCAGATAAAAGGAAACCAGGGCCAGATCCGACTGGTTCCGCAGAAGAGTGGTGAGGCGAAGAAGCCAGGGCCAAACCAGCGCTTTAAGAGGAACGCAATCGTCAAGAAGCTTGAGCAGAGGATGGAGAATACCGCACAGCAGGGACGCCGTGGGAGAGGACCAAAACTTGCCGATCCACGTGTCCGCCGTCACATTCGTCGCTCGAAGAAGACGATGATGGGCGCAAAACAGAAATCCAGACGGTAATTTTAGATTACCTACCTTTTTATATTCTTTTGTCACCTGTATATCCATATGGATCTCAGGAAAGCAGTTCTCTCATGGCAGTATGCTGAGCGTCAGAAGGCAGGGATAATCTCGATCTCAAAGATGCTCATGAGCCTGCCGGACTATCCAAAAGAAGAAAGAGCGGGTGCAAGCAGAATGCTCATCGCAGTGATTGAAGAATTTCGTGCAGATGCACAGACTGCTGCTGCGGCAACAGGAAATAATGAATTTAAAAAAGTTGCAAATGCACTCTCAGAGATGATCAGCCTCACCGAGAGTAGCCAGTTTGGTCTTGCAACCGAGCGGGCAGGTGAAGGTATCTCAGCAGCAACGACAGTAGCCCAGAGTGCATGGGAAGTACTCAGTAAACATGGAGTCCTCTGAATTCCTTGGATTTTTAAAATCCCGAAGTTCTATCCGTAGCTATACCGGGAAGAAGATCTCACGGGAGGAGATTGGATATCTTCTTGAAGCGGCAACGACCTGCCCAACCGCCGGGAATCGTGAGGCATGGGATCTGATCGTATGTCAGCAGGAAGATCTCCTCGAAGCGTTAGCGGATGCTGCATTTGACCAGCAGTTCATCAGAGAAGCGGGAACTGTCATTGTCATCTGTGCCAATTATGTCAGATCAATGTCCCGCTATGGTGAACGGGGGATCCTCTATGCGGTACAGGATGCAACAATTGCAGGAACCTACATGATGCTTGCAGCACATGCACTCAGATATGCAACATGCTGGATAGGGGCATTCGATGAAGATGAGGTGCGTGAACTCCTCGGCATTCCGCAACACGCCCGCCCCATCGGATTGCTCCTGATCGGGGAGGCACGGGAGCAGGCAGGATCTCCTGAGCGGATGCCTCCTCACGAACACCTGCATGAAGATTTTTGGTAATGGAGATAATATCATGGCAGACTATCATGTGATGCTCGAATCGGCATGGATCGTTAAGGATGTAAAGACCATCGATGATGCGATCGGAATTGCCATCAGTGAAGCAGGAAAGCGACTCAATCCGACGGCAAAGTTTGTCGAAGTCGAGATTGGTGCAACCTCCTGTCCAAATTGTGAGGAAGAACTTAATAACGCCCTGATGGTTGCAAATACTGCACTTGTGGGATTGACTCTTGATATGAAGGTCTTCAAGGCGGAGTCACGCCAGCATGCCGAACGGATAGCGAAGTCAACTATCGGAAAGGCACTCCGTGAGATTCCACTCCAGATTGTGGATGTGATAGAGATATGATTCATGTTGTCGGCCATACCGCAACAGATCATATCTTTCGTGTCTCCCGTCTCCCGGATAGAAATACATCGACGCAGATCCAGAATCACCAGATCTTCTTCGGAGGCGGAGCTGCAAATATCGCAGTAGGTATCGCAAAACTTGGCGAGGAAGCAACCCTTGTATCTGCAGTTGGAGGAGACTTCACAGGATCAGAGTATGACACATGGCTGGATGCACACAAGGTCGGCCGGTATTTCTATATCGAGGAGGAGACCCATACCCCGCTTGCCTGTATGTTCACTGATGAAAATGAGGATCAGATAACCTTCTTTGAATGGGGGGCATCAGAAGCCTTTACAACAGCAGATCCCCCTTCATTTGACTTCGTTCATATGGCTACCGCTGATCCGTCATACAATGTCAGGGTTGCCCGGCGTGCAGGCTTTTCATCCTTTGATCCAGGTCAGGATATTCACAAGTATACTGCCGAGCAGTTTGAAGACCTCCTCAACTCGATTGATATTCTCTTCGCAAACCGATTCGAAGCGGAGATTATGGGAGAGGTGCTCTCCCATTCCGAGGAGGAGCTGGCCTCCCGCGTACCAATTGCAATCTTTACGCGAGGAAAAGAAGGGAGCAGGCTCTATGAGGATGGCAGGATGCTTGAGATACCATCTGTCCCTGTTCAGCTTGTTGATCCAACCGGTGCCGGAGATGCATACCGGGCAGGATTCCTGACGGCATACCAGAAGAAACACTCACTTGCTGACTGCTGCAGGATTGGAACAGTCTGCTCTTCATTTGTTATTGAAGTTGCCGGATGCCAGACGAATCTTCCCACATGGGATAGAATGCAAGAACGATACAGAACCTACTTTGGGTGAGTCTCCATGTATGCGGCGCTGACGTCAGGTGGAAAGGATTCGGTCCTCTCAATCCAGATGGCCATTGATGAAGGGTTTGATGTCGGTTATATCGTCTGTGTCAGACCTGAGAATCCCGACTCCTATATGTTCCATTCATCAAATCTTGATGCAGTCAGGCTGATTGCCAAACGGGGTCGGATGGAGTATGTTGAGATACGGTCACATGGGCGGAAGGAGGAGGAGCTTGCGGATCTGAAGAGTGGTCTTGAACAACTCCCAATCACCGGCCTGATCGCAGGTGCAATAGCATCCAGGTACCAGTATGAGAGAGTCGGGGAGATCGCGTCGGCGCTCAGCCTCGAGATCTTCGCTCCACTCTGGCAGAGAGATCCCGAGTGGATCATGGAACAGGTCGCAAAGCGACTGGATGCGATCATCGTCGTCTGCGCCGCAGATGGGCTTGGTGACGATCTCCTTGGGGTACATATCGACGATACAATGATAGCTCGCCTTAAAAGGATTTCATCGAAGAACAGAATCCACATCGCCGGAGAAGGGGGAGAGTACGAGACACTCACCCTCAATGCACCGTTTTACTCCGAACCCATCCATTGGAAAGAGGAGGAGCGGCACATCTCTCCTGGCAGAAGTGAACTTATTCTGGACGGATTGTGGTAAAGATGAGGGAGCGGGGAGACATCCGCATGGAGCGGTTATCACGGTTTATCTTTACCGCCCCCTCATGGCCACGATCTCTTGTTATCATCATTGCTCTTGGGCTATTGATCGACCTTGCCCTTCTCAGAACAAAAGAGCCTATATTATTCTTTGGAACCATCGCCTTTACGTTACCTGCCGTCGTCGCATTCCTCACGACACGACCGCTTGTCCGGCTCCTCGGCAAGGAGCTCAGCTGGAACCGATCAGGCCTCCTCTCGTTCGCATCGGTTATTCTTGGCATTATTGTCACTGCTCTTGCCGCAATCGGTTCTGAATCCGGCTTTCTCCTTCCTATAACGTATGCCGGCAGCCTGGGAGTTGTCCTCTCACTCAGGATGCCTGTTCTCGTTGCTATTGCTGATTACCGGCTTCACAGAATGATTGTGCCTTCAGCGCTCCAGAGTCTTGCAGGGCTTGGTGCGGGATATCTGTACTTCGGATCTGAGTTCCTCTGGTGGGCAATCAGCCTTCTTCTGATATTCGGGATTGGGAGCTCAATCTTCATCTGGCTCATCGACCATCCACTAAAACGATCATTCGGAGTATCAGGACTCAGTTTTCTCAATGCTCTGATTGCGCACATGACCGATGGATCAAAGACACTTGAGGGGTTCTTCCGGGATATCGGAGAAGAAGTGACGGTCCCCCAGGCGAGTATCATTTTTTCGCGGTCGGGACGTCCCAATGCAGTTATTACCGCCCCCAATGTCCATCCCGGCCCGATGGGGGAGATAGGAAGTGCAAACCTCCCAAAGATGCTCCATGACAGTTTTAATGAGGAGGTCCTCATCACCCATGGGTGCGCCACTCATGACTTCAATCTCGTCTCTGAGGATGAAGCTGCCAAGATTGCAACGGCATTAAAGAGTTCGTTCCGCGACCTCACCTTCGCAGAGGGAGCATCGAAATCATTGCGGACAAGGCATGGGAGTGTCGAGATCCTGACGCAGCGATTCACTGACGCGGTGATGATGGTGAGCACCCGCTCACCGGAGAGAACGGAAGATATTGATTATAATATCGGCATTGCGATCATGGCAGAGGGGCACCGCTGGTTCCGGGACGTCGTCTTTGTGGATGCCCATAACTGTATGACCGATCTCTCCTCCCCGGTCCTTCCGGCGACCCTCATCGGTACAGAGTATTATCGTGCTGCACTCGCTGCACTTGAAGAGGCAGCAAGCCTGCCAATGGAACCACTATCAGTTGGAATATCGCATAAAGACCTTCCATTCAGCAGAGAGGAGGGGTTTGGGGACCTGGGTGTCCAGGTACTCATAACAGCAGTTGGTAATCAAAAGACCGCGTATGTACTTTTCGATGGGAATAATATGCATGAAGGGGCGCGGGAGGAGATTCAATCCGCAATTACTGATCTTGTGGATGATGCCGAGATCATGACAACAGACTCCCATGTCGTCAATACAATCAGTGGAAAGAACCCGATCGGACTTGCGGTGCCTTCGGATCTGGTGATACCACATGTCCGGGCAGCAGTTATCGAGGCGATTGCGGACCTCACACCCGCTGAAGTGGCCGGGGCGACGACCTGGTGTGAGAAGCTGAATATCTTTGGATCACAACGGATCGTCCAGTTTGCAAGTACCGTCAACGTCCTGCTCATCTTCATTCCACCCCTCAGCCTCGGGATGCTGATCCTCGCATTCGTCCTATCGATCCTGATATTCTCCATCATCGGATAGTCCCGTATCGAAGGACTTTTTAAGGAGGAAGGACTATTGTTGTAGGCACTTTTGCCTCAGTGGCTTAGCCCGGCATAGCGGCTGATTTGTAATCAGCAGGTCCCGTGTTCAAATCACGGCTGAGGCTTCCTTATTTTCATTGTATTTCCTCATTAAAGGCTGCGCCTTGACATTTGTTAGCGGTGGTCCGTTGTGGGAGTTTCCAGAAGAGGATCCTACAAGAGCCAGGAATGCCAGAAGCAATCTTCAAAGGGAGCTGACGGCGGATCAGTCATGCAGCCCGTATCCTGTCATGAAGCGCACCTTTCGTTAACTGCTACAACATGGAATTCATTTTATCCCATAGAGAGGGAGGGATGAAAACCCCTATTCATTTCCGCTCTCAATCCTCCATGCCCCATTTGGAACCATAATCTCAAATCTTGCCCCTTTTCCAGGCATCCCGGTTTCATTTGTTGTAATACCGGAGAGCGAGAGGATCTCTCGGGCGAGGAAGAGCCCAAAGCCATCTCCCTTTCCAGAACCCTTCTCAAAGATCTTCTCCTTCTGATCCTCCGGAATACCGGTTCCATCATCCTCCCAGATGATCAGCAGCCCCTCATCATTGGTTTCACAATTGAGATTCACTTCAGTTGCCCCTTCGGCATGCCGGAGGGTGTTATCCATCAGATTGGCAAAGACCATCTCCAGCATCGGATCTGCGAAGATTGAGAGGGGAGAACAGTGGTTCCGGATGGGGAGCTGCTCATCGGAGATTGTTGTTATGATATCTGAGACCGGAACCCAGGTGCGTTCTTCTGCACCGAGCTTCTCGTATTCCCGGGTAAAGCGGATCAGTTTCTGTATGTCGGTGACCGCCTGCTGCATCTCATTGAGGTATCCGGCAAGTTCACTATCCACCTTCTTATCCGCAGCCAGATCAAGACAGCCCTGGATTGTCATGATCTTATTGAGAATATCATGCAGGGTAATCTCGGAAATGACCGTACGTTTCCTGTTTGAAAACGAGAGAAGATTCGTTGTATTCTGGAGCTCCTGAGCGTACTGGTTAACCTCCTGGGCGAAGAACTCAAGCTCTTTTTCGACCTCCTTATGAAGAGCTATCTCAATGACCATCCTGAGATTCTGCTCTTCAAAAGGCTTGATGATATAGCCGAAGGGTTCTGTCTCTTCAACCCTGTGAACCGTGCTCTCATCATCATATGCTGTCAGATAGACAACAGGAATATGTAATTCACGTCTGATGATCTCTGCCGCAGTGATACCATCCATCTCACCTTTCAGGATAATATCCATCATGACAAGATCGGGTGTATATTCCCGTATCTTCTCGATGGCATCTTCGGCGTACCCGGATATTCCAAGAACGGTATACCCCATCCCCTGAAGGCGCCTCTTCAGATCCATTGCGATTATCGCTTCATCTTCCACTATCCAGACTTTTTTTTCTGCCATCCACAATCTCCTCTCTTTCATCAGTAAGATAATATCGTAGTTTTTTGACACCAGGTACTGGTCAGACCTGTATGGGAGTCCATCAGGACTGAAAGTACACACGAAGGTATGATACCTAACCCTTTGCAAAACCAAATCACGGCATCGTAAGGGAAATCATCAATCCAATTGGATGACGGGTATCGTTTCATTGATATAAAGAAATGTATTTGTAGATTATATAACCCTTCACCCTACATCTTCTAAGATAAGCATATATCGATTCGTGGGTAGGGAGTACTGATACTATATCCTGAGGAAAAAGGGCTGATTATTCATCACTCTTCTGCTGCAAGAATATGAGGCGCTGTTGCCTTGAATGAGACACAGACATCAGATCCTTCCTTCAAACCGAGATCCTCAGTTGCCATGTACGTTATCATCGCAATGATCTTCACCCCACAATCAACAATAATGCGATTATATGGGCCCATGGGCGTAATGGATACAATTTGCCCCGGGAATACATTACGTACACTTTCTGCATGGGATGAAGAACAACTTATCGCAACATCCTCAGGTCTGAAGAAGATGGTGACATCTGTTCCGACTGGGAGAGGAGATAGTGCCTGAATGGTGATTCGCCCAACCTGAATAAATGCTATGCCCCTATCCTTAGAGATGATTCTACCCTCAATGACATTTTCAATACCAACGAATCGTGCCACAAATCTGTCATTCGGAGTTGTAAAGATCTCGCGTGGTGTGCCGAACTGTGCGAATTTTCCATCTATCATCACCCCGATACGATGGGCAAGTCTCTGTCCCTGGAACATATCATGAGTTGACATGATAATCGTCGTCTGAAACTCATGATGAATCCGTTGCACAAGCTCTTCGATAACCCTGACAGAGACGGGATCAAGATTTGCGGTAGGCTCATCCAGAAGAAGAACATCAGGATCGGTGACGAGGACACGTGCAAGAGCGATCCGCTGCATCTCACCCCCGGATAGTGTTTTTGCCTTCCTCTCTTCAAAACCGGTGAGGCCGACGATCGCAAGCGCATCAGCAACCTTCTTTCGGATAACCCTTTCATCAATTTGCCTGAAACGAAGACCGAGAGCGACATTTTCATAAACGGACTGGTTAAAGATCGCCGGTTTCTGAAAGACCATCCCCATCCGCCGTCTGACCGCCATATTCTTCTCTTTATGAATATCCGTACCATCGAGAAGGATGGTTCCTTCGGTCGGGGTATCAAGGAGGTTTATCAGGCGAAGAAGTGTTGATTTCCCGGCCCCGGAAGGTCCGATGATGGTAAATATCTCTCCTTTCGGAACCTTCAGCGAGACCCCTTTCAGCACCTCTGAATCACCAAACTGCTTTGACAGATTATGTATCTCAAGCATGGTATCACCGGTTTTGCACAACTGCAAGGAGGAGATTGATCACAAGTGCTATCATGAGAAGAATAATACCCAGGGCAATAGAGACGGCCAGGTTTCCCATGGATGTCTCAAGTGAGATCGCGGTCGTCAGGACACGGGTATGTCCCCGGATATTTCCACCGATCATAATCGCGGCACCAACTTCAGAGATAGCGCGACCAAAACCGAGGACAACAGCGGCCATAATAGCATAACGTGCTTCTTTTACAACTGAACGCAGAAATTGTATCTTTGTTGCGCCAAGAGACCGAAGAGTATCAAGAATCGTCGTATCGAGACCTTTTAAAGCAGATATCGTCAGGCCAACCAGGATTGGCAGAATAAGAACTGTCTGGGCAATTACCATCCCTTCCGGGGTGAAGAGAAGGCGCATAAATCCCAGTGGACCAGCACGTGATATCAGCAGGAAGACAAATAGGCCGACAAGAACCGTTGGGAGAGCATAGAGGGTCTGAATAATGTTGACAAGGAAACGCTTCCCGGTAAATTCAGAGAAGGTAATTGTCGCCCCGATAGGAACTGCAATCAAGGCTCCAATAAGCGTTGAAGAGAGCGAGATCAGGATGCTCCGGATCGAGATCTCGATAACCCCGGGGTCAAGTGTGATGATCAGGTGAAGAGCGGTGAGGAAACCGCTGATGATCTCATTCATACAAGGTAATCCCTGTTTACTACGCCGATGGCAAAGAAAAAGATAGTGTTATCAGAGCACCGGCTCTGTCACTTCAGACTGTGGAACACCCATTCTCTCCCAGTTGCCTTGTGCAGGGAAGAAGAGGGGTTCTCCATACTCGGAGACACCAAATGTCGCAATCTCCTCTTGAGCCTCATCTGAGATGAGGAAGTTGATCCATGCTTTTCCAAGATCGGTATCAATCCCGGTGTGTGTCTGGGGGTTGATCAGCATGGTGGAGTAGACATTCAGAAGGATCTCCCCTTCATCGACGACCGGAACGATCCCAAGATCTCCTTTGTATGCAAGGAAAGTTCCTTTATCTGAAAGGGTATATGCCTCCTTCTCATTTGCCATCACCAGGGTTTCGCCCATTCCACGTCCTGCCTCGACATACCATATCCCGGAGTTCTGGATATCGGTTGCATAGTCATATCCGGCAGATCTCCAGATCGCCTTCTCCTTTGCGTGAGTACCTGACTCATCTCCACGGGAGACAAAAGCAATACCTGATTCTCCGGCAGTTCCCTGTTCAAAAAGTGTCCGGAATGCTTCTTCGGGTGATGTTCCACGAATCCCGGCAGGATCTGACTCAGGGCCGAGAATAACGAAGTAGTTGTACGCGATGACACGGCGTTCCACACCATGGCCTTCTGCGATGAAGGTATCTTCACGGGCTCGATCGTGAACCATCATCACATCAACATCGCCTCTCATACCGTATTCAAGTGCTTTGCCGGTCCCTGCAGAGACGATCAGCAGTTTTGCATTGTATCTCTCCTCAAAGATCGGCTGGAGATGGTCAAGGAGCCCGGTATCATAGAGACTGGTTGTGGTTGCGATCCGGAGCTCTTCGGGCACTCCGGGCTGTGTCTCGCTGTCAACACATCCTGCAACAAGGAGCCCGGAAATAATCAAGGCACCTATAAGTATAAAACCCTTACAATTCATGGTGAACGAGAATGTATTAGAAGTAACAATAATATAAAGATTGTTATTTTTGATAGAGTACATCAAATTAATTAAACTAAATTACCTTTAACGGCAGTATTAATGATTTAAAAAATGATAATTATTTTATGCTTTTATGATAGTCCCGATACGCTCCCCTTTCAGTGCCCGTGTCAGCATACCTGGGAGATGCCCATTAATGATCTGGATCTCACGAACGGCTTTTGCATGCGGAAGCATCTCAACAACCTTCTCTTCAAGGACAAGATCATCCATCTCCATATCAAGAATCTCATATGCACGTATCTCTTCGATCAGTTCTGCATGAGGGTCAGTCAGTGGATTGCTTGTAAAGAGTCCATCAACATTCTTCATGAGAATACAGGATTTTGCCCCAAGAACCTCGGCAATGAGGAAGGCACCAGTATCTGTCCGGTGGGGAGGGATCATTCCAATGTCCGGGGGAGATTCAAATAGTCCGTAGGGTGGAGTGCCATGCGTTACAGGAAGGATCCCCATCTTCAGGAGCATTGGAAGCTCAAGAAGATCAGGGGAATGAATTCTGGCACCCCCATATTCAGAGAGAAGAACGGACATCATAATGGCATTCTGCTCACTTACCTTACCGGATAGTTCGGCCAGAACACCGGTCGGCATCCCCAGATCGAGACCGATATCCAGAATATGCCGAACCCGCACTCCGCCACCGGTCACAATTAGCATCTGATGATCACGGGAAAGTGCACCGATCTCGGAAGCAAGGGGCTTTAGAACCGGTGCTCCATAATCGACGATGCCATGTCCTCCAATCTTAACAACATTCACATTCGGTGCTATCCTGAGTTGCTCACGCCCTTCATATCTCCTGAGCAATCCTCTTCGCCCAAGGGTTTCACCCTTCAGTTTTGATTCAATTTCACGTCTTCGATGCATACCTGATCACCTCGATTTAGTACTCATTAGGTTTTGAATATGAATAACCCGCTCGGTGTTGTAGGAATATATTTGAATAAAAACGTAAACATATTATTTAGTATAATATGTTAAGTTAACTAAATTTACAAAATTAATTAATTTAATAAAAATTATTTAAATCATCCGATCTATAATTCAATTAAACATCTAAAAAAAGACCCTCAAAAGGTCATATTAGACAGTCTGGTGATGAAATGATTGATTTTGGGAATCGTTACAGAATACTATTGATTCTGTTGATGATAGGGCTGATCATCGCACCTGTCACGGCAGCAACGACCGAGCTGCGGGTTATCAAGTATGCAGCTGACGAAACGACGATCATCAACGAAACGGTCGTCGATTATGAATGGATGGAAGCAAACCTTCCTGTACTTGGAGATGGAGAGACCAGTTACTTCCATCAGGGGCCTGTATTTGATGGGGACCCCTGGAATCCCGGGGAGGATGTCAACCTCAGGGATCAGGGAGCGGTAAAGGGTACCGATCTCGCTGATATCTGCGATCTTGCCGGAGGTATGAGCGATGGTGAAACCGTCAGGGTTCGTGCATTCGACGGGTTCTCCAAGGATTTCCCATATAACAACGTCTATAATCCGGAATCCAGGCAGGGACCGATAGGTATTACATGGTACCGTGCAGGTGACGGATATGTTCCGGACTTTAGTGACGGAATGATGCTTGTCTTCTTCGCAGATGATACCGTTTTTGGTGTAAATGATATGCGGGAGACATTCCCCGAGGAGTACTGGCATTATTTTGACATCTATCCGACAACAACCGGACTCTCAGTGAAATATATCAGTGAAATCCGGATTATGAGCAATGAAGAAGCTCCACCGGATGATGAAACTGATATCCTCTTTGATGGAACAATGGAGCTCTCAGACGAGTCGGTGAATGTACGTGCAACATCAGGAGAATCATACGAGATTAGCAGGCTGACACCACTTGGCGCACTTGAAGCAACCGGATTTCCCCTTACTATCAACGATCGTGCAATCAGCAGCCGAGGAATCCTTCTTCTTGATGGAATAGAAGATTATCTCTATGAAAGACCTGATGACGGACCGACCAGAACCTGGGAATGTGCCGTCAATGGATACACACTCGATGACTGGGGTAATTCCGCAAACGACGGACTTAACATCTATTCTCTTGAAGATGGAGATATCGTCGAGTTTTTTTACGGTGTCAGGCCACTTTCTTTTGAAACAGCTGAAGCATACATCCGGATGGAGATCTCTGTCGATGAGCCACCAGCAGAAGACTGGATCCTCACTCTGAAAGGAGCTCGGGAAGAGATCATTCATCGAACCTATTTCGAGGCAGGAACAGATTGTCAGACAAACCCTCATGTCGCAACCTATACTGACGATGATGGGAACGTCTGGTCCGGAATGCCATTATGGTGGCTGGTAGGATATGTCGATGATGAAAATTCACATGGCAGTGACGCGTTCAATGATGAGCTTGCAGCTCAAGGCTATTCAGTCAAGGTTATTGCAGGCGACGGATACTCGATCAACTTCCAGAGTGCCACAGTCGCACGGAACGATAATATCATCGTTGCAAATACATTAAACGGCGAGCCACTCCCTGCAACTATTGGAGAGAAGGCAAAACCCTGTTTCCCACTCCAGCTGGTTGGATCTGACGTCTCAAGCGGCCAGAAGATTGGAAATATAGTTACCATCGAGCTTATCGGGCTGCCCGTTCCAACCACAGAGTGGACAATCACCCTGAATGGTGCATATAGCCGCTCATTCTCTCAGTCAGAGTTTGAAGAGGGAGTTGCCTGCGGCCATGCCGGAATGTATACCGACACTCAGGATCAGGTGTGGACCGGGATGCCACTCTGGTATCTTCTTGCCGTCGTTGATGACTACAATGGCGCGAATCACTGGAGATTCAATGATGAGCGTGCCTCCGGCTATACTGTAACTATCACTGCTCAGGATGGTTTTTCAAGGGAGTTCAATGGTGCTGATATTGCACGAAGTGATGGATTTATCGTTGCCAATATGATGAATGCCGCACCCCTTGCCGAGGATAATGGTTTTCCACTCCGGCTCCAGGGCTCAGCCCTGACAAGTGGCGGGCAACGTATAGGTTCGATTGCATCCATCACCATCAATGGCCTTCCGGAGGAGCCGGCAGAGGATGAATGGGTACTAACCCTGAAAGGGGATAAGATTTCAGCCAGGATCTCAGAAAGCAGTTTTACTGAAATGGCTGAGACGATGAGCGAAACCTGGAGTGATGGAGAGGATATCTGGACAGGTATTCCGCTCTGGAGGCTCGCGGGTATCGTTGATGATGACCTGATGACTGGCACAAATGCCTTCAATGAAGGGCTTGCCACAGATGGATATACAATTATCGTCTCATCCGGAGGAGCATCCCCATACAGCAAGGATTTCACAAGTCAGAATATCGCAAATAACAAGAATGACTACATCGTTGCGTATCTCCTCAATGGCGAGCCGATCGAAGGAAACAGCTATCCGCTTCGGCTCGTTGGCGAGGGGGCAACCGGCAGTTTAAGTGTCGGGAATATTGAAACAATCGAACTGACAGCATTTGAACCACCAACAGAAGCACCATCCATCAGGATTGTAAGGTATGCAGCAGATGGTGTCACCGTTCTGGATGATGTTACAAAGGACTATCTCTGGATGAAGGAGAACCTTCATGTATATGGCGGAGAAGACGGTGTCCAACTCAGATTCCAGGGTCCAACCTTCGATCCTGATGATCTCTGGAACCCCGCTGAAGATAAAAATCCAAACAAGGTTGATGAGGTCGTTCGGGGAACATCGATTAAAGATCTCGTCGATCTCGTCGGAGGAGCACCGGAAGGAAGCGAGATTATCCTCAGAGCATCTGATGGATATGTGATGAAACTCGATGATACAAACCTCAACTCTCCGCTGGAGCGACAGGGTGAGGCAATCGTCGCCTGGTGGACCGAACGTCAGGGGTATGTGCCGGACTATAAAGATGGATACCGGCTCTTCTTCAACACACCAGATGGTATATTTGGTGCGGATGACATGCGGGCTACCCTGAAAGAAGAATATTGGCATTACTTCTGGAGTGGTGGAATCCAGTATCCATCCGCAGCCGGATGTTCGAATAAGAATATTGTCACGATAGAGATTCACACCGGAACACGTGAAGACTGGACACTCCGCCTGACGGGGGCCATCACCGACACCATTGAAAGAGCATACTTTGAAGCAGGAAAGGCCTGTGCGATGGCCGGGGATTCACACCTCGCCACATGGATCGATAATGATGGGAACGAATGGTCGGGTATGCCTCTCTGGACACTTGTCGGGTGGGTTGATGATGAAAATAAACATGATTATGGATCAGATCCATTCCGCGACGATCTTGCGGTAGCTGGATATGATGTCACCGTCATAGATTATGGTCCCGATGGAGTAAAAGGTACTGAGGATGACTTTTCTGCAACATTCCACAGCACGGTCGTTGCTCGGAACAACAATATCATCGTCGCTGATGAAATAAATGGCCAGCCACTCTCAGATCAATATTGGCCACTCCGTCTCGTCGGATCAGATCTGACATCCGGTCGCCAGAGAGTTGGGAGTATCGATGAGATTGAAATCACCTTCCCCGAACCAGTGTCAGGAGATGCTGTTATTCATCTCAAGGAAGGGTGGAACTTCATCTCTGTACCAAAACGCCTTGATTCGGGAAACAACACAGCATCGATCTTTGCTGAGGTAGACACAGGAGATCACAGTATCTTTGAATATGATGCAGTATTTAAAACCTGGAAGGCGCTGGGCGAGACAGATCTTATTACACCACTGAAAGGGTACTGGATTTACAGCACACAGGGGAAAGAGATCCCGCTCACCTTCATGAACCAGCCACTCATGACACCCCCAACGATAGAGCTTCAGAAAGGGTGGAACGCAGTTGGTTTTACCGATATTGAGCCGGCTACCGCTCGTGACACATTCCTCTCCCTCGGAGACGCATGGACACAGACCATCGGGTACGATGCAGGCGAACAGAGATATGCTACTGCGATCATCAGAGAGGGTTCTGGAAGCTACAGCGATGGCCGGCTCCTGTATCCGACGAACGGATACTGGATCTATCTGAAGAGTAGTGGCGAACTTGCCGCAATCTCAACATAGGACGGACAAACATGGATCTAAAAACAATCCTCACCATTTTTTTTATTCTTACACTGATTGGAACAGTTGGTGCAGTTCCACCAAAACCTGTGGAATTTTTTGGAACAGCAACACTTGACGGAATAGCTGTACCTGAAGAGGAACTGATTACCGCAAAAATCAATTATAATGAGAGAGGATCGATCGCAACCAGACAAGGAGGTATTTTTGGAGAGACAGGGATTTTTGGTGAGCGTCTGATCGTTGCGGCAACTGAAGAAGATCTCATCGCTACAATTAATCCTCTAATTACATTCTGGATAGGAGACCTCAAAGCCAGCCAGGAGATACCCTTCAGCAGCGGGGAAGTGATGGAGCTTGCCCTGACCTTCAATAGTTCCGGTGGAGAGGTACCACCTGTCGGCTCAGGGGATAATTCCTTTCAGATCGGCACAATTGAAACAACAGAGTCAGGAGGGGAACAGATTGTTGCGATCAATCAACAAACCACAACAGGAACTGTAACGACTGATGGAAATGCAATTCTTCTGGAGAATCCTGGTGGCGGATGGGAGAGCATCAGGTTACAGACAGCCGAACCACCGGAGGTAAGTGGATCGATCGTTCGAGGAACGATAACCGATGTACGAGCGGTCAGCAGCCGTTTAACAGCATCGCTGGATGGAGAGATTGCGGGCATCGATTTTGATATTGGAATGGAGAAATTCCCTGATCCGACAGCACAGATAACCAGAACCATCTCAAAAAACCCGGATCCCGCCGCCAATAGCGCTTTTCTGCTCACAGCTCAAAATGCCGCTAAAGAGATTAATGATATTGCATTTGTTGTTAATATCCAGAAGACAGGTATCGATAACGTAGCGGATGGGGGAACAATAACATCCGCAACAATAAGGATGGTTGTGAGCCCTTCATGGGTTATTGCACAGGGGGGTGTTGATAATGTTGTTATCATGAGAAGATCAGATACAGGGTCAACCTCATCACTGATGACGCGGTACATTGGAAACGATCCAGGCGGCAATTATATCTTTGAGGCAGATTCACCTGAAGGACTTTCAATCTTCGCATTAACCGGAGTCCGATCCCCATCACCACCATCCCCGCCAACGGGAGGAGGAGGAAGTTCATCAACACAGGCAACCTCAGATTTTGTCTTCACTCCCGGGGCAACGATCACTCCGGGTCCGGTTCCAGTTGAGGATCAGCCCACTCCGGGGACTCAGGAGACAACACCTCTGCCAGTAGTATCCTCACCAGATAGTGAATCAGGGTCAGAACCCACCGGCAGAGATCTTCCGCTTCCTTATATAATCGCAGGAATTGCCATTGCTGTCATAGGACTTTTCTTCATTATGAAGAAGAGATAAATCCTTTTTTTGGAGCTTTGAATAATGGAAAAAAACTCCCTGAAGATTTATATCATCATCCTCTTCTGCCTAGGACTGATTACTGTTATATCAGCAGCCCCAACAACAGAAGTGAAACTTACCCGGTATGCTGCAGATGGCTTTACCATACTCGATGAGAAGACAGTAGATTTTCATTGGATGGAGGCAAATTTGCCGGTTCTTGGCGATGGTGCCACCCATTATCACCATCAGGGTCCGGTCTTTGAAGGAGATCGATGGAACCCGGAGGAAGATACGAATGTCCTTGAAAGAGATATGGGGGCAGTGAAAGGGACAGATCTCCGGGACCTCTGTAACCTCATAGGGGGAGTTTCCGAAGGAGAAACAGTAACACTCCGGGCATCGGATGGACTTCGCAGAACATTTCCATATGGAAACATCTACCATCCGGAACCACGACAGGGACCCATGGGAATTACATGGTACCATGCAGAGGATGGATATGTGCCAGACTATCGAACCGGTATGCGGCTGATCTTTTTTGCAGATACATCAACGAATCCATGGGGCGTTCATGCATTCGGGGTTTCTGATATGAGAGCCGCCTTTCCTGAGGAGTACTGGTATTATTTCAACGGCATCTACCCGACCACAACCGGCCTCTCTGTCCAGTACATCAGTGAGATCATCATCAACAGCAATCAGGAACCCACCGGGAGCATCATGGTCACATCGTATCCGGAGGGGGCATTGATCGTTGTTGATGATATGCCGACAGGTTACACCACTCCGGCAATGATCGATAGCATCGAAGTCGGCTACATTCCTGTACGTGTTGAACTTGAGGGGTATGCAAGCCCTGATGATGCATGGGTCAGGATCGCAGCAAAACAAACAGAGCAGATTCACTTCGATCTTCTGCGCCAGTCAGGGTATATAACGATCAGATCCACACCCTCAAACGCAACGATCATACTCAATGATAATAGTACAGGGAAGCAGACCCCGGCAACTCTTGAAAACATCCCGGTCGGAGAACAGAATATTACCCTGATGCTCAAAGGGTATGAAAATGTCACGGAGATGGTTGTTGTTGAAGATGATTATGAGGAACTGCTCTTCATTGCACTTCATGTCAGGATAAACACAACAGAAACAGTACATCAGGATGTACTGGCAGCCAATCAAACCGGTATACCCTCACCAACTATTGATCCCCTGAGAGAACCACCATCACAGAATGATATAGCAGAGGAGAAACCAGAAGAGTGGGAATCAGGATTCTTCGCAGGTATCATTGATTTTTTTCAAAGGATAATTCACTTCTTCTTCGGAACCGCTGATGATGAGAGAAAGGATCGTATTCAACAGGAGAATCGAACTGAGAACGATCTGCATGAGGAACCAGCAATCGATGCAAATCATGACAGAGACCTGCAGAGATCTGGGATCATCCGGCCAAACAGAACCGGAGGAGTCTACATTGAATCCCATCCACCCGGGGCAAAAATCCTCATCAACAACAGAGAAACAAATCAAATAACGCCATCCATCGTCTACGGGCTCCGCGAAGGGGCTCATACAATCAGCCTTGCTCTCCCCTCATCCTCCGAGGGTTCAACAAGAGCTGATGATTTATATGGCAGGCAGTTCGTCTGGGTATATCCTGATTCGATAAATACAATCAGGATCGATGGCATAGCACCCACCCGGACAAGGACAATCACGCTTGTATCAGATGAATATGAGGGGAAATCCTTCACAGTGAACGGTCGGTACCCGGCATACACCATCCCGGCAACAGTAGAGATCAAAGGAGCACAGGTATTCATTGTCCTCAATATTGATGATGAACATTACTCCATGACACTCCCTGATAAAATTAATGATGGTGAAACATTTGTCATAAGTAAGCCAGAATCCCGGCTCTACTCTGTTCACATTGCATCTTCTCCCGAAGGGGCTTCCATCTTCGTTAACGGGAACCCGACCGGCCATACAACACCTGCCACCATTGAAGGATTATCTGAGGGTGAACACCGGTTCCTCCTCTCAAATCCAGGGTATATCCCTGCAGAAGGCACCATTCGGATTTACAAAGGAATGAAAGGAGATTCTGCAGGAGTTATACGGTCGTCACTTCAACCATATACATCCGGATCACTTCGTGTCGAGAGCGACCCTCCGGGTGCACGAATCTTCCTCTATGAACGTTTTACCGGAGAGCGAACACCACACACATTCACCGATATGCGAATTGGAACGTATAGTGTGAAACTTGTCTGGGATGATGGGAAGGAGAAGATCAGGGATGTAACGGTTATGCCAGGAGAAATAAGCCTTTGTATGGCGCATAATGGAGACTCGCAATGAAAAGAAAGACCTGTATCTTCGTTATTATATCCTTGCTGATAGTATGCACTGTTCCGGTTATGGGTTTAACAAATAATAATCCTGATATTTATGGGCCTTTTGTAACAGGAACGACCGAAAAAGAGGCAGTAATCTCATGGATGAGCAATGAACAGGAAACATTCAGGCTTGAATATACCAAGGAGCCACTCTCGGGATCATGGCATCGCCAGAACAGTACCGTTGTGGGAGATGGGATTTACCGGGTACTACTCTCAGACCTGACTCCGGCAACAACCTACCATTATCGAATCGGCACACCTCATAAAATTTCTCCCGGATACCAGTTCAGAACATTTGGTGATGATGAGTTCACCTTCATCATCTATGGGGATACACGGGCTCAGAGACCGTTTTTTACTCAGATGGAACGGCACAGACTTGTTGCGGAACGAATTGCTTCAGAACCCGATCTGCTCTTTGTCATTCATACCGGGGACTTCATTAATGATCACGAGGCTGACACTGATGGATGGAATGAATTTTTCCATGTAGCAGAACCCTATCTCAGCGGAACGACACTCATCCCAACTATAGGAAATCATGACGGGCCACCAGGCCGCTTTCGTGATATCTTCGGAATCCCCGAATGGTATTCAGTCGATGCTGGAGGTGTCCATCTCATCGTTCTTGATAGTAATGACTGGGCATGGCCGGTTATGGACGAACAGACTGAGTGGCTGAGATCAGAGTTAACGGGGCCGGCTACGTGGAGAATTATCAGCTTCCATCATCCACCCCACACATCCGACAGACGCCACCCGGGAGGAAATCTTGCTATACGCAACCAATGGGGACAACTATTTGATTCTCATGGCGTTGATATGGTGGTATCAGCTCATGTCCATGCATATGAGCGCTATATCATAAACAATACACAGTATATCGTCATTGGAACCGGTGGAGCACCAACCTATTCTCTTACTGAAGAGAAGGAAGATGGCCACATCACCAGTCTTGAACATACCCTCGGGTATCTGCGGATTGCAGTAACTGAAGAGACGATGACGGCGGCCTTTGTTCCTGTTGCCCGCATTTCCCCTGATAATAAAGATATTCTCGAAATCTATCCTGAGGGAACAACTTTTGAAATGTTTACCCTCTCACAGGAGAGTAAGGCAGTAGAAGCACCATCTGGTGGATGGATCGCTGTTGCTGCACTTCTCACAGCTATCTGCATCTTTGTACGAACAAATCGGAGTGAAAAAAGATGATGAAAGTAATCTATCGAATGCTTGTTGTAACCCTCCTTGTCCTATCCCTCTGTATGACAGGTACATTGGCAGCGCCAACAACCGAAGTAACGGTTGTAAAGATCAACAGTGAAACTGACGAAATAATGAGCAGAACGACTGTGACATACCAATGGATGGAAGAGAACCTCCCTGTCCACGGTGATGGAATAACAAGATATTATCATCAGGGACCCGTCTTTGATGGAGATAAATGGGATCCGGAGGAGACCACAAATTTCAAGGATAAAGGATCGGTCAAGGGAACAGATATTCGTGATCTCTGCGACCTTGTCGGGGGGGCAGCTCCGGGTGATGAGATTATGGTACGTGCACAGGATGGATATCATGTTGAGTTTCCGTACGAAAACGTCTATCATCCCGAACCCCGACAAGGTCCCATTGTCCTCACCTGGTATAACGGAGCTGATCCGGACGTTGGTGAGCGGCAGGGAACCGGGTACCCCCCAGACTTTTATTCGGGCATGAGGATCGTCTTCTTTGCTGATACCTCAACAAATACCGACGGGCTCCATGTCTATGGAAATGATGACATGAAAAAGACAATGCCACAATCGGTTCATCACTTCTATGATCTCTACCCATCAACAAATGGCTTCACAGTCAAGTGGGTGGATGAGATACGGGTCTATTCAGGGGGATATAAGGGCGAGCAGGGGCTTCTTGCCAAGTCATTGCAGAGCGAACCAGGCCATGATGCTCAACAAAGCCCGATGAGTTCTCTCATTGTGTTCATAGCAATAACAGGATGCAGTATCCTCTATACACGACGAGGGATGAGATGAGATATTCCCTCATCATCACCATCATCATTGTTCTGGGAGCCATCTTTGTATCCGGGTGTCTCGATCATCAGGATGAACAGGAAGAGGAGATCCCCTGGAACCTGACACTTACCGATGGAGAATCAACAATACTCTTATCAATGGAGGATATTCGGGCTTTAAAGCCTGTAACCGGACATGCGTACGCCGTCTCGACAGTTGGAATCAGATATGGCCCATACAGAGTCAAGGGAGTCGATATTCTTGATCTCCTCGACCTGATCGGAGGAGCAGGCGAAAATGATCTACTCTATATATCAGCTCCTGATGGGTATCTCTGGGTTTTTGATACGGAACAGGCTTCAGGATCGGGATTCCTCACTTTTAACACAGATCTCAAGGAAATACCTTCACCTCCACTCCGTGTCATCATCGCATATGAACAGGATGGAAAACCACTCACATATAATGATGGCGGCCCGTTGAGACTCATCATCACCAGTGATACCAGCGATGTCATAACCGAAGGAAGTTCCTGGGTTAAATGGGTTGACAGGATAGAAATCCGGAGAAGATAAGATGATGAGGTATATCCTCCTTCTCATGGTTTTTATTGTTCTGATTAGCGGTTGTACCGGAGTGCAGGATGAAAAAACGACTCTGAGAGTATTTGCAGCAGGCAGTGCTCTTGGACCACTCGCCACAATTGAAGCGGAATATGAGGAGATTTACCCGATGGTGGATGTACAGATCCATGGTCATGGGAGTATCCAGGTCATTCGCCAGGTTACTGATCTTCGCCGCCAGGCTGATCTTGTTGTCGTTGCGGACGAATCACTCATCCCTGATATGATGTTTCAACCGATGGGGGAGGGATTGGGGAACTTCACCGAGGAATATTACCCTTTTGCAACAGGGGCTATCGTAATCGCATATACGGAGCGAAGCGCTTATGCAGACGAGATAACTGATGAGAACTGGCATACCATTCTCAGAAGACCGGATGTACGGATCGGTTTTTCAAATCCGATGCTTGATGCCTGTGGGTATCGTGCATTGATGGTGGTAAAACTTGCTGAGAACTACTATCATGATGAGAAGATATTCGATGAGATGCTTGGAAATCATATTCATCCCCCACCCAGAATCATAACAACCTCCTCTGGAACTACCATCCATCTCCCGGAGATGATCCAACCGGATGGTGACAAAGTCAGAATCAGAGACGGGAGTATTTTTCTCCTCTCTCTCCTTGAAACAGGCGGAATCGATTATGCATTTGAGTATCGGAGTGTAGCAGAGGAGCATGGACTCCACTGGATTGATCTGCCCCCGGAGATCGATCTCTCGTCTGAAATGTATGATGAAGAATATGGGGTTGTAACCGTTCATCTCGGCTTTCAACGGTTCAGTTCCATAGGTATGGACAGGACAGGACAGCCAATCGTCTATGCTGCAGCCATCCCTTCAACCGCACCTAATAAGGAGGAAGCCGTACGATTCCTTGGTTTCATGGTGGATGCATTCAGTACAGGTAGAGAAGCATGGCCTGAACCAATACAATAAAGGTGTCCGGATGGTTGAACGTAATCCACATCGGCGAAGACATTATGACAGATCGCTCATACCATTTTTGATCCCAGGATCTACAATCATACTGGTTACTATTCTGGCTCTCGGTACACTGACCGTGATTCAGATAAACGATATTGAAAGATTTCTCCGGATTGCTGGAGATCATGCAGTGCTCCATGCACTCTTTCTCACAATCTTTGCAGGAATGTGTGCTGTCATGATTCTGAGCCTCATTGGTACGCCGCTTGCATATTATCTTGCCCGGACGAAGTCCCGGTTTCGGGGCATCATTGAAAGTATCGTCGATATTCCACTTATCCTCCCCCATACAGTTGCGGGGATTCTTGTTTACCTCCTGTTTATGCGGGAAGGATTAATCGGTGCACCCATGTCTGCCGTGGGCATCATCTTTGAAGAGGCTTTTCCGGGAATTGTCGCAGCCATGACATTTGTCTCCGCTCCATTTTATGTGAATGCTGTCAGAGAGGGTTTTGAAAAAGTCCCTGTCCATCTGGAGAACGCCGCACGAACTCTTGGAGCAACACACAGCTATGCGTTTGTAACAATAACTCTCCCCCTTGCTACACGGGAGATCGTCAATGGTGCCCTGCTCGCATGGGGGCGAAGTATCGGGGAGTTTGCTGCAGTTATCATAATAGCGTATTATCCAATGGTTATCTCGACACTTATCTACTATCGATTCACAACAGGGGGAATTGCAGAGGCACAGGGTCTTGCATTTCTTATGATTGTGATCTGTTTTGGGATCTTCCTTCTGGTCAGGAGTGTAACCAGGTTCCTTGGGAGGTACGATGATCGCGTGTGAAGAGGTTACGCTCAGACTCGGAGCTTTTTCCCTCAAAAAAGTGACATTTTCGGTCCACAGGGGTTCGTGGTGTTTCATCATAGGTCCATCCGGGGCCGGAAAGACCATAATTCTTGAAGCTCTTGCAGGTCTGCATATCCTTTCTGAAGGCAGAGTAGTATGTAATGATAGAGATGTGACAGATCTTCCACCGGAGAAGCGCAATATGGCACTTGTGTATCAGGACAGCACACTCTTCCCTCATATGACCGTCTTTAAAAATATTGGATATGGTCTCAAAGTACTACATAAGACCAAAGGAGAGATTGAAGAGATCGTCTCTGAACTACTTCTGCTCCTAAACATCAGCCATCTCAAAGAAAGGTACCCTGCCACATTATCAGGAGGAGAACAACAACGAGTGGCAATTGCTCGGGCGCTGGCAGTTGAATCAAAGGTTCTCCTCCTTGATGAACCATTCTCTGCGCTTGATCCACCCACAAAAAAGCGGCTCATTCAGGACCTCCAATTAATTCGGGAGAAAGAGAATGTAACGATCATTCAGGTTACACACAGCAGGAGTGAAGCCCGAAACCTTGCCGATCAGATCATCCTGCTCAATGACGGAGAGCTTATCGCGGAGGGAACAAAGGAAGAAGTGATGTATCATCCTACAACGAAGACTGTCGCTTCATTTGTGGGATATGAAAATATCTTTGATTGTGTCATCTCAGGGAGAGATGGAAAAAAAGGGCTCATCAGACTCGGGGGAAATGATCTTCGGATTCAGACAGAACGGCTTACTGGTGAGAAGATCGCTCTGGGCATTCGATCAGAAGATATGAGTATTAAGGGATTTGAAAATGGAAGTCTTCAAAATCCGATCTCTATTGACTGCAATGTTGATTCTATCCGAAAGGATGGCGCCCTGATAGAAGTGATAGGATCGTTTCCTGGTAACAGGATTCATGCAGATATCCCTTCCGGATTAATACAGAATGGAGCAGTCAAACAAGGAGACCTGATTACCATTCTTATACCAGAGGCAGCAATCCGGGTACTTGACCCGATATAGATCTGTGTAATATCAGGAGGGGGTGTAACCAGATGCAGTGATCATCCGACTACAAGATCCCTATAAACGCCATCTGATCCGGATACAATTAAGACCGCCTGTCCGCCAACGAGAGCAGGTTTTGGGAATTTGCTCATTGAAACCCTCCCCTCCGTTATCAGAGCCCCTTCTTCGGTGATGATCCTATCGATTCCACAATCAAGAAGTTCCCCGACAGTTCTTGACCCGGTCATTGTACGGGTCTTTGCCTTCATAACGTACCTTCCATCATTTCCCGAAGCGGCAAGGCCAACACCAGCCAGCGCCCCGATGACACCATCTTCGGTCCCACCAAGACCTTCAAGGATAATCTGATGCCCGGAGGCGAGCCAACGGGCTTCATCCTGTGTCAGCACTCCGGTCTTCGCTCTTCCCCCGAATGAGATGATATCATCTACAATCCGTGATCGCTCAATGATACAGAGGCCTGGATCGCTCCCCTCTATAAAATCCGACATCATCAGGTCTCTAACCAGAGTATGAAGTCTCCTTATCGATCCATTTCCCTGACTCTCCATATGGATGACGGCGGCACTGTTGTGAGATGTGTATGGTATGTCATCATGGACGTAGAGCTGGTGTCGGCTTACACCAATGATCTGATAATCAGGGGCCAGTTCATCGGCAATAGACCGGGCAAGCCGTCCAGTTCCACGTGATGTCTCTGTATCGGTGTCATCAATACCAATGTAGATGGTCATTGTAGTACTCCTGTTTCTCTTGAAGAGGAGATTCTATTTGATCTTCTACCATAAATAACCATCAAATGTAAATATAGTTTATTTAACAAATTTAACATTTACATGGCATCTTAAAATTAATATAAATAATTAATTACTACAACCCATATTCAACCATATACAAATAAATATAAATACCATTAATGTATATCAGTTGTTATATCAGCTGATATGAGGTGATAAAAATGAAGATCTATGTTCGTGAACGACAGAAGGTCGGAACGGGTGTCAAACAACCCCGCTTCCGAGTGGTTGCCGTGACATCGGAGGCAGAAGACAAGCGCCAGCTCAAGGTTGAGGGTACTCATTTCCGTAAGACTGAGCTTGAACAGATTGCAGCTGATGCTGGAGCAACAATCGTCTACCTTGAAGAGATGCCGGATGAAAGCCATGGAAAAATGAAATAGGGCAGAGCCCCTGATTCATCCTATCAGACCTTTTTTTATGATTACAGAAGAGCAGTGTACGATACTGGATGCAGTTATACAAATCCTCCTTGGACAGGAGAAACGCATTACGATCAGCTTCTCCCGGAATTGCACGTCTATCAATCTCCCACCAACAAGACGGATAGCCGAGTATCTCGAAATTCCGCATTATTACATTCTGCCACTCTTTGCTTCAATGGAGAGGGACGGGTTGATCACACGGGTGGAACGCGTGGGGATATCGACAACATCAAAAGGAACCATGATAATCCTTACATTAATTGATGAAAACTATCAGGAAATGGCTCAGGACATACTTCCACAGGAGATGATGGAGGTACTGAGGGCTTCTATCCCTTTAAAAACCTGAATACCCAGCACCGCCCGGTGATAACGAACTCTTTTTCATGTCACCACACAATATCAGAATGTGGCAGATAACACCACGAATAACGGATTACAACCAGATCCCAAGGCAACAAAAAAAATCCGTTTTTCGCTCCGCGAACTCTCCGGGTCGGTCGGGGACTTCGGGACAATTTTTCCCATTATCCTCGGCGCAGGGATTGCAACAGGAATTAACGTCAGCTATGCCTTCGTTTTTATAGGTCTATGGTTCATCATCACCGGTATCTATTACGGTCTCCCCATTCCGATCGAGCCAATGAAGGCAATTGGAGCGATTGCCATAGCAGAAGGGCTGACTGGGGGAGAGATAGCCGCATCCGGGATCATCATCGGTCTTGTCTTCCTCATCATCGGCCATCTTAAAGGGATGGAGAGGATACAGAGATGGGTCCCGGAGAGTGTCATCCGGGGGATACAGGTCGGCCTTGCCCTTATTCTTATCAGGACCGCTCTTGGATATATCATCAGTGATCTTATTTTTGGAGCGGTTGCAATCGGGATCGTCATCTTCTTCTTCATTGCCTCATCACGAAGCGGACTGCCGGACATATCATCGCTTATCGTCATTGGAATCGGACTGGTTGCCGGAGTCATGGCTCAGGGGATGCCACCATTCAGGAGCATCCCAATCCCTGAGTTGATCATCCCTGCAACCGGAGACTGGCTTTTTGCTGCGATCCATCTTGCCATTCCACAGATGCCACTCACCCTCGGAAACGCCATCCTTGCGACCTCACTGCTAACCATCGATCTCTTGAGGCGGGAGGTGAAACCGGACACACTTTCAAAGACGATCGGCGTGATGAACCTCGTCTCATCACCTCTTGGAGGGTTTCCAATGTGCCATGGAGCCGGGGGCCTTGCCGCACAGTACCGTTTCGGCGCCCGGACAGGTGGGGCAAATATTATTGCCGGCCTTCTTATCCTTGGTTTTGCAGTTGCATTTGCACCACCAGAGGTACTGACATTAATTCCATATGGCATCTTCGGGGGTCTTCTTGTCTTTGTTGCAATCGAGCTTGGCAAGCATGGGGCCAAGTCACCATCCTACCCGGTGACGATCCTGATGGCAGTCATCGCTCTCATTTGGGGGATCACCCCGGCATTTGTGATCGGAATGATCGCATCATATGGCCTTGAAAGAAGAAGGGGATGGGGGCGCACTATGTTGAAGAGAAGAGATCGTGAAGCCTGAACCGGTGCGGCCCTAGCTTCCCGCCAAAGTTCGATGCCCCGATATACAGAATCCCGCCAGCTCCGACAGCCGATTCAATCCCTGCCTTCATCGCCGTTTTTACAGCAGTTTCACCAATTCCATTGATGACAACCTCATAGATAGAGTTCACCCCTTCAGGAACCTCGGAGTCGGGAATTGTACCTCTCAGTGTCGGGCACCAGGCATGGTTCGTACTTGCGGGCATCGGGAAACGATAGTTTCTGCATCCGACTTTTGATCCACTGCCGACGATACCCCCGGCAAAGCCGGTGATGACATCAGGGAGAGGGTCAATAGCCCGGACCCCGGCCTCGGCTGCAACAAGGGCCGTCGACCGATCCTCTGCCATCACAAGGAAGTTGCCTCCGGCGATCCCCTTCACCGTGCCATAGCGTTCCTCTCCGATATACTCCCCCTCCATCACAGGGATCCGCCAGCAGTTTCTCCCACCGATGATACATCTTTCCTCATAGCCATCCCCGAAATAGTGCATACGGGTATAGAAGCGATCGACGGCATCAGGGAGGCCATCGAATGCCGATGCCGTAGGAGCTGGGAGAATACATTGCGATATCCGGTCACTCACATTGGATCGCATCTGTTTCTTCTCAGCAGAGATGAGGATTGAGACGCCGGGCCGTCCATCCGGGGTATCATGAACAATCCCTTCAATCCCGGCTTCACATGGGCAGAAGATCTTAGAGGTTGCAAAGCCGGTCGCTTCCTGTGCAGCTGCAAGCGCCCACTCAATGGTATCTGCAGTAATGATGATTCGTGATACCCAGATAGGAAATGCCTCTGCAAATGTATCAAGGATCACCGTCTCCCCAAGCTTCATCAATTATACCCTCCGGTAGACGACGCCCTCCTCGGTCACGATAGCGTCCATGACGACATCATGGGGATCCAGAGGAAGCGAATCAACCTCCTGGCATCCAAATGCAATTCCAATCTTCCTGATATCCGGATACTGAGCAAGGAACCGATCATAATATCCGGCACCATACCCGATTCGTCCCCCTTTCCTGTCAAAGCCGAGCATCGGAAGGATGATCGTATCGACATCCGCACCATCTGCCGGTATCTCATTCCCTATCGGTTCAGGAACGCCGAAGGTACTTGGAACGAGAACCATCATATTCTCCAGATATGAAAGCCTCAGACTGACATCTTCGCTCTGGATGATGGGAACAATGACAGGATGTCTATATGATAACAGCATTGTGATGAGTGGAACGGTATTGACCTCCTTCTCTTTCGAGGTATAGACCATCACCGTCTCGCCAGGTAAAATAAGCTCCATAAGATGGCTGCAAATTGCCCTGCTCTTCTCAAACCGTTCGTCAGGGGTCAGCATCTCCTTTTTATGACGGAGTTTATCACGAATCTCCTTCTTCCCTTCGCTCATGGAGAGTAATATATCATGGTAATATATAAGACTTCAGTTAGCACTATCCATGGATAAAAGAAGACTGTGGATATCCCTAGGTAATATTCCACGAAACAGTCCCGTATTCAGATCCAAGAAATACCGAGAGATAAAAATCCGAGAGTGAGAGTGAGTCCGGCACCTCAAAGACGAGAAAACTCTGGTAGTTCTCCTTCCGGTTGAGGGTTCTCTGTACATACATCTCTCCCAGAGAAGTATACGTTGGGGTCAATAGCGGCTTATATGTCCCATGAAGTCCATGGAGTGTATAGGCAGACGGTGCCGGGGTATGAATGGTATAATGTTTTCCATCAAAGTTCCCCATATGGACAATATGAACAAAGACAAAAAGATATGTCTTCCCTGGAGGGGCATTCTGGTGCTTTGTTCCCGCTACCGTCTCATACCAGAGACTTGAAGCAAACCGCGAGTACCGGGGAACAAGAGAGATTTCATTGCTCTTTTTCGTATCAAGGTAGGTGTATGGAGATCCACAATCAATGATGTCATCCGGACGTCTCAGAGGAGACGCAACCGATGCCAGAGAGGTGAGGTGATATACCTGATCATCGCTATCTTCCATCTGAACCATATCATCAGCAGGCGAACCGACAGTATGGAGCCGCTTCGTAGTTTCGGACAGTTTTTCAATGATCTCGCGCCTGGCAGGAACCGTCTGAGGCACTCCCTCCTGCAAACTTTGCGAGATGGCTATGAAATCCTGCATGCATTGGACAAATTCCTGCTGCCGATCGAGGTTTGATGGTTGAAGACTGAGTGTTTCAACTTCGTCACAGACCTCGATCGCCTGAGATTCGAGTTTCTCTGCATTGTTCCAAACCACAACACTATCAGATTGATCTAAAGCGATTATTGTGTGGAGAGCAAGAACATGAAAAGAAAATGTTTTCTCTCCAATGATCCGAAGAAATCGATCATCATCAGACACCTCGGCCGAAGTAAGGGAGATATCTATATCCTCATGATAACCAGATGAGTTGGTTCTCTTCTCATCTCCGCTCTCTCGTCCAAAAAGCTTCTTCAGGACGGAAGTGAGATTGAAGGTATCTTCTGGAGACTGATCACGATCTTCCTGTATATCGCCATTTGAGATTGTTTTACCATCCGGTTGTGTGGGGAGCGCACTGGTTAAGACGACAAAGGTGACGACCATAACACTGAGAATGATGATGAGAAGACCCGCTTTCTTCATGGAAACACTTCATTAACCGGATATCATTTATAATAAAATATTTATTTTAATTAAACCATACCTGTCTGGGATGTATATTTTTTAGAAAATAAAGTTTAATAAACTACCCCACCGGGCAACAGATGCAGGACCATCACACATCTTCTGTCGTTCCTGACCATAGAGCTCCCCCTCATGGAACATGATTGCCAGAACCCGCCATTAGAATACATTCCCGAAGGGGACGTTTTGGAACATGATGGACACCCCTGTCATCCCGCCAGTACCGGGTATCACCATTTTCACCCAGTTCCTCGATCCGGATCTCTTCACCCGAATAACCAAGGGCGATGACAAGGAGAATCCGAAAGCCTTTCGGGATTCGAAGGAGAGATGCAAGCTCCTTTCGCCTGATCGATCCGAAGATGCACCCGGCGATGCCCATCTCGGCAGCGGCCAGGAGAATGGTCTGCGCGGCAATACCGAGATCGATTGATGGATCCGGTTGTGCATCCTTAGCGGCGATTATGGTAATATAGGCTGCCGGGCGCTCCCCTTCTGCCGGTCCATCCCATTCCGGGAGATCAAGGGCAAAGAAGAGGCAGGAACGTATCTTTATCGTCTCTTTCTCCTCCACAGAGAGGAGATATCTGAGTGGCTGGTGGTTTCTGGCAGACGGACAGAAACGGGCAATATCGATGAGTTGGTAAAGAATCTCGATCGGTATTCTTTGATCCTCACGAAATCGACGGGTACTTCTGTTTCTCAGGGTGAGCTGTCTGACGCAGTCGTTCATCTTCTGTTGATTAACGCTTATCATCAATAAAAATTCATCAGATACGAAAATTCACCTTCGTATACACCACAGGAAGATATATGCAATCGATACAACGAGGATATACGAAGAGCTGAAGAAGCCATCCTGAAAGTAGTGGTATACCATTGAGGGGCCAAAAACCTGGAGAAAGAGATGATCCATACCCAGACGCAGAAACGATATCCTGATCTTCACCATGAAGGTATTCTGAAGAGGAGAGCAGAGGCAGCAGCAGAGATACTCAAAGACTGCACCCTCTGCCCACATGCCTGCCATGTTGACAGGACGGCTGGGGAGAGAGGGTTCTGCAGGACCGGAGAGAGGCTCATCGTCTCAGGTTTCTCCCCCCATTACGGGGAAGAAGAGCCGCTCGTCGGAAAGAGAGGTTCAGGAACGATATTCTTTACCCATTGTAATCTTGCCTGTGTCTATTGCCAGAATTATGATATCAGCCAGGAAGGGAGAGGGTATGAAATATCCCCCGGAGAACTCGCAGGGATTATGCTGAAACTTCAGGAGATGGGGTGCCATAATATCAACCTCGTCTCACCGACACACCAGGTCACAGGTATTCTGGGAGCAATTGATATCGCTGCCGGTCATGGACTGACGATTCCCATCGTCTATAATACCGGGGGGTATGATGCGGTAACAACCCTGAAACTCCTTGATGGTGTCATTGACATCTATATGCCGGACGCAAAATATGGAGAGGGGAAGATTGCCAATGATCTCTCAGGAGCACCGGATTATGTTGAAAAGATGCATGAGGCGCTGAAAGAGATGCATCGGCAGGTGGGGAATCTCGTCATCAGAGACGGCATTGCTGAGCGGGGCATGATTATCAGGCACCTGGTACTCCCCGATGATCTCGCCGGGACCCGGGAGGTGGTCGCCTTCATCGCAGAAGAGATCTCACCAGATGCATATCTGAATATCATGCCACAGTACCGACCGGCATTCCGGGTGGAGAGCATGGATCAGAGGTATCGATCTCTTCAGCGCCGGATAACCCCGAAAGAGTTTGATGATGCCCTCATGACTGCCAGGAGCTATGGACTGTGGAGAGGATTTGATACAACAAATGAGTTATAATTTTGTAATTCGTTGAATATACGCGGATAACTGCGGAAATGGTCGCAGTTAAAGGCATATATTTATTATCAGAAGAACCATCCTCCTCATGATAGATATGAGAGGAAAAATTATTGTTGGAGCGGTTGTGGTTCTGGCAGCCTGCTTCCTCCTTGCTTCAGGCTGTGTCACAGAAGAGCCGCCCGTTGAGGTCAGTGGTATCGGTGTTGTGACATACATCGATCTTGAAGGCGGGTTCTACGGAATCATTGCCGATGATGGAACAGAGTACCTCCCCACAAACCTCCCTGAGGAGCTCAAAGTTGATGGAACAGACGTCCTCTTTGCCGGGGAGATAAGAGATGATCTGGTAACGATACAGCAGTGGGGAACGCCACTCTGGATCACCAGTATCGTCAAAGAGGAGGAAGAGCAGTACATCAGAACGACGGGTGTTGTCACCTATATTGATCTTGAGGGTGGCTTCTATGGAATCGTCGCTGAAGATGGCAGACAGTATCTTCCATTGAACCTTGATGAAGGATTTGAGGTGGATGGACTCATGGTCTCCTTTGAAGCAGAGCCACAGGATGTAGCAACGATCTATATGTGGGGAGAACCGGTTGAGATCATCGCGATATCTCTTCATGAGTCTGAGGATATCATCGCAGGAACAGGTACAATCACCTATATTGATCTTGAAGGCGGGTTTTATGGGATCATCGCAGATGAAGGGGGGCAGTATCTCCCACTGAATCTTGCCGATGAACATAAGGTGGATGGATTACATGTTTCCTTTACCGGCACCATTGAGCGGGATATCGTCACCATCCAGCAGTGGGGCCAGCCAATCACCATCATCTCCATCGAAGAGGCAGCGAGTGGAATGATTGGAATGCCAAACCCTGCCGCACTCTTTGTAAAAGAACTCGGCTACGAATATGAGATACGATCAGGGCCTGATGGCGAGTATGGCGTTGCTATCCTTCCAAACGGGACTGTCATCGATGAGTGGGAACTGTACCGCATGTACCATTAATTCCACATTTTTTTCAACAATGCAGGAATTCCTTCGGACTTAGCCGGAGGAAGGCAATGTAAAGAAACTGAAGAGGAACCAGAATCCGAAGATCAGCAGGAAAAAACCACATGCTGAGAGGATCAGACGATATTCTCTTTCTGAAAGGAAGAATCTTCCTTTATGTATGCTTGCTGATACGAGTGTCAGCCAGCCGATATCCGCCACCCAGTGGCCGGCGATAAACAAGACCCCCGCTATCAGACCTGCTTCAAGTGAGCTCCAGAGAAGAGCCGCCCCGATGGAGAGCCACCAGATCCAGAAATAGGGATTAGAAATGCTCGTCAGCATCCCAACAATGATCGGCCGGCCGGTGCTGATCCCGGCATCGGCTGTGGGTATGACAGCCATCCGTGCAGAAGTCAGCGTCAGGTACCCGAAGATGATGAGGGCCAGCCCACCGAAGAGACTGATAAGTCCTGTCACTGAACCGATATACGAGCCAAGACCTCCGATGATAAGAAGCACAATTCCGATCTCGACGATCGCATGGCCAATAGTAACGAGGGGGCCTGCGCGCCATCCTGATGCAACCGCCTCATTGATGGTGCCGATCAATGTGGGGCCTGGAGCAAGGGTTCCGGTCAGCCCGATGATGAGACCGAGAGTGAAGAAAGCGATAAGATCCTGCATATGACTCTGCTTATTACGTTTATCTTCTTGTAGATGAATATAGATCATCATACTGATAGCAGAAGAGAAATAAGCCCATTTAATGTCTTTTTCCGCATTTAACTTCAAATTTATTCGCAGTATAAGGAACCTATATCATATACGAGAGCCGTTGATTGTATGATCGCTATGCAGCTGAAGTCATTAGTTCCAGTGCTGATCATCCTTCTGGTGATCAGTATTGTCACCCTGCCGGTAACTGCGGCAGTCGATTCGAACGAACGTCTCATCCACACTCAGGGTAACGGTGAGGTGGTCACCACCCCGGATCGTGTGGAGATATCCCTTGCCGTCATAACCGAGCATGCCGATGTCAGGGTAGCCCAGCGTGATAACGCCAACCAGATGAGCAGCGCGATGGATGCACTGGAGCGTGCGGGACTGACAAGTGAGGATATGAAAACAACCGGGTATTCGATCTATAAGGTGAGCAAGAGCGTCGATCCCAAAACAGGGATGCGCCTCCCTGCTGAAGAACAGATTGAGGTCTACCGGGTCACAAATACACTCCTCGTGACACTGAAGGATACTACCCGTGCAGGCGAGATCATCGATATTGCCGTTGAGAACGGGGCAAATAATGTAAATTATATCTCATTTACGTTAAGTGACGAGAAGGAGAAGGCATTGAGAGCTGCAGCCCTGCAGAATGCGGTTGCTGAATCACGTGCCGACGCTGATGTTGTTGCAGCGGCACTCGGCCTTACTGTCCGGGATGTGAAGGAAGTGACCATTGGTGGGGGATATTACCCGGTTGCAAACCGGATGTACGACAGTATGATGGCCGCAGGAGCAGTGGAGAGGGCAGAAACTCCGATTGAACCCGGTGAAGTGAAGGTTACAGCGACTGTCTCTATAACATATCTCTGTTAAAGAGCTGGGTATTTGTCCACCCCTCTCCCTATTTTTGAAGGAATCTGCTCATGGTGAAAACCATAGTTAATGTGGTGTGATATACCATCGAATAGCACCAGATGAATACAAATGCTTAATGGCTCTGATCTACAATAGGTACCTATTCAATAGAAAAACCAGGATAGAACAATGGAGCGTACAATAAGTTTTAAAGAACGCCGTTATATAGAAGAGCTCCGTATCCTCACCAAATCAACTGCAATCGACTGTATCATCGATGACCGATTTGATCGCGTGATATATATTATACAACCGGGGGATATGGGGATCGCTATTGGAAAGCATGGCGACAATATCAGAAAAATGCAGAAAGTACTTGGTAAACGGATTGAAATGGTCGAGTATACAGAAGATCCGACTGAGTTTATCAGAAACATCTTCAAACCAGCAGAAGTGACCGCTGTACATCTTTCAGAAAATGAGCATAATGGAATTGGTATCACCGTCAGAAGTAAAAGTGATGTCGGTATTGCTATTGGTAAAGGAGGCTGCACTATAGAAAAAGCCCGGATTATCACCCGTAGGTTCCTTGGACCAGATTACGGTGAGATATCAGTTGAGGAAGAGCATGCAGCCTGATATCTTTGACGAGCTCTGGAAGGTTATAGAAGAGCGGGCGGCAGGTTCAGATGAGAAACGATCATACGTCCGAACTCTCCTTTACCATGAAAAGGGCATTGACAAACCCCTCGAGAAGGTAGGAGAAGAGGCAGTCGAATATATCCTTGCCATTAAAAACGGTGATGCCGAACGGAGCGTTTCAGAAGCGGCGGATCTCATATTTCACCTTATGGTGAGCCTCAAGGCGGCAGACATACATTTTGACCTGATTAAAGAAGAATTATCAAAACGAAGAGCCGGAATGAATCTTCATGACTGATATGATCCACTGAGATCATCTTCTCTTTTTCTTATCCAAAACCTGCGTCGATATCACGCATCTCCGGCAACATATCAGATGGTACTGCTGCATCTTTCAAAAGCATATCATCCACCAGAACCGGAGATTGCAACCGGACGGCAAGGGCGATCCCATCACTTGGGCGACAGTCAATAGAGAGATCCCCTGATCCAAAATCCAGGGAGATTGTTGCATAATAGACACCATCTTCAAGCGTATCAATTGTAACCTCCCGAATTGTAGCCCCAAGTTGCTGGAGGGTGTCGGCAAAGAGATCATGCGTCATCGGCCGGGCAGAGCGTGGCCCGTTGAGTGCGTTATTGATAGATATTGCCTCATATATTCCGATAAAAATGGGTATATAGAGATGTTCGGGAGTTTCAAGAAGAACAACCGGAGCCACCCCAAATTCGCTACTTGCGAAATAGACTCCCTGAACCTGACAGGTGACCAGCTCCATACCGTCTCAGATGCGGTCAGGTATTATGAAGTTGTTGGTCATCCTCTATTGAGCCAACTTCACGCCTCACAATGATGAGGCTTGCAACAAGACCAAGGATTATATTCAGGTAATAGAGGATCAACCGCCAGAGAAGGACGAAAACACCGAGAACAGACGTGCTGATGAAGAGGCCATACACCGTTGAGATGGAGACCTCGGCAACACCGGCGCCACCAGGAGTCAGAGGAATCATCATGATGACGGCAATGATCAGCTGTGAGACGAAAGATTCCAGATAATGGGGCCCGACTCCAAGTCCGATGAGAAGAATGGAAGCGATGATAAACTGGAAAAACCAGAAGAAGCAGGTCATGATGAGACCGATGAAGAGACCAAATTTTCCTCGTCCAATAAATTTACCAAGGCTATAGTGAAAGTTATCAACCTCTCGATCGACCTTCTCCAGAAACCGCTCGACACGTGCCAGATCCCACTTTTTCGTCAGGAGACGGGAGATACCCCTGATGAGGCGTTTCAAAAAGAACGGATTTCTGACAGATATGACAAAGATGACGAGACATATCGTCACGAGGAACCAGCTGAGATATATCAGCGTGGTAAGAGCCGGGGGGAGATCAATTGACTGCCAGACACTGCCAAGAAGGAAGAGAGAGATGACACCACCCAGACCAAGGACGATCCCATCAAGAACCCGTTCCATGATCACAATTGCCGTTGCATCCCCAAGCTTGACATCAGCCCGATAGAGTTCATGAATCCGGACAGGCTCGCCTCCTGCCTGGGACGGGGTGATGGCCGCCACAAGAAGATTTGCACAGACAAGATTGAAACAATGGAGGAAGCCGACATGATAGCCAAGAGAATAACTCATCATTTTGACACGAAGTGACCAGCAGAGCAGGGCCAGGAGATGACAGAAGAGCGCCAGCAGAAGGATCGTCAGACTAAGGTTCTGGAGAGCGATAAATGTCGATTCATCATAAGTGAAGTACAGTAAGCCCAGAAGGAAGACGGTGCTGAGGCCGACAGAGATCCAGATCCATTTTTTATGCTGCTGATTCATGTATCATTACCAAAATGATCGAATGTCTTCCTCAACGATTAGGCGACAAAGTAAAAACATCTTCTGAATTCAGGCTGTGAAAAGATGTCGATCTCCGGTAATCCGAAAAAGTCCGGCCCGGACGCCGACATCAAGCCAGCCATACCCGTAACTGAAGGCAGCAAGCGCTGATTCAGATTTTCCTTCAATAATACACAACTCTCCTGCCTTTAACCACTCTATTGCAATTGTGTTTATATCAGCGGATACGGACGATAAAAAGCTTGATTCATCCGGAGCATGCTCAATTGAGGTGAGCGCAGAAGCGATCATACGTTGATACCGTGATCGCTTCTCATCGAGTTTGTCATGATCTGATGTTGGTATGGTCCCATGCAGGAGGCTGATCTCCGGAAATAAATCAGATCCTGATATAATACCAAGATACCGGCCTGCATCGAGCCATCCGTAACCATAACACCAGGCGGCAAGCGCATTAACCGGATCATCGGACCGAAGGAAGATCTTCCCATCACTCTGGTACGCCAAGGCCATCTCCAGAATCTGATCTGCAACAACCCTGTAAGGAGATGAAGAGGGCGGAAGAGGCTCTGCATCTTCAAGTGCCTGCGTATACCTTTCAAAGAGAGAGAGAAGAGGGGAGGTCATGGTGATGGGGCAAGACCGGCAAACCGTTCCAGAAACTCACGCTCCATCATATGCAGCTCAGCTGGAACCACCAGGATATGGAGGGGGGGACCAAAATCGGATGAGGCGAGCGTATCAGCTCCCCCGGCCAGGACAACCGGATTATCAGACCCTGCCCGGGCTATCCCGACATACAGCGGTATCTCTATCCCTTTCTTTTCAGCTATCTCCTCGATGATCACAATCGCTTCAGGTATCTGCATGTACCGCGTATTCTGGATATCAAGATAGACGATGGTATGAAGATTCTGGGCGAGGTTTGTGGCAATCACCTCAACGGGTGTCGTCGGCATCCATCTTCCATGGGGGAAGGGGAGAGAGCAGGACTTTCCAAAGCGATAGTTCTGAAGGCCGGAGAGGCCGCAGACAGCACTTGAGATAGAAGCTCCATGGATGATCTGCGTGGGGATCCCCCGCTCCGCAGCACGGATCCGGAGATCAGCATGTGTTGTTGAGACCATCGTATCTCCTCCTGTCAGAAAGACAACAGATCCCACTGCAGCAGCATCGAGGATGGGGTCGGGATGCTGTTCGACATCCTCCCGGGAGAGGAGGTGGATTTTTTTCTGATAGAGTGCCTCCATCGAAGGGATATCGGTTCCCATCAACCGGGATGTGTAATACTCAAGAAAAACCGCGTCGGCTGTACGGATTGCAGAGAGACCCTTACAGGAGATGTCTTTTTCGTCATAGAGCCCGAGTCCGATGAATGTCAACATTGAATACCCTCAGAATGAAAATTTCGTTATCTGATCAACCATCGAGTTGATGACATCACGACACTGCTTTCGCTCGATGGCAGATATAAAGAATACTGGTGTGTCATCCCGAATCTGTAGTTCTGATCGTATCATCTCTTCTGTCACCGAATAAGTGAGATCCGCCTTATTTGCAACAACGATGATCGGAACAACAGTATTCCCTTCGACAATTCCTTTTAATTCCCTGGCCCGGGGCATCAGATCAGGTCGTGTGACATCGACCATCAGGATGACCCCCATCGCATTCCTGGCAAGCTGCGGGATGATCGGATCAAACCGTTCCTGGCCAGGGGTGCCATAGATGTTGATGTCAAAACCCTTACTTGCCATATGTCCGATATCAAGGGCAACCGTTGTCGGCGTTCCGAGGAGGCCAAGGCGATCGACCGACATCCCCGCCTCTGAGACATTTCTGACAAATGTGGATTTCCCGGTATCCGGAGGGCCGGTGACGACGATCTTTGGAATATATGGGATGATATGGCCCTCAGTTGCGACATAGGGGAGGGAACGGGACGGGAGCGAGAGCCATGAGACGGTATGGATTGAGAAGAAGTTAAAGAATGAGACGATGCCGGATCCGGCATGAAGGGTGACGACAAGATTGAAAGGGGTCTCATCGATCAGGGTGTCCAGCATCTCTGTCCCGAAAAGATTGAAATATTCAAAAATGACAGTGACAGGATGATCAAACTGTTTTGTCTGAAATATGGAGACAGCACCGTCAAACCCGAACTGATCCGAGAGGAGATCCAGATACACAAAGATCACTTCAATCTTCTCCTGATTGACAAGATTCTGGATCCTATCAATCCAGACCTGTTTTCGACCCTCTGGATCCGGATGTGACTCTGTGATCGTTTCGACCTCAGTCATATCAATGTACCATATGAGGTCCTTGTAACAGTCGAGGTGATACCGGCTCTGGGCAGCGACCTCAACAAGGTAAGCGTCTTTACGTGTGAATGGAGCTACAACAAGTGTTTTTTTTCCTGCAACAACTGCTGTATGAAGCATGGTGATCATAAAATGCTGACCATCCGCCTCCGGTTCTATTGCAAAGAGGACCTGGCTTCCATCTTGTACACCCCCCTCCAATAGCCCATCAAGCGCGTCTATACCGGTATATATCATCCTTCCACCACCAGCTTCCCATTGGGATCAAATGTATAGGGCAGCCACGGGGTCATTCGCCCCCCAAGACCAATCACCCGAAGTTCAAAACTCTTCTCTCCTTCCCTCACCTCAACAACACCATTCATCAGCTGCTTGATGACTGAGATGGTTCGTGCATCAAATGATTCATTATTCAGGACATAAAATCCAATCCACTCATTTTTTTTCAGTTTTGCTGAGATGACATGGAGAAACTGATACATCACCTCAAGCTTTCGGTACATCAGAAACGTCGAGAGTGAGTTAATGCAGAACCGTATCGGCGGGGGAAAAACACCCGGAGTCGGGTTCTTCAGGCTCTCATCCACAATGCCGGAGAAGACCTTGCTCATCTTAATGCTAATCCCGGTGAGGTCAACCGGGCTGGCGATGAACTTCATCCTTTCGGTATCAGGAACATTCGGGGCATCGCTTTTTGTAATAGCGTCAATTATTGCAAGTGATCGTCTCTCGGTTCCATTCAGTTTAAAGTAGTTCGCAACCTCGGCGGCCCGTTCATCCGCAGATAACAGAACGCAGTATTCACCCTTTGCAGGGAAGGAGAGATTATATGCAATTCTCTCAGCACCGGAGAGCGGGGGAGCGAGTATCAGGACATTCGCACCAGATACAAGACCACCGAGTTGTTCATCCAGTGCCGGGATACCAAACTGGTAGCTGTACATTTGATGATGAATGTATACTATTCAATCTTTAACAAACCTTTTGAAGAGAACGGAATAAGCGACCATAGAAATTCTCTATCGAATCGCATATTGACATATCATCTTATGTTGAACGGACGTCAAATGGATGATTCTATTAATTAAAACTGTCAATTACCCATCATGGGACGGGGTGAGAACGCCGGAGTCGCCGATCAGCTTGAGCAGATTGCGCAGCTGCTCCTCATCATGGATGAAAACACCTTTAAAATCCGAGCATATCAGAGGGGGGCGGAAGCGGTGCGGCAGTCACTTCAGCCGATCAGCAGTATGAGCCGGGCTGATCTCCTGCAGGTCAGAGGAATCGGAAAAGGCATCGCTGATGCGATCATCTCGATCGTTGAGACCGGTACCTGCAATGAGCTTGAATCATTGATGGAGAAGATTCCCCCACAGCTTCCGGAGCTTCTTGAGATCGATGGAATTGGCCCAAAAACTGTCCAGAAACTCTGGAGACATCTGAATATCACCTCGATTCAGGAGCTGGAGGCCGCAGCCCGGAGTCACCGGATACGGACGATCAGAGGGCTCGGTGATAAGAAGGAAGAAGAGATTCTCCGTGCTATCGCCGTCCATAAAAACAGATCCGGAAGAATGCTCCTCTCAGAAGCAGAAGCGATCGGAGAAGAGATTATTTCAGTCCTCCCCCCTGGAAGGTATTCATTTGCGGGATCGCTCCGCAGAGGACGGAGTACGATAGGAGATATCGACATTGTCACGACCAATCCGGCGGTATCCGTAAACCCCAGGCTGAGAGAGATTGCTTCAGAGATGATCGATGAGGGTATGAAAAAGACTTCGATCTTCTTTAAAGGAAAGAGGATCGATATCCGTTTTGCAGACCCTGCAGAGTATGGTGCGACACTCCTCTACCTCACCGGATCGAAAGAGTTTAACATCCGGCTTCGGGAAAGGGCAATCTCCCGTGGGCTTCGACTGAATGAATACGGCCTCCTTGACCAGAGAACAAAGGAACTCATCAAGTGTCCTGACGAGGAGATGGTCTTCAGAAGGCTCGGCCTCTCCTTTGTCCCCCCTGAACTTCGCGAGGACCGTGGGGAGGTCGCCAGGGCAGAATCTGATACACTTCCGTTTCTTGTCGAGCTGAAGAACATTCGAGGAGATCTTCATGCACATTCGACCGGATCGGATGGAACAATGACCATCAGCGAAATGGCAGGGCTTGGTGATCAACTCTCCTATGAATATATCCTCTGTTCAGATCATTCAGCATCTCTCGGCGTTGCACGCGGCCTCTCACCAGAGGGGTTGAAGAGACAGGATCATGAGATTGAGATTGTCAACAGGGATCATACATGCCAGATCCTGAAGGGGATCGAGGTGGATATTCTATCAGACGGGCGCCTTGGGCTTCCGGATGCGGTACTCTCTGATCTCGACTGTGTCATCGCCTCAATCCATTCAGTGCTCCATCAGGATACAGATAGTATCACCAGGCGGATGATCACAGCGATGGAGAACGAGCATGTCGATATCATCGGTCACCCGACCGGCCGGCTCATCGGGAGGAGAGAACCGTCCTCCATTGATATGCCCAGAATACTTGCAGCTGCCAGGGATACGGAGACGGCGTTGGAGCTGAACGCCTCACCTTACAGGCTCGACCTTGATGATATTTATCTGAAGAATGCAATAGAGTTAGGAGTTACGATCGCCATAGGAACTGATGCCCACCGACCTCTGGAATATGCACATATGCGTTATGGGGTACTGACGGCACGGAGGGGATGGTGCAGGGCTGATGATATTCTGAATACCAAATCAATTAATGAACTGATGGACTTCTGCCGATGATACATAAAATCTATGAATATCTGCTCCTGAAGAATCTCACAACGGCTCCATCCGAGATCTGCTTCATGCTCACGATCGATGATCTCATATCAGCCCCGGAACGGATCTATGATATCGTCTCATGGTCTCTTGAAGTAACAGGCATCAGGATGGTGACTTTTCATATCGATACTGAGGATCCCACATCCTGTGAGCCATTTATTGAGGAGATCAGAAAGATCTCACAGATCGCCCATCTTCACCTTCACCAGGATGAAGAGTATGTTGAGGCTGGAAAAGGGCTCTGTGTCATGGTCGTCATCGGGAAAAGTGGTCGATGGGAGGTGACCGAGAGTATCCGGAGGATAGCAGAAGAGGGAGTGGATCCATGCGATGTCACCGAGGAGATGATCGAGGAGCACCTCACCTTCAGATGTGCACCAGATCTCATTATCAAGACCGGGGGGAGCCATCTGACCGACTTCCTCATCTGGCAGTCAGTCTATTCAGAACTATTCTTCCTTGATATGAACTGGAAGTTCTTCAGAAAGACGGATTTTCTACGGGCACTCCGTGATTACCAGTCACGAACAAGAAGATTTGGAGCATGAGCTCCTCCGCTGATCAAAGACCCTGATTGCCCTGAGGAGATCAATCTTTCGGAACTGCGGCCAGTACGGGGCACAGAAATAGACGGACGATTCATTGCCGTTAGCAAGCCAGGGGAGGAAATTGGATGTCCGGAAATCGTTCCCCGTCCTGATGATGAGATCAACCGGCGGAAGCCCCAGACCCCCATAGAGATTTGCCTCAACCATGGCCGGGGTGATTTCATCAGGTCTCAGCCCCCCTTCCTTCACCCGCTGAACCAGCCGACGGGCAGCATGGACGATCTCATTTCTCCCACCATAGGCAACAGCAACATTCAGAAAGTGATTACTGTACTCTTTTGTCGCTTCTTCTGCATTTTCTATGCATGTAAGTAGATCATCAGGCAGGAGTGACCTATCACCAACCATCCTGACACGGATTTTATTTTTATGCACACGCTCGTCAGTGAGGACCTTCAGAAAACGATCCTTGAAGAGGGCAAAGAGTTCAGCGAGCTCTTCTTCGCTTCTCTTAAAATTCTCAGTTGAGAAGGCATAGAGAGTGATATGTCTGATCCCAAACTCCCGTGCCCAGTCAAGCATCGTCTCGGTTGTGTTCGCACCCTGACGATGCCCATAGCCATTTTTGAGTCCTAATTCCTTTGCATACCGCCGGTTTCCATCCTGGATGATGGCGATATGGTTTGGGATATGGGTAAGGCTATTCCTGAGGATTCGATAGTAGACCGGCTCCAGGAGTGATCGGAGACTCACAGTGGGTTCACCTCAACGATCATCCCCTTGTTCGGATACCGCTCGATGATAGAGAGATCAAGTCCTGAGACCTCTGTAAGTTCATCCAGTAACCACCATGCACATTCACAACTGCCATCCTGCTGCATCTCATAACTCTCATCATCAAACTCCGCGATGATCTCTGTCAGGTCTCGATCAGATCTGATGATCCCATAGGTGATGGTGCCATCCTCGGTGATATCATCGAAGGGGCGGGCGGTCATGGTTGCGATCCGGATGAGACGCATCCGAAGCTGGACAGAGTCCTTGAACCCTGATGAACAGAAATGGACCTTTGGATCGCCGGTGATCTCTTCTGCCCACCCGGCAGCACCCTCGATTGCATTATGAAGATCATCAGTCGGCTCCATTCCCCGCCGTCGCATCTCATCGGCACAGGTCTCGCCCCATTCGAGCTCATTGATATTGAAGAAGTCAAGGAGCGGGAGCATCGGTTTGAGATTGCCGATCCCCTGAAGGGAAGGTACCTCAATGCCGATGGCAAATCCCATCTCTTTTGCGAGGCGTGCGGATTGTGGGTAATCGGTCTCCATGATATGATCCCAGACCTCATACGGCGGGTGCATCCGGATCTCATCGACAATTCCTGAGAGAGCAGAGAGGTCCGCTTCTGTCGGGGCACGGCCGGTATAGAGATGTATCTGGTGATCGGATCCGAAGTGGTCTTTCAAGAGCCGGCAGTATGAGACGACACGATTACGGACAAGGAGCGGCTCACCTCCGGTCACCCCGGTGCCAAGGGCATCCATCGCCTCTGCTTCTGCGATGATTCCGGCATCTGAGAAAACCTCCCGATCATTTGCAAAGATGACATCGAGATCTTTTCGTTCGATTGAGAGGGGGCAGTACCAGCAGGTCCGGTCACATAGGCCGGTGATGAAGAGGACGAGCTTGGCACCATGGTGGCAGAGGATGCAGCCCTCACTTGGGAGATCAGGGATGATGTTTTCGGATGGATTCTCTGGATAGTGGTCTGTCGGAGATGGATTCATGAAGTTCTCATTACTATTGTGCGCCGGGGAGTAAAACAGTAACCGGCGAGGCAATTGGTTGATGGCCCTGATGAGTAGATTATTAATAATTATGATGCCATCTACCTTTATGCTGAGGCGACCGAACCGGTCCGATAGACGACATGCAGATGATGCCCTCTCAGAGGTTATCGGGTTTATCCTGATCCTCGCGCTGATAACGATATTTCTCTCGATCTGGATGACGTATGTCATCCCGGCAGAGGGGCGGCAGCAGGAGATCGAGCATATGAATTATGTCCGTGACTGGTTTACGCAGTATAAGGTGACGGCAGATTCGCTCTGGATCAATCATGGGGAGGATAAGGCACTGACCGGGATGACCTTTTCAAATTCCCTGGTGCTCGGGTCGCAGGGGGGGGCGACACAGGCAGGGGGGTTATTTATGCCGCTGATGCGCCCGATAGGATCGACGGGGGGGATTGCGGTTCGGAATTATGATGCAGACGGCGGGCAAGAGCGTATTGAGATACATGTTGATGGTGAATCAATCAATTTTTCATTGGGAAGACTGGAGTATGAAACTGCGAATAATTACTGGGTTTCACAAACATATTACTATCAAATGGGGGGCGTATTTTTAAAACAGCCAAATATTGGAACGGTTAGCCGTGTTGCCCCGTTAATTAACTTTAAAAAAGATGCCGGCTTGATTGATATTTACATCACAGTTATTCAGGTTGTTGAAGGCGGCAGGGCTGGAATCAGTGGCCAGGGGCCCGTGCGAATTGACACAGAGCTTGATTCCGTTATTGAGTATGAGCCTCTATCAAATTCGGATGTAAGGATTGAGTTCTACCTCACGGATCTGAAGGATGCAGAAGGTTGGTGGAAAACTCTTCGGGAGGAGCGGATTCAGGCTGGATTAACAGAGTCTGAATGTCCCATTACCCTTGACCAAAGCATCAAAATTGTCAGTATTGACCCACAATTGACCACCGGAATACATTATAGAACAGTGCGTTATAACGTGTCATTACAGTCTGTTGCAACTGGAGCAGAATGATGAGAAAGAGTGATGCGGTATCAGAACTGGTAGGCTCAATCCTTCTCGTTTCCCTGGTTGTCCTTGCAGTTGCAATTATTGGGGTCGGATTTCTCTCCCAGCCACCCCCTGTCCAACTTCAGGAGCTAAATGTACTTGCCAGCTACGATAATGGCACACTCTATCTTTACCATGATGGTGGGGATGATATGGTGGGTGGTGAGTTTCAGATTTTGCTAGATAACGATCCAGATCCAAAAGACTTCGAAGAAGTGCAGCCGCTCTGGAGAATAGGTGAAAGGAGAAGTATCGGAGGTATTAATGAGGAGCCTGAAAGGATACAACTTATTTCCCTTCGGGGAGGGCAGAAGAATCTGATTCGAGAAATCAGGATTATTCCCGGCGCCCCCCCAATCACACCGGGACCAGCACCGACACCAGGTCCGGGAGGAGGGTGTACACAGGAGGAGCTCGATGAATACGCCCAGGAATACCTGGAGGATAATTATGTTGATTATTTCTCTGACCAGCTTGATAATGATGCGGTCTATTTTACACGGCTGGAACGGGGTCCGACCGGACAGACCTATATTACCGGATGGGTTAATATCACCATCAATAGTACGAATTCCTATCTCATACGCAGTACAACCGGGAAGATGAATCTCAATCTTGGAGATGCCGTATCGATATTTTTCAGGAATGTCAATCAGGGATCTGCGGATATCTTCTCTGTCGGTAATAAGGGATGGTCGTTCTCAGGCGATGCAACGGAAATCTATGTTAATAATATCCTCGTTTCAGGATACCTTGTTGACAGCTGGATCACATCATTTACCAATTACCAGTCAACACTCAGATTTAAATCAGTTGGAACAGGGGGAGGCAGCCAGACACGACTGATTGTCGAGAACGAAACCAAGGTAGATCAGGTCAACAATAATAATTATGAGTTTATTAATATCAGGCCTGCAGAGCCGACGTTACTTATTCTGAACTTTCCTTCAGAGCAGGGTAAGCCAATTCGGTTTATAGGGAAAGTAGATGAGATTAAAGAGGGAACAACGACTATTTACCCATAAATGCCGATGAAAGATGATGCAATCCCGAAATAGTGTCTCGACCACCGCTGCCTCAGAACTGGTCGGCACGCTGATCCTCACATCCCTCATCATTCTCGTCATCGGGATCGTCTCGGTAGCCCTCCTCTCCCAGGGACCTCCAGCGGAGGTGCCGGCGCTCCGGGTGGATATCCATAATGATTCCGGGAACCTGACTCTGATCAACCGTGGAGGGGATACGCTCTTTTTTGAAAAGACCAGAATCTTTGTGGATGGCGTGGATCGGACAGCGAATTTTTTCCTTGAAGGTGAGAGTTGGAGGGAATTTGGTGCCGGCGACTGGCTTGTTCTTCCCGGATTGTTCAGAGAGGATGTAAGTGTGCAGATCGTCCATATCGGGCCGGATGTCCCGGCACTCCTCTTCACGATCGGGGATATCGGGGTGCCGCCAGGGCCGTGGGACCAGCTGGTTGCTGAATTTACGAGCAATGTGAGGAACGGAGGAGCCCCACTAACAGTGCATTTTACTGATCTTTCAAATGGATCGCCAATTGAATGGATATGGAACTTTGGAGACGGAAGTACCTCAACTGAGCAAAACCCTGCCCACACCTATCTGGCACCGGGAACGTATACCGTCAGCCTGACGGTGAAGAAGAATGGTGTTCAGGAAACTGAAACGAAAGTCGGCTATATCGTCGTCGATGATGAAGAGTCATTCGTTCATTTCATTATAAACGAGAATGTCTTCGTCTATGGTAACGTGCTCAGTTTCGCTGGGAACAGTGTCACCGGGCCGGGGTCAACTGTTGTGATCACCGGGGGACTGGATACGGCAGATACAAATCTGGGAGCTTCTATTGATGTAAGCACCATCTACATCGATGGAGATGTTATGCTGAGTGATGGATCTGCAGGCCTTGGATCTCAGAGCCATCCTGGAAATATTTACGTCAATGGAAATCTGGACTTGTGGACTGGATCACGAAACATCTACGGTGATGTCTATGTCGCAGGAGATTTCAGATTAAAAGATGCCCGTATCCATGGGAATATCTATGTTGATGGGAGTCTTGAATTGGGATGGACGCCCTTGCTCGCAGATGATGCCCGGATATATTATACCGGCACGATTACGCATCCGGCAAATTATAATGCAAATATCCTTGCCAAATGCATCCATCAACCAACGGTTCCCGGATTCGACATGCCGGATCAGGATATTCCCCCCACAAAATCTGCTGGCTGGTATACAGCACGTGGGTATATCACCAGTGGAGCTTTAACGAGCAATATGAAGGTATTTGCCGACAGCTACTCATCCACAAGCTGGCAACCCACAGCCACGAATGTGATTATCATCGCTCGTACTGGTGACATCACCATCACCGGAATGGGTGGAAGTGGCGTTACCGGCGTCTTCTTTGCACCAAACGGCAGAGTGACCTTTAATGGAGCATTCCTCGAAGGGGTGGTCATCGCCCGTGACGGGTTCTATGTGACGAGTGGCGGGACACAGGTCACCTTCAAAAACCTTGACCAGTATATCGGAGATCCGAATGATTATCCATTCTGATATCTTTTTTGGACCCCAGGTTCAACACCAGAGAAGTTACGTTCCCTAATCGGAACCTTTGCCGTGCGCATCCCTATGATCCGAAACAAAAACTTCTATATGCCAGAACGCAGATAGAATGAGGAAGCGCGATAATAGTCTAGTGGTAGGACAGGGGCTTCCCAAGCCTCTAGCCCGGGTTCGAATCCCGGTTATCGCATAAAGAGAGATCTTCCAGAAGCCACTACAACATTTCCCGGTATTTCTGCCTTTTTTCCAATGATGTTTTTAAACCAGCATGCGGAGGTTTTTTCCGTTTCAAAGCGATCCATTCATCGTGCTGGCCCACCTCGATAGACTGATCACACCCCTTCTCATCTCAATGATAATCAAGTGGTTTCTCAGGAGTACCACCCGGTATTCGTGAACTCTCTCCTTCTTACAGTCTTTTCGCCATATTGCTGGACAATTTTCTCCCTCTCAAAGTCCGGGATACCATTTCCATTGAGTCTGATGATGGGTAACCAGGTTCGAGGTGGGAAGCATCTTACCGGATTGATTTCGCCCTGGCCAATCTCAAGGAATATTTCGAAGAGAGGGACAGATCGCTCTGGCCAGGTGAGATGGTTGAAACTTTCCTTATAAAAAACGGAGGGAGGAAAAAATAGATTATTTCATCAAGCTGGCGGAATCATCACGGAGTCGATCACATGGATAACCCCATTTTTAGTTTCGATGTCGGTGATGATCACCATCGCACCGTCGACCATCACGGTCTGATTCTGAACGGTAATTGTTAATGGTTCCCCCTGTACGGTTGTAAGTGATGTCTGTTGAACGACATCCGAAGCCATCAGTTTTCCTGGCACAACATGGTAGAGTAGGATTTGGCTCAGCTGACCCTCGGGATCTTGCAACAGCGTCTCGACTGTACCTTCCGGTAATTTATTGAAGGCATCATCGGTGGGCGCAAAGACCGTAAACGGTCCGGGACCGCTAAGGGTTGTGGCAAGATCTGCGGCCTGAATAGCTGCAACGAGTGTCGTAAACCTGCCATCAGCAACCGCAGTCTCCACAATATCCATCTGCTCTGGAACCGGTGTCGATATCGCGGTAGGAGTGGGGGTAGCCGGGGGGGTTGCCGGCTGGGTGCAACCAGCGCAGACAAGAAGCAAAACGACAAGTAATGCCGTACCAATACCTAAAACACGTAGTTTCATAACATCTCAATCCTCCTTGAGAGAATAATAGAGAATGTATGTTTTAATATAAATAAGATTGTATAGATATCCTGATGAAAAATCGGACGGGACATGACCCTCCCGGGATGTATCAGGGCGATAAATCGCGGGATATCCGGGTATCCCGCGTGGAAAAAATGTGTTACTTCTCTGCCCGGTGAATCTTGATCCACATCTCCTTATCCAGGTTCGGGATATTGTGGGCCTCTCTTGCATGCTGGGCAATCTTTTCGTCGAGTTCCTGCACATTCGGGGCAGTTGCCTCAAATTGGCAGTCCATACCGATGTCCTTGCATTTGAATGATACCATGTCTGTTCACCACCCTTCAATATAATCAAAGTAATATATATAATTAGTGATAGATTTAACCCGGGATTTTCCGAAGCCATCACCCCCGGATCGAAGGAGTTGCCAGGCAGGAGTAGTACCCGTGTGGATGCCAGCCTCCCGCTGATCGCCTTCTTCCGGACACCTGGCGCCTCTGCAGGCAGTCAGGAGTGGTTAATGAGGGGAGCTCATGCCGGAACAGGACAGTCTTCGGCCACTGTCACGGGTAAATCGGCCATTTGAAAAAAGAGGAACCTTAATGCCGATCATGCAATATCTGTTGCCCTAAGGGGGTACATATCACGGTATTCAGGAATAAAATAAAATCAATCCTTTCTCCTCATCCACCCGCAGACACCAGCCTGGGCACTCTGGAACCCTGCGATGAAAGGCCATTTGTTCGACGCTACCAGCAGAAGAAGATCAACGTCTTCGTCTCCTCGACGTTCCGGAACATGAAGGCTGAACGGGACGAACTAACGCCCCGGATCTTCCCCTCTCTCAGGAAGATCTGCGAAGAACGGGGGATCGCCTGGGGCGAAGTGGATCTCCGGGGGGTATCCCGGAAGAGAAGAGCGAGAGAGGAGAGACGCTACAGATCTGCATGGACTATATCGGGAAATGCCGGCCGTACTTGATCGGGATGCCCGGTCAACGGTACGTTTGTCACATTTCCATCAGCAAATGCTTGTGCGATGGTTTTTTCTTCCTATCGTGAGTAATGATCTGGTATAGGATGAAAGCAGGTATTTGACATGAACCTGAAGGGATCGTATATGAAGAAAAATGTAATGGATTCTGGAAGAACTCTCTAGAACCTCAGTTATCGCATCGGAATGCACTCTTCTCAGAGCTACGCCATCAGCATAATTACAGAGAACAAAAGGGGGGTTCTTCGTGATATTGCCATCATTCTTGCCAGCCATAATGTCAATATCCTGACGATTCAGCAGGAGATCATTAAACGGGGCCCTGAAGCAGGTCTTGCATGGGCAGATCTTGAGATTGAGGAGGTTGAGGATTATGGGGCAATCGTTGAAGACCTTGCTGCCCATCCCTATGTCCGGGAAGTGGAGACCCATGAATCCTTCTCAAAGATATTCGGCCAGCGGGTGATCATCATCGGGGGCGGTGCCCAGGTCGCCCAGGTCGCAATGGGTGCTGTGAATGAGGCGGATCGGCATAATATCCGGGGAGAGCGGATCTCGGTCGATACCATCCCTCTTGTCGGGGAGGAGACGCTTGCCCTTGCGGTGGATGCCGTCACCCGGCTGCCTCGTGCATCGATTCTGGTTCTTGCCGGTTCCATAATGGGTGGAAAGATCAGCCAGGCAGTGGAGAATGTGAAGGCAGAAGGGATACCCGTGATAGCCCTGAAGATGGCTGGAAGCGTCGTTGATCATGCCGATCTCGTCGTCACGGATCCGATCCAGGCAGGTGTCTTTGCTGTAATGCATGTCTCAGGAAAAGCAATTTTTGATATTAATCGTGTTAAAGGGCGTGAATTCTGATGGATGATATAATTCAACGTGCCGTGAGTGTGCTTCGAAGAGATGGAATCATCGTCTACCCGACAGATACCATCTATGGTCTCGGTGGCGATGCCTTCTCCGACATAGCTATAGAACGGGTGTATGAGGCGAAGAACAGGCTCCGGGGAAAGCCGATATCAATAGCAATCTCCGACATCGAGATGCTCGCCTGTGTCGCATATATCGATAAGAAGGAAATGGGGTTCATCAACAGGTTCCTCCCCGGCCCGGTCACCGTGATCCTTGAAGCTAAAAAGTGCGTCCCGGATGAACTGACCGGCGGAACCGGGAAGATCGGAATCAGGTGGCCTGATCATAAGATCGCACTTACCATCATCAGGGAGCTGGATGCCCCGATCACCGCAACAAGCGCCAATATCTCCGGTGAGATCTCCCCAAGGCGTATCTCTGAAGTGAATGTCAGAAATGATCTCGTCGTCGATGGGGGAGAGCTGCCGGGAACACCAAGCACGGTCGTGGATCTGCACAGCAAAGAGATCATCCGACCGGGCAGTCAGCTCGATGAAATCGTCGATTACCTTATCAGGATGGGCTGAGGGTGACAAAACCGATCCGGCTCAGGGACTTCGTCGCCACAGAGGATGGTGCCATCTATTCGGTTGCAGTCTATGATAACGAGACCCATGCCGGCTGTATCCTCCGGTACCTCCCGGATCCCGAAGGAGAACGAAGAGGGCCGGACGGAGTACGGTACCGGAAGGTAGAGTTTGAGGACGCCTATACATGGATTCGGAATAACCGCCCTGAATGGGCTGATACCGTCCATCGAATACCTCTATCAGAGATTGCCCGTGTCTTCAAGCCTGAGGAGATGATGGCAGCCATGCAGGAGCGTATTCCCCGCCTCCAGCGGCTGATGAACCTCTTCCCACTCCCTGAGGGGACGGTCGGCTGTACCGGTTCCCTTCTCTGCGGACTGGAAAATGAAGCATCCGACATTGATCTCGTCGTCTATGGGGATCACTGGTTCTCTGCACAGCGTCAGTTGCAGGAAGCGGTTGCAGCCGGCAGGATCCCCCCGATGAGCATGGAGATGTGGCAGAAGGTCTATACAAAGCGGGTACCTGAGATATCTTTTGATGAATTTGTCACCCACGAAGAGAGAAAATTTAACCGGGGAGAATATGAGGGAACCTATTTTGATCTCCTCTATACACGTGCATATGAAAACCTGAACCAGGTCAGAATACGCAAAGGTGAGCCGGTCGGGAGAGGGGTCATCGAGGCGGTCGTGACAGACGCATCACTCTCCTTTGACAGCCCGGCGATCTATGCAGTTGACCATGATGAGATCGCCTATGTCCTCTCGTTTACCCATACCTACTCAGGCCAGGCCCGGGATGGTGAGGTGATCGAGGCGGCAGGGGTGATCGAGGAGCATGGTGATGAGCGCTGGCTCGTCGTTGGAACCACCCGTGAGGCACGTGGCGAGTATATCATCTCCAAAACGCTTCTGAAACGCTGATAATCCCCCAAATCATCTTTTAAAGAACCGCTCAAAGAGCGTCGGCGGCTCCTTGTTGCAGAGATCCTTTTTTCCGCACCGATCACAGGGGGCGTTGGGTGGTGAGCGTGGTGTCTCTCCGCGATAGATCGCCTCCACACTCTTCAGTGCAGAGAGCAGGGTGCGGCGATCCGATGCATTCGGGATAACCCTGCGGACGATGCCCGAAGGCAGATATGCAATCTGCACCTCACTGACCGTCTCACCATCAAGCTCCTCGGCAGCAAGAAGATACCCGGCAGCCCTGAGGCGATCCTGCCGCCAGACCCCGTGATCCGGGGCCCGTGTTGCGCGAAGGATGCCGATCTTCGGCTCGGTATCAAAGAACCAGTCGATACGCCCGGATACCGCATACCGTCTGTTCGTGATGGTGAGATCGATAGTCCGTGGTGGCCGCCAGGGGAGGCCCGCACATGCAGAGATGCAGCCCCGCAGATACCCCTGCATGGTGACGGAAATATCCGGCCGGACAAGGGTGATCTCACGCCAGATTGTATCAACATCCAGATTGCCACCAAGGTGATAGCCGACCTGTTTTGCAACGGTGTATTCATATGGCTCCTGGATTGGATCGTGCCGCTCAAGATAGACCCGGACCGGACAGGCAGAGGCCCGGACGAGGGTGGAGATCGGGATGAATTCGGGCCTTCTGGCAGAGGAAGGTGGAAGCATTGTACACAAAGGTTTTTGCATCCACTCCGCTAATAGATTTGCATGAGCCAGAAGGAAATTACCGTTAATGTCCCCGGAAATCTCGATCCGGTCTATAGCAATATGATCCAGATTGCCTTCCGTGACGACGAGTTCACCCTGATGTTCCTCCACCAGATACCAAATATCAATCAGGCAAAGGCAAAGGCAATCGTCACCATCAGCCCAAAACATGCAAAGAAGCTGCTTCTGGTTCTTGACCAGAGCGTAAAAGAGTTTGAATCGAAATTCGGGACAATCGAACAGCCGACCGAGCAGAAGGCGAACGAATCGGTGACGATGCGGGGCTACTCCTGATCAGAACCTTTTATACTTTTCAACACCAATCTATTTGACACACTGCCGCCGTGGCTTAGCCCGGTATAGCGGCTGATTCGTAATCAGCAGGTCGGGGGTTCGAATCCCCCTGGCGGCTTAAAGAAGTCAGATTCTCAATCCGTCATCAATACGCCTTTTTTTGTTTTCCCCCATCAATACCATCCGTAGACTCTGCTCCGATCTTCGATCCCGATCACCCCATCACCCTATCATCTAAGTTGACGACAAAGTAGTATACTTATGTCTCAACAAACCTTCGTCGATCGTGATGATGAACTCCGGTTCCTTCTGGACTGCTATCATTCGCAGAAATCCAAGTGCATGAACGGATAGGCTCGTCTCTCTTCTTTGAGTGCAAATGGCCCGAGCTCAGCACCCGGGACGCACGATCTGTCATCGCTGCTCTCAGGGAGAAGGCAGAATATGTGCAATGGAGAGATGGCGATCGGAAAGAGCGCTATGCACTGGTCGCCAGGAAAATTGACGGAAAAGAGCAGCTCCGTGATGAGGGGTATCATGTCATCGACCTTGAGGAGATCACCCTGCTTTCAGAGAAGTTTCTGGCAGATAAAGGCAACTGACTCGGCCAGATGATGGAGATGTACACATCCCTCCCAATGTATCATGAAGAAACAGAGAGAGCCAGATTATCTTCGGATCTCTTTGGAAGGGTTTTTTCGAGCGTTTGGAGTTCCTTCCTGAGTTGGCTCCAGGGTACTGGAATGATGACTGGTCTGACCTGGACATGGTGAAGGCATGGAAACGCTCTTGCGATTGGCTCAGGAAGATTGCCCTGCAGTACCATCCGTTTCTATTAACATGTATCAGCGAAGAGCCATACGAAACCTCTACATCTCAATACTTTCGGTAGACTGTGCTTCTATCTCCGATCTCAATCACAAAGATGACCATCACATCATCCTCAATTGTGAGTATAATCCGAAACCGCCCTATCCGATAAGAGTAAATCGGAATGCTTTGGTGTCCCTTCAGTTTTTTTATGTGTAAGCGAGGATATGATTCTTCTGCGAGAGCAGTTAGTTCGTCTTTTATCCGCTGCTCCTCAGACATTGGAAGACGTTTCAAGTCACGTTCCGCTTTCGGAGTGAAGAGGACTCGCCAGATCATTCCAGACCCAGTTCCAAAGCAATATCTTCAAGTGAGCGCAAGCGACCGGCCCGAATATCTGCGATCCCTTCCTCTATCTGCTGCAATGTCTCTTCAGAGAGGGGTTCTGGGTCATATGCTATATCCAGGAGGCGGTTGAGCGTCTCATCATAACTCTCCCGGGGATGTATTTTTAATTCATCCAGACGGGATTTTGTCTCCGGCTGAAGTTGAATTGTTGTTGCCATAATAACCCATAGGGAGGTATAGAATATAATATTTCGTATCCACTCATCACAAACTGATCCACCTGAGACCATCAACAAGAGAGGGTGACCCTTTTAATTGCCTCATATCAGATGTCCGCCACACACCCTCTCCTTAATCAGTTACATTGACATAAACGTAGTCTACGAATGTCTCAACAAAACTTCGTTGATCATGAAAATGAGCTTCAATTCCTTAAGGATCGACACCAGTCAGAGGAAAATGAATGGGTGATCAATCCTCACAACCACAAACAGATGCACATTCTCGAAGATATCCTGGCTCATAACCTTTCAATCGTCTTTTGCGGATCTGCTGCCAGCAGGAAATCAGCAGAGAGGGGGTGTTACTACTGCGGGCCAGGCAACAAATTCTGGACGCAGTTCTCAATAATAACCGGTGCAGAGAACGTTTTTCCGGTTTCAATTGAGGATTGCAGAATCGTATTACAATACAAGATAGGACTGACAGACCTGAATAAAACGGAATCAGGCTCAGACAAATCCTTATCCAAAGAGCAGTACGACAGGGAGAGATTCATCAGGGCGATGCTGGAATACGATCCACAATATATCGTCTTTAATGGCAAGGCAGCCGCAACATACGCTCTACAGAAAAGGAGGGTCACCTACGGCGTACAATCCGATATGATCGGAGAGAGCTCCGTATTTGTCGCTCCATCAACCTCCGGCCTCTCCGCAAAAGACTGGAAGAGCCATGGGGAAGCGTGCTGGGGCAGGATACGCGAGATCTACCGACAGCTGAAGGAAGGTGACTGATTATCAGGTATACCTGACAATCATGGTGGAAGGAAGCCAATTCATACCCTTCAGACAGAAAACCCACCTCAAAGAGCTTCCCTGACCCGTTCCCTCATTCACCGCCACCCGTCACCACGTCCTCCTTCACCACCCGGTACCGAAGATGCACCCGGCCCTTCCCCAAATCCTCGATACCGAAGAGATCAAGGGTAACCGGCGCCTGCACTGTTGCAAAGAGCCGCTTCCCACCCGGCCCGGCGATCACCGGCGTCAGCAGAAGACTGATCTCGTCTGCTATCCGCTCCTGTATCAGGTAATCATTGAGGTCCCTGCCGCTCTCCGAGACGATGCAAGAGATCCCATACGCTTCTCCGGCAATTCTGCATGCTTTGGCAATATCCACCTTCTCTCTCCCACAGACGATATATGGATACTCCCGTTCCCGGAGGTAGGCGACATACCCGGCCGGTGTCGCCTCTGAGATGAGAACGATGACATCCCTGATATGCTCCATTCGCCGGTAGAAATGAAGCTGGTTGAGAAGAACACCGGTACTATCAACGAAGATGCCGAGTGGGCGGGTATCACCGGCAACAGGCAGGGGACGTTTCATATCCTCCGGCTCCTCAGGCATGGCGGCATCCATAAACATCTCAATACCGGTGCGGGCCGTCGTTGAGCCAACAAGGACCGCATCAGGGGATAACGAATGAAGGCGGGCATAATGGAGTTCAATATCAATATCAAAGCCTGTGACGGCATTATCAAGAGAGATCGAACTGTGAACGATCACCTTTGGAATCATAGAAGGAATAGGAAGAAACTTCGTAGTAATGGTGCGGTGAGAAGAGACATTGGAGCTACATCCCCCTCATCTCCGCAAGCAGTCCGTCCCTCTCCATCTGCCGGTACAACCCATACCGGTCATACATCCGCCCCAGTATGGTGGTATGAATTCCCACATACCGCTCAACCTTCCCGACAAGACCATTATACCTCTTCAGGCGGTCATTATACCGCTCAACAAGGGCATTGAACCCGGCGACCTGATGGTTATACTCCAGGTACCGCCCCTGGCTGCGGAGGAGATCCAGCGCAGACTGGCGGGCGGCGATCTCATCGTTCATATCTTCAAGAACCTGACGCTCACGGTCCATCTCAAGATTCAACGCATCCACCATGGCACGGCAGTATGCCAGAAGATCCGAAAGAGCAGTCGTCTCGTCACACGCCATATACCCAAGCGTTCCATCGCCAATGGGGATGATAACCGGATCCGACGAGATGGTCACATTCCCGGCAAGGCGGTCGGGAACGATCCCGACAAAATGAGTCTTCGTCGTCTCAAGATAGGAATACCCATCGCCAGCGTCACGGCATCCAGCCCCCCGTACACCAAGAGCCATATGCTTCTCTTCGAGGTACAGAAGAAGAGCGACATCGTACCCCTCACGTGAAAGTACTCCGGCAAGAAGAAGTGTCTTATCATCACAGTCCCCGGTCCCGTCCCCATACGTCTCTATCGGGAACTTCGGCTCGATGAGGACGGTATCATCATCATAGGGGAGCGACTGGACAAAGACCGAGCAGAGTTCAAGATACCGGTCATCATCAAGCCTGAGATCACTTCGGACAGTCCGGAGTGTCGAAATCAGGTCCTGAAAGAAGGTTTCCTGGTGGGGATCATCGATGAAAGCGGCATAATAGATCGGGTACCATTCTGATTCAGCAAGATCCCTGTAGAGATAAATCCTTTTATCCGACTGCTGTGCCCCACGATAGACTCCCATATCAACCGGAACATCGATCGTCACCCTGCTCTCCTCAAAGAGGAAGCTATGGCTGACGAGACGTACTGTGGTATCGGTATCAAGAGGAGTTATGGATGGAGGAATAGAGTCGGGCTGGAAGCATCCTGAAGAGAGGGATAAAAGAAAAAGCAGGAGAAGAACAGTACGCCAGAACATGAACAGAAAATAGTTGACATCCGGGGTATAGAATACTGCCGGATATCGAATAAAGAGGGTATGGGGGGAGAGTGCCTGTGGCACTCAGCTGAGCAGGATAGCCTCGGCTGCATCACTGTATGCATCCATGACGTACGGAATGCCCGTCACCTTTGCAGACTCCTCGGTGAGTGCCATAAGATCATTTCGGGAGATTGATTTCAGGCTGAAATTTCTGCTCCCTGCCATGATCTGCTGCATACCAAGCCTGTAGCGCTCAACATAGCTGTAGATACCCATCGCACCGAGCGGGATCTCGCTGATACGGGCACCATACTTCTCCTTGAGATCCTGATAGCAGACAAAGATCTCTTCTACGGTACTTCCATATTTTGCTACATTCTTCGGCAGATCACCTGCATCAAGCCACTTCTGAATATTCTTTCCGACCATTCCCGGGATCATGAGGCCACGGCCCATACAGACGGCCTTAAAGTACGGCGCCCCCATGCAGAGTGCCTTAAACCCGTTTGCCTCGTCAGCAATACCACCTGCGATGGCGAGATCCGGTACCCGCATCCCCCGGTTCCTGAGAACTTCGGCATACTGGTAGGCAAGGCTCTGAATATAAATCGTCGGGATACCCCATTCGTTCATCATCGGCCACGGTGACATGCCGGTTCCACCAGGCGCACCATCGATGGTCAGAAGATCGATCTTCGCTTCTGACCCATAGCGGATCGCCATAGCAAGTTCTACTGCCGAGTACGCACCGGTCTTGAGGGTGATCCGCTTAAACCCGATATCACGGAGACGATCGACTTCATCAAGGAACTGTTCTCTTCCAATGAAACCAACACGCGAATGACGCTCGATCTCTTTAATTGCTCCGGATTCGTATGCCTTGCGCACTTCAGGAAGAGTCGGATCAGGGAGGACGATATACCCCCGGTTCTTCAGCTCGGTTGCACAGTTGAGAGACTGCACCTTGATCTCTCCACCGATGCACTTGGCACCCTGGCCCCACTTCAGTTCGATCGTCTCAAGATTGTGTTTCGATGAAACATACTCTGCTGTTCCAAAACGGGTATCCTCAACATTGAGCTGAACAAGAATTTCACCATAGCCGTCATGGAACTTCTGATAGGTCGTGATCCGTCGATCAATCTCCGGACACTCCTTCACCTTACCAGCGGAATCAAGGACGAGACCGGGATCGATACCACAAATATTCTCACCACAAACAAGGGTAATTCCGGATATTGCAGCACCGATGGCAAAATGCTCCCAGTTTGCCCTGGCAATCTCAGTGGATCCAAGTGCTCCGGTGAAGATCGGGGCCCGCATCTGCACCTTATGATCCCATCCATACTCTGTCGTCGTATCTGCGGCTGAGAAGATGGCGGTATCCGAGTTGATCTCAGTGCCTTCAGGGAGACCTTTTGCACCAACAGCATATCCCTGTATATTCAGATGCGAGTAGTCAACAGGATAGTTCTTATCAGCCCCGGCAGTCATCTCACCGAAAGGACCAGGATATATGGCCTCACGGCCACGGAATGATGAAAGCCAGATATCACAGCCACCTTTACAACCATCGACACATCGCGTACAGATACCTGACATCGGTACGACATCACGTGAACGATTGAACGTCCCGATTGCTTCATTTGCATTGGGTCTTCGCAGATTCATATTCTATCTCCTTGAAAGAGGCAGTTGGGCAGCGCCATGAAACCTCAATATTCTGTTGAGTCCCATAGTTATAAGAGATTTCCTTCCACCATTATATAAATATTACTAAAAATGAGTTATATAAAGATAGCGCATAATCCCGAGTTGGCAAGAAGAGAGTATAAAAAAGAAGGGAATGTGACATGCAATATGGTCAGGTCCACAAGTACCTGATCGAAAGAAGAAGAGAGGGGATAAAGTAGGTTGTTATTTACCTGAAATAGACCCCGACATCCCGCATACCGTTATTCTTGGCGATATTCAGAAGGAGAGGGGTGATACTCTCAACGATTGATGATGAAGAGAGAGGACCGGCATCAAGTGGCCTAAGGTTTGGAAGATCGGAGATGAGTTTCATGACAATCTTCTTTGCCTCCTGATCATCACTGCAGACAGCTACTGAGTAATCAAGGACTGCATCAAGTTCCTTCCACTTATGCGCAGCGATATTGTTAAACGCGGTGACGAGCCGTGCACTCTCAGGGAGCATCTTTTTGATATAGAGAGCAGCGGAGCCTTCTTCAGGCTGATCATAGAAGAAATGACCCTTCTTCCCCATCGGATTGACAGGGGAGACGACGATCTTCCCTTCAAACCCGGTCAGACCGGAGAGAGTTGCCCTGACATGCTGAAACGGCAGGGCAAGAACAATGACATCAGCTGCATCAACAGCCTCCTGGTTAGAGACACCCTTGCAGTGGGAGATAATTCCCCGACCCTTCAATGTCTCAATCGTGCAGTCGCTCGTCGCACATGCCTTTGACTCATCTCTTGATCCAAGAGTCACTTCATGGAGATGGGAGAGACGGAGTGCCATCCCTTCACCAATATCTCCAGTACCACCAACAATTCCAATCTTCATAATTTCCCACCATAGTATCAGATATGATACGTATGAGATCATCGATAGAAGATGATTTAAGTATTGTTGTTTTTGATTTTTAAAAACGGAATGGAGAGTTTTTAGCTCTCGATGACGTCAATAAGCTTCTCCATGACGGCATCGACAGCAGCCCATGTTGGGCTGTCCCCGCGGCGGATGATAAAGGGCTTCCCTTCATCGCCAGCCTTTCGCATATCAATATCGAGAGGTATGCTGCCAAGGAACGGTACCTTGAACTCCTCGGCAGCCTTCATCCCGCCATCCTTTCCAAAGAGGTCGATCGATTCCTTGCAATGTGGACAGACCATCCCACTCATGTTCTCAATGATTCCAAGGGGCCTGATCCCGATCTGTTCGACAAATTTGAGCGCTTTGCTCGAGTCGAGAACAGCGACATCCTGCGGAGTCGTCACGATGATTGCACCGGCGATATTTGGCGCAAGCTGAATGATCGAGAGTGCTTCATCACCGGTACCTGGCGGAAGATCAACAACGAGGAAGTCGAGCGGCCCCCAGTTGACATCAGAGAGAAATTGCTGGATAGCCGTCATCTTCATAGGTCCACGCCAGATGACCGGAGTGGAACGCTCAGGGAGGAGGAAAGCCATCGAGATGACCGCAAGCGATCCCGTCACACTCACCGGCTGGATCTTCTCTCCCATGATCTGAAGCTTATGATCCTCAAGGCCGAGCATCTTCGGGATGCTTGGACCATGGATATCGAGATCCATCAGGCCGGTTTTGAACCCATGGTTTGAGAGTGCATATGCCAGATTCACCGAGACGGTGCTCTTCCCGACCCCGCCTTTTCCGGAGAGAACCAGCACCACGTGTTTTACATCGATATTAGCCTTCTTTGGAAGGTTTGAATCACACCCTTCCGTCTTTGATGTGCATCCTTCACACTGTCCATTACAATCCTGTCCATCTGGTTGATTCGCCATAGTATTCCTCAGATTTATTCCTACAAGAGGTTGTCAAAGAGAGATTATAGGTGTATAGATCGGTGCATGAAAAGAAAAAAAGGAATTTGAAACCCAAAATCACTATTTATCAGATAAAGAATCGTTTTCCGGGGAATCGATAGCAGCTGAGTATGGTTTGATATCGAGAACCGGGGTCCCATCGAGCGCATCAAGACCTCTCACCCGGAGCACCCGGCTATCGATGCTGAGGAGGTCGACAAGCGAGAGGCCAATCGGGTTTGGCCGGTTCGGGGAGCGGGTCGCAAAGACCCCGCGCGGCGCTCCCCATTCGGGGCGTTCGACAGAGAGTGTATCACGGCTGCCCCGGTCAAACCATGAGAGGATGAGCAGATGAGAGTATGCAGAAATACCCTCTAATCCTGCTTCATAGTCAGGATATATCTCAATAATGCTCTCAACCGGCTCAAGCCGCCCCTGTCGTGGAGCATCAGCCTGCACTTTGTATGCAGATCGGACAATACCAATCGGCCGGAGTCCGACGCCAGGAAGATTCTTCTTTTCGACCTGCACAGAGGATGTTTTTCCATCCAGTGCCTCATTTGCAAGCTGATCTGCCATCCGGATATAGGGGTGCTCCCGTGGAACAGAGGCAAATCGTACAGAGGAAAACATACTGACTGCCTCCTGAGCCTTCTGATGAAGCGGTATCAGCCCCTTTGCCCTGACAGCATACTGCCCGTTCATCTGCCTGACGACGAGCTGGCTGTCTGAGAAGACCTCAACCTCATTCGCACCAAGCTGTGCGGCCGCCTTCAGCCCTTCGATGATCGCCCTGTATTCAGCCTCATTGTTGGTCACCAGACCGATATATTCACCATGCTCCCTGATGATCCGTCCATCCTGAACTATTAGGTAGGCGACTGCTGCATTCCCCGGGTTTCCCCGGGATGCACCATCTGTATAGAGTTGTACTTTCTTCGTCATTACGAACCACTGGTTATTTCATCTTAACCGGCAATACATCGGCGTATGGAAAAACTGACAGTCAACCTCGGATTTGTTGAGTTTCCACCAACCCATACCGGAGACGGACAGAATCTCTCTCCACTGATACGTCTTGCCAACCTTAAATCTCCATATCTCGCAGTCTTTGCATTTAACCCCTTTGAGCCGGGCTGTTCATTCTGTGCATGGGTCGCCTGGGATATTCCCGCTGATCATCGTATCCCCGCCGGACTTCCACCCCTGCCGGAGATCGATCATCCGGTCCATGCAGTACAGGGGACAAATGATTATGGAGAAACAGGGTATCGCGGCCCTGCACCACCACCCGGAGAGACGCACCGGTATCTCTTCAAAGTATATGGCCTTGATTCCAGACTCGGCATTCCACCAGGATCTGACAAGCATGCCGTTATCGAGGCGATGAAAGGGCATGTCATCCAGTATGGCGATACGAAAGCGGTCTGCCAGCGGTAATCCCCCGGCAACAGACACCAAAGATCCCTGCATTCCACCATTTGGTTTTTTATAGGGGGAGGCCTCTCTCATCCAATGGTGACAGAATGGAAAAATTATCTGTTAGCTTTGGAACCCGTGAATTTCCAGCAGACTATACCTGTGATGGCGAAGACCGCTCCCCGCCCCTGAACATTGAAGGCCTCAACGAAAATGTCAAGGCACTCGCCCTCATCATGCAGGATGAAAGCTCAAAAGAGGGCGGTAACTTTACCCACTGGATCATCTGGAATATCGATCCGGTCAGGATACTTCCAGAAGGACTGGAGAAAGAACCAACCATCAGCTTCCCGGTCAGTGCTGTCCAGGGGAGGAACGATTATGGAGAGATAGGGTACCGCGGCCCCTGCCCCGAGTCCGGAACCCCACACCGGTATATCTTCAAGATCTATGCACTTGATGCACCACTCTCTCTTGAAGCGGGAGCAACGAAAAAAGAGCTTGCCGCCGCCCTTGCGGGGCGTGTTATCCAGTTTGGATCAACACATGCAATCTACTCCAGGTGAACTCAGTACATCGGCCAGAAGATGAGGAGGAGCGGGATCGAGACGATGACAATGATCATCTCCAGAACGATCCCCATCCTCCAGTAATCGGTAAACCGGTATCCTCCCGGCCCCATCACCAGGGTATTGGACTGGTGGCCGATAGGGGTAAGGAACGCACATGAAGCACCGATAGCAACTGCCATAAGGAAAGGATCGATGGAAGCCCCAAAATCCAGCGCTATACCGATGGCAATCGGGGCCATCAGAACAGCCGCGGCGGCATTATTGACAAGATCAGAGAGGAACATCGTTATGACCAGAAGGAGAGTAAGGGTCATCCATGGGGGGAACATCGAAGAGCCGATGACAATACTCTCTGCGATCAATTGAGCGCCGCCACTCGTCTCAAGTGCCTGGCCGACCGGGATCATCGCACCAAGGAGAATAATAATCGGCCATTCCACACTGGCATAGGCTTCACGGAGCGAAATGATGGAGGTGAGAATCATCAGCACAACGGCGGCACTGAACGTAACCTGGACAGGGAGAATACCTAATGCAGATACAAGGAGGGCCGATCCAAAAATGGCGATCGCAAGGAGGATCCATTTTGGTGCGCCGATCCGGATCTCCCGTTCGGCAAGGGGGAGGCAGCCAAGAGCAGGAAGGCTCGCAGCCATCGCATCCTTCTTCCCCTGCAGAAGAAGAATGTCGCCAGCCCGGAATCGTATCTGGTTTAAGCGTTCCCGGATCCTCGATCCCTCTCTTGCAACAGCGAGAAGGTTAATGCCATGAATCCAGCGGAGGTTTGCGGAGTATGCGGTGTTATCGATTATCGGCGAGTCCGGCTTGACAATCGCCTCGATAATACCGACAGAATCGGATCCGATCACCTCTTCAGAGACATCTGCCTTCCCGGCAAGCTCAAAGCCCGTTGCATCAATGAGTGTCTGAAGATCATCCGAATCCGCCCGGATGATCAGGATATCCTCATCAAGTATCCTCTCATAGCTGGATGGGGCAACGATCCGCCGCCCACTCCTGATCACACCAACAACCATCACTTCAGCTTCACTAACCGCTCCGATATCGGCGATCATCTTCCCTGAGAGTTTGCAGCCTTCGGGAACCTTCACTTCTGTCAGGTAATTTTTCACCGAGAAGAGTTCGTCAGTAGAGGCAGGACTCTCACGCATCGGTATCAGGCGCCAGCCGACGAGCGATATAAAGAGGATACCACAGATCGCCACCCCGATACCGACATATGCAAAGTCAAAGATGAGAAAGGGATCGGCACCGTTCTGAACCCGGTATGTCGCGATGATGATATTTGGCGGTGTTCCGATGAGGGTGATCATCCCGCCAAGGAGAGAGCCAAACGCAACCGGCATGAGAAGGAAGGAAGGGGATCGCCCGTTCTTCCTCGCAGTTCGGATTGCAACAGGCATCATCAGGGCAAGAGCGCCGACATTATTCATGAATGCAGAGAGAACAGCCACGATGCCGGTCATCGAGAAGATCTGCTTCACCTCGCCATCACCGACCCTTCCAACCCATCGGCTCAGAATATCAATGAGCCCGGAGTTCTGAAGCCCCCTGCTGACGATCAGAACAGCTGCAACGGTGATGACAGCCGGATGGCCGAATCCGAGGAATGCATCCATCGGATCGATGATTCCTGCAATTGTTACAATAAGAAGGGCAATGAGGGCGACGATATCGTACCGTATCTTCCCTGTCGCAAAGAGGACTAGGGCAAGAAGAAGGGTACCAAAGACGATTGCCATCTCAGCCATCAGATATCAGATCCCGGACATACTACTGGATGCAGATACTCCAGATATATCTTCCTTTCTTCACCGGAGATAGAGGGTAAAGATACTTTTATGGATGGCCAGGGGAAACGACCCCGCAGTAGACAAATCTCAACCCTTCAAATCTTCCGCAACGCCCGTGATCCATACCCTGATCGCATCCCAGTCCCGAAAGTCCCCGATTGGGGATTTGACAAGTTTGAGTGCTGTCCTTTCAAAAAACGAAAGTTTGGAGGGATCGATCTTCCCTGCAAAGTATCCAAGCCTTCCCGGCCGAAATGGAGCAATCGCCGTATCCAGAATCTTCCTTGCCTCCTCCTGCTTCCCCTCATCCCCGGTAAATGCCATGCCAACTATAAATGCTCCGATGATCCGCTCCCTGATCGTCGCCTGATTGCGTTTGCAGAACTCCTCCACCTCTTTCATCCGGCCCACATAGACAGGCCCGCCGATGATGAGATGATCATACTCTCCGGGATTGGAGATCTCCTTTATCTCCTTCGCCTCTGCAGAGATGCCATCATTATTGAGTTCTGATGCAATGAAGGCAGCAATCTCTGCTGTTGATCCGGCATGTGTCGCATATGCAATGAGGACTCGCATGCATAAGGACTGTTCATGAAAGAATATGAATCTTATCTGAAGAGTGCCCGAAAGATAATTAATTCCATGATTTGGCATCAACGCTCCACAAAATAATTCTCCTCGAATTACCCTGATTACTGTGGGTAAATATGCCTGAACCAGTGCTCTTATCCGATCCTCCGGCAAATAATGGAGAGATCTGAGTGGTATTCTTTCACATCTATTTGACCGATGACTGTAATCTCTGCTGCCGGTACTGCCGTGGGAAGATGTTTGATGATCTCGATGAGATAGACTTTCCCTGCGAGATAGCATCCAATCTCCCTCCTGAGTTCGATGAGAGCCTTCTGGACCCGCTCTACCGGTTCCTCGCCAGAGATCCCGATCCTGTTGTCACCTTTATCGGCGGTGAACCACTCCTCCGCCAGGATCTCATCTGCCGGATCATCGACGAAGCGCCATGCAGCCGCTTCATGCTTCAGACGAATGGACTTCTTCTCAACAGCTTATCCCCCGATTACCGAAACCAGTTTGAGACGATCCTCATCTCCATAGATGGACCAGAGGATCTGACCGATTATAACCGTGGTGAGGGGGTCTATAACCGGATAGCTGCCAATATACAGGTCCTGAAAGATAACGGTTTTTCAGGGGAACTCATCGCCAGGATGACCGTCGATGAAGAGACGGACATCCATGCTTCAGTCACCCATCTCGCCTTCGGAACGAGCAGTCCGTTCCAATCGATTCACTGGCAGATGGATGCAAATTTCTGGGGAGATTACAAGAAGAGAAGATTCAGGGAGTGGGTTGCAGAGAGCTATAACCCCGGCATCAATGCTCTTTTTGAGGACTGGATACGCCATATGAGGGAGCACGGGGACGTACTCAGGTGGTACCCCTTCCTCTCCACCACCGAAGACCTCCTCCTCAACAGAACCTCCGGCCTTCGTTGTGGTTCAGGAGTCACAAACTATACCATCCAGACCGATGGATCGATCATTCCCTGCCCTATCATGACCGGGATGAAGGATCTCATCCTCGGTTCAATTAAAACCGCAGATCCCTGCAATCTCCCCATATCACTCCCAGGGCTTCCATGCACAGAATGTTCTATCCACGAATTCTGCGGGGGAAGGTGTCTCTATTCAAATATCATACGACCCTGGCCGGAAGAAGGAAGAGAAGAGGTCTGTTCGACAATTCATCACCTTCGATCAACGTTGTTGGATCACATTCCTGAGATACAGAATCTCATTCAAAAGGGTACAATCAATCTCTCATCCTTTCAGCATACACGATTCAATGGCTGTGAGATCATCCCCTGATAGCGAAGAGTAGATAGTTAATAACGACTCTATATCTCTTCAGGATCAGGAGTGGCGTAGCGTGGTGACAGAAGAGGCGGCAAATCAATTAACAGCAGATGAGTTGCTGACGCGTGCCCGTCTCGAGCGCGATCCCACACGAAAACTATTCTTCGCCACAGAAGCGATGGAGAGAAATCCCGAAGATCCCAAGGCATGGATCGAGCGTGCAAAAGCACTCATGAAATGCAGGATGCTTACAGAAGCAGAAGAGCAGATCAAGGAGGTGCTGAGACGCTATCCTGATGACGGGGATGGCTGGTACCTGCATGGCCTTCTGATGAATATGATTGGAAGCCGGGCATTTGCGAAGGAAAGCCTGACAAAAGCCATCGGGACATTAAAAAATCCCGGGCCTGCCCAATATGCCCTCGGCAGCATCCTTGCATTCGAAGGTCAGGATGATGAGGCGCTTATTATGTTTGATGCCGCGCTCAGGGAGGATATCCATGACCCGGATGCCTGGTATGCACGGGGGCGGGCCCTTCTCAGAATGCGGCGCTACCGGCAGGCAATCATCTCATTCGACCATGTTTTGGAGGAGAAGCCGGCAGATCATCATGCCACTGAGGCACGCCGGGAAGCAATCCGGATGATGAACCGTGAACAGGCGGTACGAGATGGGGACCGTGAATTTGAGGCGCTCCGGGAAGAGGCAGATTATGAGCAGCTTGCCCGCATGCTGGAGCATGCAGGCGACGCAAAGGCAAAGAAAGCAGCAGGAATACTGATCAACCTTGGAAGGGGATCAACCCGGCATATCCGGCCTCTTCTCTCACATGATGATCCCATAATCCGGCTTCGTGCCCTCCATACACTTCTTGCTCTGGACGATCAGGATTGTGCAGACATCTATGTTCAGATTGCATTGAAGATGAAAACACCTGAGGAAGGTGGTGGGCAGCGATCCGCTGCTCTCCTTGATGAGATCGGCCATGCCCTCAGAAGAATGCGAATTAATTCAACGCCGACACTTGAGGAGGCACTCCAAAGCAACGACGAGATCCGGATTGTCCGGGCCATCAGGCTCCTTGAGCGGGCAGGATTTGAAGAGACGATCATCCATCTCCTTTCTGCAACGAGTAGCGCTTCCATCACAGTAATCTATGCTGCCCTGACTGCACTTGGTGCAATCGGGGATGAGCGGGCAATTGACCGGGTTGCCAGCCTGATGAAGAGTCCGGACCCGGCGGTTCGTGAGCGCGCACGGGCAGTTAATCGTCTTATAATCCAACGTTCACTCCCTGCACTGATGAGACGATATGCTTCAGCAGATGCAGATGAACAATCCTGTCTTCTGGCGATCCTTGATGAAGCGGGCGGAGATGCAATACCTGATCTCCTCCGGATGCTCAGATTTGAGGAGGACAGCATAATTCGGGAAGCAGCATCCGAGGCGCTCATCGCCGCCTCAGATCCAACATCGGTCCAGCATCTCATCGATTCACTCATCTCGGCAGACACACGCCTCGCTGACCATGTAATAGCAGCATTGATCCATATCGGGCCTGCTGCAGTCCCGCATCTTATGGATCTCCTCATTGATCCGAGACGTCGCGTCCGTGAGCGGACATCAGACACGCTCACAGGAATGGGAAGGAATGCACTTCCTGCACTCATTGGTGCTATCTATGCAGAGGATCCGGCTCTGAGAGATGCAGCATCAGCCGTTCTCATTCGCATCGGAACGATCGCTGTCCCGGCACTTGAAGATGCACTCCACCAGTCTGATGAACAGGATCAGATCAGGGATCTCATCGGCCGTATCAGAAAGAATGAGCGTATGGAGCGGCTCCTTGCAGAATATCGGGGCGAGGAGCCGATCTGAACAGTTGTGATCCTGTCGATGGAGCTCCTTTTCATCATCTCTATTCTCCTTCTGACCGGGATTGTCGCCGGTTTCTTCGCAGGGCTCCTCGGCGTGGGTGGCGGTTTCCTCATGGTACCGGTCCAGTATATGATCCTGGTCTCCTCAGGGATTGATCCGACACTGGCGATCCGGATCGCTTTGGGAACGAGTCTGGCGGTCGTTTTTCCAGTATCCTGTGCAGCTGCTTTTGCTCATCATTCAAGGGGCGCAATAGACTGGAATGCCGCAGTTCCAATAGGGATTGCAGGACTGATCGGAGGCTTTGCAGGAGGAACACTGGCATCACACCTCCCCGCAGAAATATTGAAACCCCTCTTTGGAGTAATGATTATCATCGCCGCAATCCGGATGGTGACCGGCACCCCGGTATGCCAGGGGAAGGATGACTCCTGCCTCTTCTCATGGACACTTCTCGGAGGGGTCATCGGCACTCTTTCAGGGCTTCTTGGTATGGGCGGGGGTATCCTGCTCGTCCCAATACTCCTCCTCTTCTTCAATCTCCCGATCCATCGGGCAGTGGGCACGTCATCTGCCTGTATTCTCTTCTTCTCTATTGGTGGGATTCTCGCCTACATCGTTCATGGACTGGGAGTCGCGGATCTGGGATCAGGATACCTCGGATATATCGACCTTCTGCAATGGATTATCCTGACAGGAACGATGATCCCACTCTCACGAACAGGTGTCGCAACAGCACACCGTCTTCCCGCAGAGAGGCTGAAGAGGGTCTTTGCCATCATGATGATGATCATCGGCATAGCAATGATAGGAATTCTGCCCTGAATATTGAGGCGATTGACAGACTTTTCAACATATTTATAAAAGGGTGGAAGGCAAGGACTTATTATTCTCACGCTGTACAGATTTAATGACGTTTGGGGAGGGATACCCCGGACGCACCGTTTTCGGAGATAGTACATGAGTGAAAAAAGAACAGAAACAACGGAGGTCCCTGAAATGTTCGACCACAGACATAACGGTCTTCCACCTCAAATCCTTGACTGTGCACGGTTCATGAATCTGGATATGCTGACGACAGAGTTGCTCTGCCACCCAATCCGTGAACTGACTGTTTCTATCCCGATCCGGATGGATGACGGACGGGTAAAGGTCTTCACCGGATATCGAATCCAGTGGAACGATGCACTCGGTCCAATGAAGGGAGGTATCCGGTACCACCCTGAAGAGACGATCGACACCGTCAGATCACTGGCCGCATGGATGACCTGGAAGACAGCGCTCCTCGATCTCCCCCTTGGTGGTGCAAAAGGAGGGATCGTCTGCGATCCGAAAATCCTCTCAGACAGAGAGCTGCAGAGGCTGACCCGGAAATATATCCAGCGGATTGCACCTTTCATCGGCCCCGAGACCGATGTACCGGCGCCTGATGTCGGAACTGATGCACGGGTAATGGGATGGATGATGGATGAGTACTCACGGCTTGCGGGCAAGTTCCAGCCAGGTGTTATTACTGGCAAGCCAATACAGATTGGTGGTGCACTTGGAAGGACAGAAGCCACAGCACGTGGAGGTATCGCAACCATCAGTGAAGCAGCCCGGGAGCTGAATATCCAGCTGAAAGATGCAACGGTTGCAATACAGGGCTTTGGAAATGCCGGAGCCAATGCGGCATATCTTGCACGAAACCTCCTCAATGCACGGGTCATTGCGGTATCCGATTCACAAGGAGGCGTCTACCATGCTGAGGGCTTAAACCTTGAAGAGGTGACTGCCCAGAAGAAGAAGACAGGCAGCGTCGTCGGATCTCCAAATACAGAGAAACTGAACGGTGATGACGTCTTCACCCTTGAGGCAGATATCGTCATTGCAGCAGCGCTTGAAGATGCGATCACCCCTGCAATCGCCGAGAGGATGACCCCGAAGATCGTCGCCGAGCTTGCAAACGGACCGACAACACCTGAAGCGGATCGGATTCTCTTTGAGGAAGGCGTCCATGTCATCCCTGATATCCTCTGCAATGCCGGAGGAGTAACAGTCTCCTTCTTCGAGATGATTCAGAACAAGACATTTGATGCCTGGACCGAGGAAGAGGTTAACCAGAGGCTTGAGAAGAAGATGATCAAGGCATACCGTGACGTCTTCCAGATGGCCAGGACAAGCGGTATTACCATGAGAAAAGCGGCATATGTCGTCGCCTCAGAACGCATCATTAATGCAATGAAGCTTCGCGGCTGGATATAATCGTTAGAATATGATGAGGGGGACATTGTAGGGCTCCATCTGCCCCCCTCACCATGGTGGGAGATAGTACACTGATGGAGCCCATCTGTTTTTAGTTACCTTCGTGGTTTCGGACCCAGTACTCCCCCTCGACAGGCAGAACGAAGATCCGACCATCCCCGACCTTCCCCGTCATTGCACTGTTTTTAATGATCCCAACTATCTTCTCGACATCCTCGTCCCTGCTGAAGATTTCGATCTTGATCTTTGGGATGAGATTCACCTTCATCACTCCACCACGGTACTGAAGGGTGATGCCCTTCTGGGCACCCCGCCCCTGTACCTCCGATATCGTCATGGCTGTAAACCCATTCTCTTCAAGAGCCTTCTCAACGACTTCATACCGCTCAGGCCGAATGATTGCCTCAATCTTTTTCATCTCAGAGTTCCTCCATCAGTTTGCGACTTTCTCCCCATGCTGGGAGATGTCAAGGCCGACATACTCTTCCTCTTCGGTTACCCGCAGGCCTATCGTCTTATGAACCACATAGGCGAGGATATAGGTGACGACGAAGGCATAGATAACCGCGGCTATCGCATCGATTGCCTGAATCCCAAACTGAGCATAGTTTCCATAGAGGAGACCATCAACACCACCTATTGCAGCTGTTGCAAAGATACCGGTCGCCAGGGCACCCCAGAAACCTCCGACACCATGGATGGCCCATGCGTCCAGAGTCTCATCAAGTCCTTTTTTAATCCGCCACAACATCGCTTTGTAACATACAAGTCCAGAGATGAAACCTATTGCAATGGCCGAAAGGGGATCGACGAAACCTGCAGCAGGAGTTATCGCAACAAGTCCGGCAATTGCACCTGAGATCATTCCAAGTGATGATGGTTTTCCATGGAGCCATGCAGCAAACATCCATGAGAGGGCACCAGCCGCCGCGGCAGTGTTTGTCACAACGAAGGCACTTGCGGCCAGTCCATCAGCAGCAAGGGCTGAACCGGCGTTGAATCCGAACCACCCAAACCAGAGGAGTGCTCCACCGAGCAGGGTCATCGGGATGTTATGTGGTTCCATTGAATGGGTACCAAAGCCGATCCGTTTTCCGATGACAAGCGCAGCAGCCAGAGCACCAAACCCTGAACTGATATGAACAACCGTTCCCCCTGCAAAGTCCAGTGCTCCAAGCTGGTGAGCCCAGCCACCACCCCATGCCCAGTGAGCAAGCGGATCATAGACGAGGGTCGTCCAGAGAAGGCCGAAGACGATGAATGAGCTGATCTTCACCCGTTCAGCAAGAGCTGAGGTCAGTATCGCAAGGGTCAGCCCGGCAAAGACCAGCTGGAAGACCATGAAGAGGAGATCCGGTATTCCATCACCTTCCATGCCGACACCAGCAAGCCCAACATGATCCAGATTACCGATGAAGCCCCCGACATCCGGCCCGAATGCAAGTGAATACCCGATCAGTACCCACTGAACACTGACCACCGCAAACGATATCATCGCCAGCGCTATCGCTGAAATGAAGTTCTTCCTCCGTACCATGCCACCATAGAAGAGCCCAACACCGGGCGTCATCAGCATAACCATTGCAGTTGCAATCAGCACAAAGGCGGTTGCACCTGAATCAAGTTCCATTCTGTTTCAACCCCATTTCCGAGTTTGTTCAATCAGCACATGGCCACCTCCGGGGATACCCCGGGCAGATGGACCACCAACGTCAGATATGAAGGATTGATGAAGCCCGAAAGGCATGGACTCATCTCCCTTCACACATGACATAGAAGGAAGTTATCTTCTATTGTTTATATAACTTCCTATAAACGATCCAGAAAACAGTCCTTTCAGCATTCAAAAGCGCCGAAAAGAGACGGGATCAAAAGTGAGGACAACACATACAGAGATCAGGCTGAATAATACAGCTCCGCAACCGGTCTGAAAAAGAAAAGGGAGGGTGGTTTTAGTAGGTCGAGAGGTACCGGTTCGTCTCCCAGTCGGTGACGGCGGTCCTAAACGAGTCCCATTCAATCTCTGCGATTGAGTTTAAGTTCTCAGTCACATGAGGACCGAGGGTGGCGCAGATGAGAGCATCCTGCATCATGTATTGGTTGGCCTCTATGAGGCTTCCTGGCAGGGTGTAGATCCCCTCATTGTTCCGCTCTTCATTTGTCATATGGAAGATGTTCTTATCCGCGCTTGCAGGGGGCTCAAGCTTGTTTTTGATCCCATCAAGGCCTGCGGCAAGTATCGCCGCAAAGGTGAGATACGGATTACAGGTTGGATCAGGGCTCCTCAGCTCAACCCGGGTGCTCCGTCCACGGGGAGCAGGCACACGCACAAGCGCAGTCCGGTTGGAGGCGCTCCAGCCGATATAGACAGGAGCTTCATACCCCGGAACAAGCCGCTTGTAGGAGTTGACCGTCGGATTTGCAAGTCGGGTGATCCCCTTCACATGCTTCAGCAGGCCTGCAATAAACTGCATGGCGGTCTCTGAGAGCTGCTTTGGCGCATCAGGATCATAGAATGCGTTCTGGCCATCCATTGTACCAAGGGAACAGTTGGTATGCATTCCTGAACCATTAATCCCAAAGATTGGCTTAGCCATGAAGCTTGCATGCAGCCCGTTCTGCAGAGCAATCGTCTTTGTTGCATACTTGAAGGTGATGACATTATCTGCCGTCGTGAGGGCATCACCGTACTTGAAATCAATCTCATGCTGGGATTTCGCCACCTCATGATGGGACGCCTCGATATCAAAGCCCATATCAGTGAGGGCAATGATGATATCCCGCCGGACATCCTCTGCAAGATCCGTCGGGGCGAGATCGAAGTATCCTCCGACATCCTGAAACTCAAGAGATGGAACTCCATTCTGTTGCTTGAAGAGGAAAAACTCAAGCTCCGGGCCGGTGTTGAAGATATAACCCATTTTTTTGGCTTCCTCAACCTGCTTCCTGAGAATATACCGGGGGTCACCCTCAAATGGAGCTCCTTTTGGAGTATATACATCGCAGATGAACCGTGCAACACGGTTCTTCTCAGAGCGCCATGGCAGAATCTGATATGTCGAGATATCCGGCTTTAAGACCATGTCAGACTCCTCAATCCTGGCAAAGCCCTGGATAGAAGAACCATCAAAGCTTATCCCGTCGGTCAGTGCCTTCTCAGCCTGCTTCGCAGGGATAGCAACATTTTTTGACATCCCAAGGATATCAGTGAACTGAAGACGGATGAACTGCACCCTGTCTTCCTCTATCTTTTCCAGGATCCTGGACACACTGTCTCCTGTCATATGGAAGATTACTTCTACTGATTACTATAAATATTTAATGGAACAACCATATAGATACCAGATAATGAGGTTATATTCAGCCTCGTGTGATTACCCATGTGTGGAATTATCAGTGTCATAGACAGATCCAGATCCGGGATGGATGGATCCAGCATTAAAAAGGCCCTCTCTCTGATGGATGAACGGGGAAGTGGCGAAGGGGCCGGTTATGCTGCATACGGAGTGTACCCCGATTATGCAGAGTATTACGCACTCCATATCTTCTACGATAACCTTGTGGAGCCGAAGGTCGCAGTTGATGAGATACTCAGAAAATGGGGTCATATCGAAGATCAGGAAGAAATTCCAACTGTTGAACAGCCTGATCTCAGACGGACCCATATTCCATGGCGGTACTTCTTCAAGCCTGATATATCCCTGATGCCGGGAAGCAGGACACCGGATGAGGATATCGTGATGAAGCTCGTCATGCAGATTAACACGACAATTCCCGGTGCAATAGTCTTTTCATCAGGGAAAAATATCGGCGTCTTCAAGGCATCAGGCTGGCCTGAAGCGGTGGCAGACTTTTACCAGATCGAGAAATATGAAGGGTATATCTGGCTTGCCCATAACCGATATCCAACAAACACATCCGGGTGGTGGGGTGGAGCACACCCCTTCAACCTCCTCGACTGGAGTGTGGTGCATAACGGTGAGATAACCTCGTATGGCACTAACCGCCGTTATATTGAAAGTTACGGCTATCGGTGCACAATGTATACCGATACCGAGGTCGTTGCGTACCTCTGTGATCTCCTCGGACGAAAACATGGCCTACCTGAAGATCTGATGGTCCGGGCGTTCGCCCCTCCATTCTGGGATGAGATCGATCAGATGCCGGATGAACAGCAGAGGCTGAATCAGGCGATCCGCCTGACCTATGGATCCGCATTGATGAACGGACCCTTTGCCATCGTTGTTGCAACAGCTGAGGGCATCGTCGGTTTTACTGATCGTATCAAGCTTAGGCCCCTCATCGCTGCGGAATCAGGAGACCGCTTATACATATCAAGCGAGGAAGCGGCGATCAGACGTATGGAGCCAGCCCTTGATCGGGTCTGGATGCCAAAAGCCGGGGAGCCGGTCATTGGGAGGGTCAGGATATGAGTCTTGGATCAGTACCGATGAAGTTCAAGGTCAGGATTGATACCGACGAGTGTATGCTCTGCGAGCGGTGTATCGAGAACTGCCCATACGGAACATATCGCCTTGAAGGCGAGAAGATTCATATCGACTCGCGCCGATGCGTTGCCTGTCACCGGTGTGTTGCGATGTGTCCACGTGACGCAATAACCATCGAGGAGAAGCCGATCGACTATAGGAGCCATCCGGTCTGGAGCAGGGAGGCGCGTGAGGCGATCTATAATCAGGCACGAACAGGAAAAATTGTATTAGCCGGGATGGGAAATGCACAGGATCTCCCGAGCATATTCGACCGCCTGCTCCTTGATGCCTGCCAGGTAACCAACCCAAGCATCGATCCCCTCCGCGAACCGATGGAGCTTCGGACCTATCTTGGGAAGAAGCCACGAAAACTGGATCTTCACCGGAATGATAAAGGGGATGTTCTGCTCAAGACAACCCTTGCGCCAAATCTCCGCATAAACACACCGATCATGATCGGGCATATGAGCTATGGCGCAATCAGTCTGAATGCCCAGCTATCGATGGCACGTGCAGTTGCGGATCAGGGCACATTCATGGGAACAGGCGAGGGTGGATTACACCCGTCACTCCGTCAGTACCAGGATAATATGATCGTCCAGGTCGCTTCAGGGCGGTTTGGTGTTGATATTGACTACCTGGAACGTGGAGCAGCCATCGAAATCAAGATAGGGCAGGGGGCAAAGCCTGGTATCGGCGGCCACCTGCCGGGAGAGAAGGTCGGACCTGACGTCTCACAGACCAGGATGATCCCGGAGAGGAGCGATGCGATCAGCCCTGCGCCCCATCATGACATCTACTCGATAGAGGATCTCAAACAGCTCGTCCATTCCCTGAAAGAGGCGACCGAGTGGAAGAAGCCTATCTTTGTAAAGATTGCCGCCGTCCATAATGTCGCGGCCATTGCATCCGGAATTGCACGATCATCTGCCGATGCCGTCGTCATTGATGGATTCAGGGGAGGCACCGGGGCCGCACCACGGGTATTCCGGGATCATGTCGGCATCCCGATCGAGGCTGCCATCGCGGCAGTTGATCAGAAGCTCAGATCACAGGGTATCAGAAATGAGATCTCGATCATCGCCTCCGGAGGCATCCGGGATGCAGCCGATGTAACAAAAGCGATCGCGCTCGGAGCTGATGCCATCTATATTGGAACTGCCGCATTGATCGCTATGGGTTGCAGGGTCTGCGGCACATGTTATCGCGGGCAATGTCCCTGGGGCATCGCAACCCAGATACCCGGACTGACGAAACGCCTTAATCCGGATGTCGAGTGGCAGCATGTCGCCAACCTCTTCAAAGGCTGGACGCTTGAGATCAGCGAGCTGATGGGTGCGGCCGGGATTAACAGTATCGAGAGCCTGCGTGGGAACCGCGACAGGCTCAGGGCGTATCTGCTTGACGAGGCGATGATGAACGTCCTTGATGTCAAGCCGGTGGGGGCATAAGTATGAGGAAGGAGATCGTGATCGATGCAGACGGACTGCACTATACACCCCTGAACAAGAAGATTCGATCCGCTGTCCAGGACGGAGTGTCGCAGATTCGGATCGATAATGTCCTTGGCCAGCGGTTCATTGCCGATGGACTGAAGGGCGAGGTTACCATCACTGTCAATGGAATTCCGGGCGGGGATCTCGGGATGTTTATGAGCGGTCCTACGGTTGAGGTCTTCGGCAACTGCGACCATGCACCAGGCAACACCATGGATGCAGGGGAGATTATCATTCATGGAAGTTCCGGAGATGCCACAGCCCATTCGATGCGGGGAGGAATGGTAATGGTTCGTGACGATATCGGGTACCGTGGGGGGATCCATATGAAAGAATATGGCGAACACCGCCCGGTCCTGGTCGTCGGTGGAAATGCCCGTGCCTTCCTTGGAGAATATATGGCAGGAGGACTTGTGATCATTCTTGGATTGCAGGAGAAGAGAGTCCTGCCGGATCGCGGAATCGGATCAGGGATTCATGGAGGCGAGATATTCATACGGGGTGACGTTCCCGAACGCCTCCTTGGGGTCGGTGCGAAGAAAGCAGAAGCAACAGAGGAAGACAAAGCCCGGATCATTCCCTTCATCAGGCAGTATGCCGAGCGGTTTTCTGTCGATCCGAGTCGTCTCATTGAAGATGGATATACGAGGATAACCCCTGCAAGCGGCCGGCCGTTTGCAAATAAATATACCTGGGAGTGAGTGTGGTGTCAGGAAGTAATTATCAGGACCTGCAGCGTGAAGTGTGGAATACCGGCCGTTGTTCTGGTTGCGGTGCCTGTGTAGCGGTCTGTCCGGCCGACGCTATCGTATTCTGTTCAGATCAGACCATCTGTCCGGAGAACAGGTTCTATTGTAAAGAGGTCGTCGATGGTGTCCCCTGCGGCGCCTGTTATGCCGTCTGTCCACGTGTAGGAACGATACAGGGGCGCGGCCTTCTTGGGGAGTACCGGTCAATAATTGCAGCGAAGGCCGGATCCGAGATCCCACATAAGCAGAGCGGTGGTGCGGTGACAGCGATTCTCGCCCACGCTTTAGAGACGGAAATGATAGATGCAGTTGTCACCGTCACAGAAGATCGGTTTACGCTGCAGCCACAGTCAGTCGTCATCACATCATCAGGAGATCTTATCCGGCATGCAGGAAGCAGATACGCCTGGTGGGTTCCGCTCCTTGCAGCCCTGAAAGAGGCCGTTCTGAAGAAGAAATGCAGACGTATCGCGGTCATCGGCCTCCCCTGCGTCACAGAAGCGCTTGCTCTGATGAAGAAGAGCGACAACGATCTTGTGCGGCCATACGCCCGCTCCATACGGCTCGTACTGGGTCTCTTCTGTACTGAGACATTCGATTACGATCATCTTGTCGGAGACATTCTCGGCAGGCGCCATCATCTCATGCCCTACGATATTGAGAGGCTCAATGTCAAAGGCGGTCTCGATGTGACAAAGACGGATGGAGGGGTGATCAGGATTCCCCTGAAGGAACTGGAGGAGGCGATCCGGCCTGGATGTACAATCTGTACAGATTTAACGGCAAGAGAATCGGACATCTCAGCAGGGGCAATCGGATCACCGGAAGGGTATACGACACTCATCATCCGGAGCGGGGTGGGAGAGGCGTTTGTACACTCTGCCATCGCTGCGGGGGCACTCATCGCGGATGAGACGATTGACCGGCAGCCAATTGAGTCTCTTGCCGCAAGGAAGGCGGCACGAGGAATCCCACGGGGATAGTATCAGCTACCCGGAAATCCTTTTTTATCATCAGGGGATAGTATCCGTTCATGATGCGGAGAAATCTTACGACAGTCCTGATGGTTATATCAATCGTTCTTTTTTTGGCAGGGTTTCTGATCATACGATTCGATACGGATATTAATATTCCCGCTATCTCAGGGCTTTTTATCATCGCAATCGCCCTGCCCTCCTATTTCATTCTCTGTAAGGAAGCCGGACTGTGGAGAGGGATTCTTCTCCTGACGATCCTCAGCATCATTCCTCTCATTGTTGAGGCACAGGCGATTGTCACAGGTCTGCCCTATGGTGAATTTCACTATTCTGATAATCTCGGGTTTCTGCTCTTTGATCTCGTTCCATTCACCGTTGCTTTCGCCTATCTTCCAATACTGCTTGGTGCTTTTACTATTGCCTCACATCTTGCAGGTACGCATCCCTGGCGCCTGATCATTGGAGGTGCCCTCCTGCTCGTCCTCATTGATCTTGCCATTGATCCGGCGATCGTTCATGCAGGGCTCTGGATATGGCCAGGTGGAGGCTGGTATTATGGAGTGCCGGCCATCAACTTCCTTGGCTGGTTGCTGACAGGACTCATTTATTCCGGAATACTCTATCTCGGGATGAAAGAGAGACTGATATGCCAGAGACCGATTGCCATAGGTATGGCATCCAGTCTTCTTCTGATCATCTCATTATGGACCGGGTACCTCCTGTATGCCGGATTACTCATCCCATTCATTATCGGGGCCATACTTCTTATCAGCCTCCTGTATCTGACACAGATAGACCCACTCTTCCCTGAAGATGAAATATCACCAGAAAACCTCAAAAAATAGATTTATTAATGAGATATGCAATTATAGTCTATAAAAGATAATAATAACAACATAATTATAAACAGAGGAGCGTGCCTGGATGAAACTGATTATTGTTGGAGCAGGATTTGGAGGGCTTTCGGCGGCTGCATTGCTTGCCAAAGAGGGGTTTGATGTCACCGTCATAGAGAAGAATGAACAGCCGGGTGGCAGGGCAGGTACTCATAGAGACGGGAGGTATGCATTCGACATGGGACCGTCATGGTATCTGATGCCGGATGTCTATGAGAAGTTCTTCGCTGAGTTTGGGAAGAAGCCAGAGGATTTCTATGATCTGGCCCGCCTCGATCCGTCCTACAGGATTTACTTCGAAGAAGGGCCGACCATCGACATCGCATCAGATGTGTCAAAAAACCTCGCCTTATTTGATACCTTCGAAAAAGATGGAGGAGAGAAACTCAGAAGATACCTCAATGAGGGAAAAGAGAAGTATGACCTCGCAATTGGGCAGATGTTGTACCGGGACTATCGATCCATCTTTGATATGTTCGATCCCCATATGATCCTGGAAGGGAGAAAATTTCATATCTTCGAAAGCCTCGATTCCTTCGTTAAAAAACGTTTTTCAAGCGATGAAGCACGCAGGATCGTACAATATTCTGTCGGCTTCCTCGGCAGCTCGCCGAAGAATACGCCTGCATTCTACCATATGATGTCCTATATTGATCTGAGCATGGGGGTATGGTACCCGGATGGTGGTATGCGGAAGGTTGTTGAAGGGATCTATGATCTCGCCAGACAGAACGGTGCCTCATTCCGTTTCAATGAACCCGTCACCTCGATAGATGTCAGCGACGGTGTGACAACCGGTGTTACCACCTCAAACGATACATATGAAGCAGATATCGTCATCGTCAATGCGGATTATCCGCATGCTGAGATGGCCCTGCTTGAACCACAATATGCCACCTATCCGGAGAAGTACTGGAAGAAGCGGGAGATAGCACCGTCCGCATTTGTCGTCTATCTTGGTATTAACAAGAAAGCAGAGTCTCTTGCGCATCACACCCTCTTCCTCGATAAGGACTGGGAGGAGAACTTCCACCGCATCTTCGACCCTGCACAGGCTGAATGGCCCGAGAGTCCGTCATACTATGTGAATGTCCCGTCAAAGACCGATGCATCGGCTGCCCCTGAAGATGGAGAGGCACTCTTCATCCTTGTCCCTCTTGCACCCGGCATCCCGGACTCGCCGGAGATTCGGGAGAGATTCTACAACCAGATCATCGATCACATCGAATCAACAACCGGGGAGAGCATCAGAGATGCAGTCGTAACGAAGAGGATTTTTGCATTGGGCGACTTTGAGGAGCGATACAATGCATACCGTGGAACAGCACTTGGGCTGACACACTCCCTCTTCCAGACAGCTTTCTGGCGGCCGGCACACCAGAGCAGGAAGGTTGAGAATCTCTACTATACCGGCCAGTATACCCATCCCGGGATCGGCGTTCCGATGACGCTGATATCGTCGCAGATCATTGCCGATGAGATCGCCGGACGAAAGAGATAGCGGGGATATGAATGGATACGACATTATTATCGATATTCTATGGTGGAAGCAGGACGTACTTCTACAGTACACTCTTCTTTCCCCGCGAGATTAGAAGAGATGTCTTCATCCTCTACAGCTTCGTCCGTGTGGCAGATGATTATGTTGATGCCATCCCCCAGGAGACTGAGGCGTTTTATTCATTCGTTGATACCTATGAGAGGGCGGCATCTGGTGAGATAACCGGGAATGTGGTCATCGACGGGTTTGCAGATCTGGCTCTGCGCCTCTCTTTTGAACCCGGGTGGGTTGATGCCTTCCTCAGATCCATGGAGATGGATATTACTGTCAGCCACTATGAAACAGAGGAGGATCTCCTCGGATACCTGTACGGATCATCCGAGGTTGTCGGCCTGATGATGGCACGTATCCTCAGACTCCCGGAGAGAGCAGATCATGCAGCCCGCCTGCTTGGAAGAGCAATGCAATATATCAATTTTATCAGGGATATCCCCGAAGATCTAAGATTGGGAAGGCTCTATTTCCCGGTGGAGGAACTCAGTCAGTTTGGGCTTGCGAGCCTCGATGAGGATCATATACGGCGCAATCCTGAGGCATTCGACGCATTCCTGCAAAGACAGATTGAGAGGTATGAGATATGGCAGGAAGAGGCAGAGAAAGGATTTTCTTCAATTCCAGCCCGATCTCTTATTCCGGTGAAGACGGCATCCGATATGTATACCTGGACTGCCCGTGTAATTCAGACGCGTCCCTCAATCGTCTATGAACGAAAGGTGAAGCCCTCAATTCCACGGATCGTCGCAACAGCCCTTGGAAATACCATTGCAATATCCTCCAGAAGAGCCTGTGGAACCGCTCCATGGCTTTGCTCCCGCAAGAGTGAAGAGTGATGTCTGAGAACCTTCTCTCTCTTGCATTTCGCATCTCCAGAGTACGATTCTGGATATATACTGGTGGAACCTATGTTGTCGGATTTGCCCTCGGGATGGCATCCTGGGAGGCATTTCTTCGGCCAGAATATATGATCTATCTCTTCTACTTCTTCATCCCCGCAAATATCTTCATTTATGGCGTCAATGATTATTTTGATCAGGAGACGGACAAAAATAACCCTAAAAAAGATGTACAGGAGTATCGATGGCAAAAGAAGGATCAAAAGGGTCTCTTCTTCCTCCTCACCCTCGTTGCAGGCATCAGTTTCATCCTCCTTGCCACCCAGGCAGACTGGACAGAACGGGTGATCTTCTCCATCTTTCTCTTCCTCTCATTCTTCTATAGCGCCCCACCCCTGCGCTTTAAAGAGCTGCCAGGTCTCGATTTTGCTTCAAACATGCTTTATATCATGCCAGGGATATTCGGCTATTACCTTGCGTCAGGGTATCTGCCACCATGGTTCCTTATTCTTGCTGGGTTTTTCCATATAGCCGCCATGCATCTCTTTTCCGCCATCCCGGATATCGGGTATGATAAAAAAGCAGGTCTGCAAACAACAGCAGTTGTATTGAGTGAGAGGCCATCACTTCTCCTCTGTCTCCTCTTCTGGGCGAGCCTCTCCATAATTGTCATATTTGCTTCAGGAATACACCCGGCAAGCCTCCTTGTACTGATATACCCTGCAATTCCTCTCCTGTTGCTGCTGAAGAGAGACGTTGACATTAAGATACTATACTGGTATCTCCCGGCAATCAATACAACACTCGGCGGACTTGTCTTCATTGCAGCAACCCTTCATACATTCGGATAGGAGATGACCATATGGTCACCATTCACCGTTTTCGATTTCGGGGAGCACGTTTTGATCGTCTGCGAAGATAGTCGGCCATCTCTGGGGAGAGGTCCTTCTTTGAGAGAAGATATCGCCTCTTCTCTTCTATGGTAGCTGATTTCAGCTCAAAATTGTGTTCCTGCTCCTCCACCATGAGATCAGATAATGGGATGACCCGCTTCCTGCCTGACCCCATCATCAGAAGCGTCATATGTGTCTCGCTGAGGAGGAGCGATCCGGGATAAAGGGTCACAAGCATGAACCACATGTAAATAAAGACAAGACCAGGGAGTGCAACCAGCCAGTAGGGGCTCCGCATCGCCAGAAGAATAATAAAAGCGGAGGCGGAGGCGATCCAGAGCAGCAGATAAAACCAGGAGACACGGACGGTATGCTGATTAACGCTGACCTGATTCACACCCTACTCCTCGCCAAGCCTCATTATCCGAACGCCAGGGCCTGAACGTTCGAAGAAGTTCGCAAAGAAGACTGCAAGATCTTCAGTCCAGCAGTCTTCACCACTCTTAAGATCCCATCCGATCATCATCGACTTTCTGACATGCTTCCCGAGGGCAGCATGAAGAAGAGTCTCTGATGAGAGAAGCTCGGCCGCTTTCGTATATGGCCGCCGTATCTCGACCACATACCGACCATCCTCGATAAAAGGTCCGGAGAGGGGTGAGTCATCAAGATATTTCTGCACAAACTTTTCAGCGTTTCCACCATTCCAGACAGGGGGTCCGATATGCCGGACAACCGGCGGCACTGTCTCATTGAAGAGTTCAAAAAGGAGAACCGATACATCATCTCCCATAAAACAGTCAGTCCTGTTAACATGGAAACCATTTCGCAGAAGGAGATCTGCTATTGCAGTAAGACTTTTCCGAAGTTGGGGTACGACTGTGTCGGGGACATATGCCGGAGTCCCAAAGTTCAGGAGATAGAGTTCGGTCCCCCGTTCCTCCAGAGCCATTATGAGCTGATTCCTTGAGAAGGAAACGGGCTGGCGGCAGGAGAAGAAGGCATCGGAAGGGGCGGCACGATATGCCCGGACAAGCTCAATGAATTCACACATCCGATCAAGTGAAAGGGCGGCGGCGACATTCCTGTTGGGATCAGTGGGATCGACCACCACAAGCGGCTCATCAAATGAACGGGTCCGGTGATTCTCAGGATCGATGAGACATCCGGGTCGCCATGCCGCCGCCGCTTCGATGAGCGGCCGGAACCCGCCATAATAGAGGATGAGGAGTTCACAGAGATATCCGGAGAAACCTTCCGTCATATGGTCTGACCCATAGACACCTCCTGCTTTGGTGAACTGCTTTAAAAGGAGGGCATCATCGACAAGAGGTGGAATACGGGGGGTGATGTACAGAGTATGAAAGGGTGTTCTGTCAACCGCGCTCTTGATCTCCCGTGCTGAAGCGACATGATAGCAGGGAACGAGATCACAGTCGAGATCATAGATGCGGGCATTTAAATATGGATGTTCGGCATACTTCTCAACAGCTGTTCCCCCGAAGTGATCAACGACATTTCGCGCGATTCTGATTCCCTCTTCAGCAAGATCATCACGTGGGAGATCGGGAGGGAAGAGCATGAATATATCAAGATCACGGTCTCCCCTGACGAATGTGCCCCGCGCCACTGAGCCGACAACCATCGATGGCCGGTTGTGCTCTTCGCTAAGATACCGAATGATCTCATCTGATATTGCGCGAATATGTCGGACCTCTTCGGGTGTCGGCCTGATACGGGAGAGGACATCCTCCTCAAGCCTGGTTCGGGTCATAACGTCACCTCGGCAAGTGTCTCGTAAACAGGGCCGCGGGGGGTGAGGGTGCTCTTCTTCAGAAGAAAAGACGAGACGGGCATTGATGCACACCCGGATGATTCAGAAGAAGAGATCTCTCTGAGCTGACCAGGGAGATCAGGATGAAACTCCTTTACCCGCGCAAGGGTGATATGCGGACGAAAAGGACGAGTTTCAGATGGAAATCCAAGAGGTTCAAGGACAGATTCGATCATACCGGCAAGCTGAGCGCTCCGGCCGCCATCCCGGACTTCTGTCCAGATGACACGCGGCCGACGTGGATTATTGGATGCTATTCCCCGGATATCAACCTCATATGATGGTGAGCGAATGGTTTTGAGCGCGGATATGATCGATGTGATGCGATCTCCCGGTACTTCTCCAAGAAATTTCAGTGTTATATGCAGAAGAGAGGGATCAACGATTGCAAGTCTCCCCTTCATTCCGATGAGAGGATTCTGCAGGGAAGACAGGGCATCCCGGCAAGAATCGGTTATATCAATTGCGATAAACAGCCGGACCATAGCAATTACCCAGTTAATCAGTGTTTATGAAGGTTAAGGTTTCACCTGCCATCATATACAAAAAGGATAGTTGATATTACAAAAGGGCAAAGTAGTTTCTTAGCCAGAACCAATAGATCATCACAACCCGGGGTACTCCTTATGTCAGATAGTAAAAATATCATCGTCTATTCACTCGAAGTCTGTCCAAATTGTGAAATACTCAAGAGCTACCTCCAGAAGAAGGAGATTATGTATACAGAACGAAGCCTCGATGATCCCGAAGCACTGACCGATCTCCGGATGAACGGTATCTTTGTGATGGAAGCACCTGTCCTCCAGATAGACGAAGAGTATCTCACTTCAAAAGAAATCTTCGCACATGGAGAGGTACAGAACTCTGTCGAAGAATTATGTAAACGGTGAAGGCCGAATGAAAGATACACGCCAGTCGACCCTCGACGGAGCATTTCGGCCCGCTATGCCGAAGGTCAGGACCTCGTTTGGCCACATGATGGACTGGGACCGGACAAAAATCGAGAACCAAATCCTTCAGGAGACACGGCTTGTCCAGACCTTTTATGGGAGGGAAGGGGCGGAGCGCGAGCTCGCCGAGCGGATTGCACTTGAAGTTGAAAACAGAATAAAAAAGCTTGGACTCACCTTTCTCTCAGGCCCTCTTATCCGTGAGATCATGAACATGACCCTCCTCGAAGAGGGGCTGGTCGACTACCGGAACGTCTGCACACGGGTCGGAACTCCTGTTTTTGATGCGCACCTGATCGATGTCGGCAGAGGGTTTGAGTCCAAGGATAACTCCAATCTTCAGGAGAATGCCGAAACTTCGCATAAGAAGAAGGCTGACAAGATCAGTAAGGAGCAGTATCTCCTCCAGCTCCCTCCGGAGTTGGCCGATCTTCACCTCACAGGAGATATGCACATCCATGACCTGGAATATTTTGGGAGCAGACCATTTTGCCAGGATTGGGACCTCCGCTACTTCTTCTACTATGGCCTGATGCCGGATGGAAACGGGACCAAAGCAAGCGTTGCAGGTCCTGCGAAACGCCCGGAGGTTGCCGTTCTGCATGCCGTCAAAGCCCTTGGATCTGCTCAGACAAACTTTGCCGGGGGTCAGGGATACTACAACTTCCTCACCTTCCTCGCACCCTATGTCGAGGGGATGAATAAGACCGAGATCAAACAACTGATGCAGATGTTCGTCTACGAGATGACCCAGATGATGGTCGCCCGTGGCGGCCAGGTGGTCTTTTCATCGGTTCAGCTCTCACCAGGTGTTCCAAAACTCTGGCGTGACAAGCCAATCGTCTTCAAAGGAAAAGTCTGGAACGGGGAGCAGGCGCCGCTACGGACCTATGGGGAATTTGAACGAGAGGTACGGCTCCTCTTTGCTACGCTTATGGAAGTGATGCTTGAAGGGGATGACTGGGGGAAGCCCTTCAACTTCCCAAAACCTGAGATCAGTATCGAGCCCGATTTCATCGATGAAGACGAGGATTTCAACCGCGACCATCAGGATATCCCGACATACCGGGAACTCTATCTGATGACCTTCGAACTCGCCTCGAAGTTCGGAACACCCTACTATGATAACCAGCTCCCGGAGTACCGTGGGGCAGGTGAGGGAATATCCTGCTACCAGTGCTGTGCATATCAGTTCTCAACAACAGCCGCAAATGACACCAGCTTCGATGATAAGCTCAATTTCCAGAATGGGGCACATTTCTCGATGGGATCCTGGCAGGTGATATCAGTCAACTGTCCACGAGCAGCATATCGGGCCGATCATGATGATGAAGCACTCTTTGCAGAACTGCGGGGCATGATGGATTCGGCGGTCTCAATATTCCGGATCAAACGCCGCTGGATGGAACTTGTCCGGGCAAACGGCAGGATGCCATTTGCAATGCAGCGACCCAAAGATCCCATCACGCATGAGCGTGGATCAGTTGCAGTCGATCTCGAAGGGCTCGTCTATACCATCGGGATTGTGGGCGTCAATGAGATGATTCAGCATCATACCGGATCCCAGCTTCATGAGACGAAGGAAGCCTTCCGTTTCGCAGTTCGAACGATGACCGAGATGGAACAGTACGCCAAGAAGCTCTCGGCTGAGCACGGAATGACAATTGCACTCGCCCGAACCCCGGCAGAGACGACAGGACAGCGATTTGCCGTCGCCGATCTCCTTGATGAAACCTTCCGGCCATATGCGCTCAAGGTTGTGAAAGGCGACACGAAGAACCTCCTGGAGAGGGCGAAGAAGACGCTTGATCTCCCGGTCTATTATACAAACGGTATCCACGTCACCCCCTCTGCACCGGTGACACTCACAAAGAGGATGGAACTTGAACATGTCTTCTTCCCGATTGTTGATGGAGGCAATATCTTCCACATCTGGCTTGGAGAGGCACGACCTGATCCCCGGGGTCTGATGGATATGGCGATGAACCTCTGTAAAAATACCCAGATTGGATACTTTGCCTTCACTCGTGATCTGACCGTCTCACTCAAGCAGTTCACCGAATACCACTCAGATACAACACCCGAGACTGCTGGAAGTATTTCTTCCGCCGATCGACGGGTACTCATCTGAGATTATATCCCCACCATATCTTTCATTGTCTCAAACAACACACATATCAGACAATGAGAGAGCCTGCCGTCAAGAAGATCCTTTTCTGGTGTGACACCTGCAATATTCCCCTCCTCGGTCGAAGATGTGGATGTGGAGCTGAGGGACGAAGTATACCCCTTCTTGAACCCTATGATCTCAGGCCTGCACTCAGAGCGGATATGGACCTCATAAGAGCTCTCCTTTTGGCACAATTTGGTGATATCCCGATTCCAAAGATCGTTATCCTGAATAAATCGGGCGGAACGGACAGGGCAGATCTCATCATCATGCATGGGAGGCGATTCGGATGGCTCCTCTTTGATCCGGTGAAACGAAGATACTCCCTTGACATCGTACCTGAGGCTCTTCCCTTCCTCCTCCCCTTTGCAAAAAAAGGTATTCTGCAACTGGACGAGCACCTCGACCAGACCAGCAAAGTCCGTATCGGGGGAAAGCGGTTCCCTCTTAAAACCCCGGTTCCCGAGGGTACATGCATCATCTCCTATAGAAAGAAATACGGAACCGGCATTGTAAAGGAGGGTCATGTACGAGTAAAGGAACTCGGACAGGTGGATCCGGTAACACCAGATAACCCGGACTGGAAGAAGGTTATCGAACAGAACAGGTACCATCTTAAGCTCCTTGAACGGGATGCCCTGCGGATCATTAAAGCCCATATACATGATCGTCCCGTCGCAAATGTCTCATTCTCGGGTGGGAAAGACAGCACGGCAGTCCTCCATCTCGCCCGGAAAGCCGGTGTCACGTCAGCTTTCTTCATTGACACAGGGATCGAGCTTCCGGAGACGATTGCGTATATAGAATCCATGGGGGTTCCTATCATCAGAAAGGCTGGTGACTTCTTCGCAGCAGTCGAACGAGCCGGACCGCCGGGGAAAGATCACCGGTGGTGCTGTAAGCTCCTCAAACTCCACCCGCTCCGACTATATCTCTCAGAAATAGGACCTTGTGTTACATTTCAGGGAAATCGATGGTATGAGTCATGGAACAGAGCAGATCTCGAAGAGACGAGCCAGAATCCTGCAAACCCACTCCAGCTGAATGTCTCACCGATCAGAAACTGGCGTGCACTTGAAGTCTTCCTTTACCTCTGGTGGCAGAATGCAAAAATCAACCCCCTCTACGAGATGGGACTTGAACGGATCGGTTGTTATCTCTGCCCTGCGATGCTCGAGAGCGAATACGAGACTATCAGAAAGATACATCCGGATCTCACTGATAAGTGGGATTCGTTCCTCAAACGATGGGCGATGAAGACCGGGATGCCGAAGGGCTTTACGGAATATGGCCTCTGGCGATGGAGGGCACTCCCACCAAAGATGCGGGAGCTCTGCCGGGATCACGGAATCACCGTAGAAAAAGACTACACACTTCGTTCAATTCCTGCTGAGGAGAGAAAGATACCGGATATAGCGGAGGAAATAGTTTCCATTGATGAACCCGGGTATCCGATCGCAAAGATACGGCGGGATTTTCCGATCGTCCATGAGGCAATCTATCTCGATTCGGCGGCGATGAGCTTCTCTCCTGAGCCGGTCGTCAATGCTCTTATTGAATTTGAACACCGGTACCGTGCCAATGTTGGTCGTGGAGTCCACAGGTTCACACAGATAGCAACACAGCGATACTGGCATGCCCATACGAAGGTCGCACGGTTCATCCATGGGGAGGCAGGGACAACGGTCTTTACAAAGAATACAACCGAATCCATCAACATGGTCGCTTCAGGGCTGGATTGGCAGCCCGGGGATCGGGTCATCACAACCATCCTGGAACACCATTCAAATCTTCTCCCATGGCGTGCACTGGCTGCCAAAGGAGTCGAACTTGAGATTATCGGGATCAATAACGATTATACTCTGAATATCGATGAACTGAAAGAGACCCTTTCAAAAGGGGCAAGGCTCGTTGCGATAACCCATGCATCAAATGCTATCGGAACCATCACACCAGTCAGGGAGATCGGGCGGCTCTGCAGAGACCACGGGGCGCTCCTTCTCATCGACGCCGCACAATCAGTGCCGCATATTCCATTCAGTCTCCAGGAGATCGATTGTGACTTCTGCTGTTTCTCAGGTCACAAGATGCTTGGACCAACAGGAACCGGTATCCTCTGGATGAAGGAGCAGAATATCAACCCTCTCATTCTGGGTGGAGGAATGGTCGAGTCAGTCTCACAGGATGGCTACCAGTCTGTCGAGGGATATGGCCGTTACGAAGCCGGAACCCCGAATATCGCAGGTGGAATCGGACTTGGTGTGGCTGTCGACTATCTCGAAGAGATCGGGATGGAGGCGATCAGGCAACATGAGGAAGAACTCACAACACGCCTGATAGATGGCCTTTCAAGATTCAAAGGGGTTACTATCTATGCACCAGCAGAGCCAGAAAATCGCATCGGAGTCGTCTCATTTACCATCGACGGGCTTCATCCCCATGAGGTTGCAGAGCGGCTCGATGCCGATGCCGAGATCCTGGTCCGTTCAGGGTACCACTGCTGCCAGCCGCTGATGGAGAGACTCGGACTCCCTGAAGGTACTGTCAGGGCGAGTATCGGACTGTACACAACAGAGAACGAGGTTGATCTCCTGATAGCGGCTATCAAGGAGATCAACCAGGGACGCTGATCCTCTCCGGATGAGTATAGAGGACCAAGGCACCATCTGAAGAGAACGTACCGAGCGTGAGATTCATCTCCCCTGCAATACGAACAGCAAGATCCGTTGGTGCAGATCGTCCAAGAAGAATCGGAATGCCTGCAAGGAGACTCCGACGTACTAGCTCTGAAGAGATCATGCCGGATATGATGAGGAACGTCTCGGAGAAGGTGATATCTGCCTTTAACCCGGAACCGATAACACGATCAACCGCATGGAGGATCTCAAGGTCCTCCGATCGAATAATCACCCCATCTTTACCACAGAGGAATGCCCCGGCAGGAAACGGGGTATCAGTGGAACAGTCCATCAGAGCAGAAGAAATATCAGAGAGAGAGAGGGAGAGCCCGGATTGGATCGAAGGAAGTTTTGAGAGATCGATATAGGATGTACTCCCCCCACATCCGGAGAGAACTGTCTTTCTTCTGCCGGTAATCCTGAAGGGATCGGTCGTCAGGACGCTGACCCGGTTCTCCTCAACCCTGATGGATTCGATATCCTTCAGAGTTCTGATGATCTCTTCTGAGAAGAGATGCCCGATGACAAACTCCTCGACAGAGTCGGGGATGATGATCGGTGTTGCTGCATACCGTCCGTTGACAAAAAGGGCGATGACACGTTCACGCAGGCGGGGTGACTCATCATCTATGCATGTAAAGGAGACGATTATCTTCTCCATCTATATATCCTGATAAAAATGAAGAGAGATTATTCCTGGATAAGTTCGATATCTGCGATATCAAACTGTCTCCGGACGAGGTACTTGGCTTTCAGAATATTCTTTCCTTCTTTTCCGATTGCAAGACCACGATCTTCCTCATTAACCTCGACATGGGCGACCTGTTCATCCTCTTCTCCTTCAATGGTCACAGATGTCACCTGTGCCGGGAGGAGGCAGTTTCTGATGAACTGGACGAGATCATCTGAATATTCAACGACCTCAACCCGCCTGTCAAGAACTTCGGATGCTTTCTTGATGCTTGCACCCTTCTTGCCGATTGCCAGACCCATCTCACCAGGATTAATGATGAAGATGACCCTGTCGTAGCGATCATCGATGACACAGTCACGTGCACCAGCACCGGTGAGATTCTCAAACTGAGAGATCAGCCGCATGCAGTCTTCTGTTAAGGTAATTTCGGACATATTACGCTCTCTGAAGGGTAAGAATGTCAGATTCACCAGGTTCGATGACGGCAAGCGCACTGACGATAAAGTCTTTTCCACACTCTCGGCCGAGCTGGCGGCCTGAGCCCTTATACGGGTAAACAGCCAGGTTCTCCTGACCCTCTACAAATTTTTTAAAGTCTTCCGGGCAGTTCTGTGCAATGATGACAAGACGAGCTGTTGCATCTTTGATACTTGTCTCTGTACTGTTCCGGCCAAGTGTGACCGTTCCGGTCTTCATTGCCCTGCGTAAAGATGTATTGAAATCCATTAGTTCTCACCTGTTCTGGTGATGTTGTTCATCGGCCTGACTACCAGCCGGACATCACCCGTTCCGAGTTGAATTGGCTGGCCCACGATGACATTCTCCGTGACACCGCAGAGTACGTCATGTTCATGCGCTATTGACGCATCGAGGAGGTGATTGACTGTCACCTCAAACGCCGCACGTGAAAGGACGCTCTCCTTCTCTCCAGCAATACCGTGACGGCCAATCTGTTTGACCTCACCATCCATGCACATCATATCTGCAACGAGCATGATATGCCGGACATCGACACCGATACCCTGCTCACGAAGCGTACTATTCGCTTCGTGAATGATTGCATTTCGTGCTGCCTCGATTCCGAGAATATGAGAGATCTCATTGATGTTATTCGTACGGGTTCGCGTGGTATCCACGCCCTCAACCTCGAATACGTCTTTAAGATTGGATCCCTCAGTATATAGGATATACTCTCCGGATTCTTTTCTGACAACGACACGCTGAATATCATCGATACCCTGCACGATGACGTTTCTGACATGCTCGACAAGCTGGAAGAGATTTTGATAGCTTAACTGGTCTTTTGGGATGAAACGAATGATGCCCTCGGCCTCATTCACCTCAAACTCAAAGTCCCGGTAATGGCGGCGCTCGCGGATCTTCGCGGGTGCGCGCTCAAGAATCTCGGAGATTTTTATCCTCCGCTTATCACAGACCGCCTTGTTCAGGGTGACGATGACACGCATATTTTCCATGTCAGTGACGATGTCGCCAAATTCATGGAGTGGAGATGCCTCAACATCCCAGGAAACCTCACGGGCACGGTCACGATCTTCGCGGAATCCATCCTCAAGGTAGATCGTCATTGTCGGGGTCGATGGCTCCTTTCGTGCATCCATAATCTCAATGAGACGTGGAAGACCCAGGGTGACGTTAATTTCAGCGACACCAGCATAGTGGAAGGTACGCATCGTCATCTGTGTACCAGGCTCACCTATCGACTGGGCTGCAATGATCCCGACCGCTTCGCATGGTTCTATTCTGGTGAGACCATACTCCTTGATGACACGTGTAAGAATCTCATCAAACTGCTCATCAGTAACGGGATTATCCTGATCCTCTTTCTTCAGAAGGAGACTGATCAGCTGATCATGTGTCTTGACGGGAAGATGGGCATCATTGATACGGCAGATACGATCAAGAATACGTGTAAAGACGTCTTCTTCAACTTCTTTTCCAGAGAGCCATTCTGTGATCAGATCATGGATCGTCTCCGGAAGACTGAATGATTCAAGTCTCTCAATATATTTCTCGCTCATATCAGACCTCCTCCTTCAGAACACTCTCAATAATGCCTTTGACATCCACCGGATCTCCAAACGCGCTCTTCGTCGGATCGGTTCCATCCTCTCCATAATTAAACTGGAGGATCCGGCCACCTGTTGTTCTGACGGTGCCATCATAGGCGACCTTCAGATCCTGAAGTGCATTGATCAGCCTCCTCTGGAGATATCCACTCTGCGAGGTCCTGACTGCTGTATCGACGAGACCTTCACGGCCACCAATCGCGTGGAAGAAGAACTCGGTCGGATTGATACCACTCTTATAAGAGTTCCGGATAAAACCATGAGCTCCTGCACCCTGATCATACTTTTTGAAGTGAGGGAGCGTCCGTCCTTCATATCCACGAACGATACGCTCACCACGAACCGACTGCTGGCCGATACACCCTGCCATCTGGGTCAGGTTCAGCATCGAACCACGGGCACCGGAGACGGCCATAACCACAGCGGAATTTCCAAGTCCAAGGTGCCGGCCGGCAATATCACCAGTGCGATCCCTGGCCTTTCCGAGGACCTGCATGATCTGCATCTCAAGCGTCTCTTCAGCAGTCCTGCCCGGCATTGGTTCGAGCTGGCCGTTCGTGTAGATGCTGATCCTCTTCTCAACATCAACCTCTGCCTCATCAAGGAGATCACGTATCTGGGCATACTCGGTTCTGGATAGATCTTCATCATCGATTCCAAAAGAGAAACCGATGAGCATGATACTCCGGATCGAGAGCTGTGTCATATCGTCGATGTACTGGCGGGCTCGCTCAAGTCCATGCTGACGGATGATCCGGTTCATGATAGCCCCATCAAATGCACCAACCGATTTTTTATCGATGGTGCCGGTAATGAGTTCTCCATCCTCGATCCTGATGTATGCGTCTCGTTCACAGAGCTCGCGTTTGCATTCATTACAATTCTTACAGGACGTGGCCCGATAGACCATATTCAATCCTTTTGGAAGGATAAGGGAGAAGACCTGTTTATTTGTCCAGTATGCAATGCCATCCTCGATCTTACCGGGTTTTGGGAGGTATTCGATATTGGTATGCTTTAAAAGATACAGTACCTCTGCCTTGGTATGCCATTTCGGCATATGCGTCAGCAGGAAGATGCCCGAGATGTGGTCATGAATACCACCGATGATGGGACCCCCGAAACGGGGGGAGAGAATATTCTCCTGAACAGATGCAAGAAGATATGCCTCAGCCCGTGCCTCCTCGGTCTGCGGGACATGCATGTTCATCTCATCACCATCAAAATCTGCATTATATGGGGGACAGACAGCAGGGTTAAGCCTGAACGTCTTGTCACCCATAATTTTGATCCGGTGGGACATGATACTCATCCGGTGCAGTGATGGCTGACGGTTGAAGAGGACGATATCCCCGTCACGAAGCTGGCGGTCAATGGTCCAACCAACCTCAATCATCTGGGCAACTGTTTCACGGTTATCAAGAGGTCCGGATCCACCATGAAGGCGAATCCTCCGTTTATCCGGCCGGATCACGTAGTTTGCACCACAAGGATCACGCAGGGTCGGACGTTCAGGTCCGACCATGACGATTGAACGAACTTCCTCAATGTTATGGCTTGTAACCCTGACAGGGACGGACATCTCATTCGCTATTGCAAGTGGAACACCGACCTCGGATACAGAGAGATTCGGATCGGGAGATATAACCGTACGGGCTGAGAAGTTAACACGCTTACCGGAGAGAGAACCCCTGAAACGGCCATCTTTACCCTTCAAACGCTGGGAGATGGTTTTTAACGGCCTGCCGGATCTATGGCGTGCAGGTGGACATCCTGCCACTTCATTGTCCATGTAGGTGGTCACATGGTACTGAAGCAGTTCCCAGAGATCCTCAATAATCAACTGAGGTGCCCCTGCATCCTGGTTTTCTTTAAACCTCTGGTTGATCCGGATGATATCAACGAGCTTATGGGTGAGATCATCCTCTGAACGCTGACCATTTTCCAGAATGATAGAAGGACGCATCGTCACCGGTGGGACAGGGAGAACCGTCAGGATCGTCCATTCAGGACGGGCAACACTGGCATCAATCCCAAGAATCCGGAGATCGTCAGATGGAATACGCTCAAGCCGGGCCCTGATATCTGCGGGTGTCAGCTTATGCTCGACCTTTCTGCCATCATCAACATAGACCTCCATGAAGGTCGTCGGTTTCTCGAAATTCACCTTTAACTGCTGTTCATTACAGTGAGGGCAACTCCGTTCCTTCTTGATATCCTTCTCAGAGACGACCTCAGCAGAGAAAGGATCTTCTTCCAGTGCAGAAAACTTCTCAATCTCCTGGGGTTCAAGAAGAAGACGACCACATGCCCTGCAGGTGACACGCAGGAGTTTCCTGATCAACCGTGTAAACCCGACATGAATTACTGGTTTCGCCAGATCGATATGACCAAAGTGACCGGGGCAATCCCCGGATTTCTGGCCACATGTCTTACAACGGAGACCAGGATCGATGACTCCAAGACTTGGATCCATCAGGCCTTTGCTGTATGGAAACCCATCATCATCATAGGTATCCGGCCAGATCACCTTGCATACACTTACTTTACGGATATCTTTTGGTGAAAAGAGGCCAAAATCAATCATTCCTATTCTTTTTGGGCTTGGCATATCTCGATCACCTCAGACAATATCCTCTAATATCAGTCGTGGGGCAATTCCCATACTGATCATCTCATCCAGTAGCAATTTGAAGGCGTAGCTCATCTCAACCTCATAGATATCTGTCTCTGCACCACACGCAAGACAGGAGGTTACCTTCCTCTTGGCATCATACATCGCGACCATGCCACACTGAGCACATACCCATTCCTTCACAGCATCCGACTCATCAAGAAGACGTTCTTTTAATGCCATGGCTGCACCGTGGCCGATCATGACATCACGTTCCATCTCACCGAACCGAAGACCTCCTTCACGGGCACGTCCCTCAGTCGGCTGCCTGGTCAGAACCTGAACAGGTCCACGGGAACGGGCATGCATCTTGGTTGAGACCATATGGTAGAGCTTCTGATAGTAGATGACACCAACATAGATATCAGCAGCAAAGCGTCGGCCGGTGATGCCATCATACATCACTTCTCTTCCATTATGAGAGAAACCAAGGTCTTGGAGCTCTTTTCTAAGAGTAAACTCCTTCTCTCCACGGAAAGGCGTCGCATCGATCCTGCGCCCCTGAAGGCTCGCAACCTTACCACCGATCATCTCAATCATATGACCAATGGTCATACGTGACGGGATGGCGTGCGGGTTGATGACAAGATCAGGAGTGATACCTGATTCGGTGAAGGGGAGGTTCTCCTGCTGGGTAATCAACCCGATGATCCCTTTCTGACCATGACGTGACGCAAACTTATCACCGATCTCAGGAATCCTGAGATCACGGGTTCTGACTTTGACGAGGCGTGAGGAGTTCTCACCCTCGGTCAGTATGACAGTATCAACGATGCCATGTTCATTGCTCCTCATCGTAACCGAGGTGTCCCGCCGCTTCTCAACAGCTATCAGCTCTGCTGTCGGCTCTTCAAGGAACCGGGGTGGGGAAGTCTTTCCGATGAGAACCGACTTCTCAGAGACGATCGTCTCAGGGCCGATGATACCATCAGAATCGAGATTCCGATATGCACCCTCTCCATGGGAGCCGGAGACATCCTCGTCAGGGATCTCAATCCGATCGATCTGACCACCAGGATATCGACGTTCCTCTCCATCATAGGTTCTGAAGAAATGAGATCGACCAAGACCACGTTCAATTGAAGACTTATTGAAGATAAGCGCATCTTCAATGTTATATCCTTCATAACTGAGGATGGCAACGACGAGGTTGTACCCCTGAGGGCGCTCCTCAGATCCGATCAGCTCGGCTGCCTGAGTCTTGACAAGAGGCTTTTGCCCGTAGTGGAGCATGTGGCCACGTGTATCCGGCCGAAGCTTCATATTCGCCTGAGCAAATCCGAGCGCCTGCTTGATCATTCCTGCACCCATCGTTACACGTGGTGATGCATTATGTTCAGGGAATGGAACATGTGCTGCACCAATGCCAAGAATCAGTTGGGGATCGATCTCCATATGCGTATGCTCAGTGGTTATGCCATCCTGGCTGACGGCGATGAAGAGATCATCCTCTTCCTCAGCATCGACATACTCGATCTTCCCCTGCATGATCATATCATCAAAAGTATACTCACCCGATTTTATCCTTGTAATATCCTCATCAGTAATGACCGGTTTTCCACCTTCGAGAATGATAAGAGGGCGGCGGGCACGTCCACGATCGGTATTCAGGACAATCTCGTTACTATATTCCTTAAATGAGATATTGACCTCGGAGGGGAGATCACCACGCCGCCTGAGCTCGCGTATTTTCTTTACAAGCGCAACTGGATCATCCGCGACACCGATCAGGGCACCATCGACGAATATTCGTGCTTTCTGCATCATCAGTTCTCACCTCTGAGAGGTTCCACACCGATGCTTAGAAGCACCTGTTTGAGATGGTCATCATCTTCCGTACCTTTGCTAACCTCAACGAGCTGGGCAAAATTCTTTACAAGACCACAATTTGGTCCTTCCGGAGTTTCTGATGGACAGATACGGCCCCACTGGGTCGGGTGCAGATCACGAGCCTCGAAGTGTGGCTGGGACCTTGAAAGAGGGGAAATAACCCTTCGCAGGTGGGAGATGACCGACATATGGTCAATCCGGTCAAGCAGTTGTGAGACACCGGTCCTCCCACCAACCCAGTTGCCTGTCGCAAGTGGATGGAGCAACCGTTCAGTCAGGACATCGGCTCTGACTGCTGTCTGGATCGAAAGATCACGGTGTCGCATGCTCGCACGTTCAAGCTGGTACTTGATGTCCCTTGTCAGACGATTAAGTGATATCCGGAAGAGATCCTCCATCAGATCACCGGCAAGCTTCAGCCTCTTGTTGGCATAATGATCCTTATCATCAGGCTTTCTCTTATGGAGGGCGAGATGGAAACAGGCCTCTGCCATCCGGCCGAGGAAGTGAGCTTTGGCAAGCCTGACATTCAGAACCATCTCGGAATGACCAGGATCACCCTCTTTTAATGTTGGCGAGATCAGGTAATTGAGATGTGGAAGGAGATAATTGTCAAGGACGAACTCTGCACGCTTCCGCTGATACTCTTTCGTCTGGTTGGGAGCCAGTTTCTTACCAACATACATCACTCCTTCTTCGACAGAACTGCATTCAGCCGCTTCAAGGTTCTGAAGCATGTATGTGAGGATATCCTCGTCCCGTGAGACGGCAGTAACAATGTCCGCATCCGTCTCGAGGCCGAGCGAGCGCATCAGATCAGCAAACCTGAGGTTTCCTGCCACCGAGGGGAATGATACATCAAGGAGATTCTTTTTATTCTTCTCGACGACCACAAGCGCACGATAACCGCGATACTGCGAGAATACCTTTGATACATGTATCTGTTCGTTGTACCGTTCAGTATACTCGGTCATGATCTTATTCGATGCAAGATCCTCAAGCGTCATCAGGACACGCTCAGTCCCGTTAACGATGAAGTACCCTCCTGAGTCAAGGCGATCCTCACCACGTTCGACCCGCTCTTTATCAGAGAGTTCATAGAGGTTGCAGGCTTTTGATCCAATCATCACGGGGAGTTGCCCAATCGTCGTCTCAATTGGATCATACCGTATGTCACCCTGGCAGAGAGTCATCTCGAGGATCATTGGTGCGGCATAGTTGAGGTTACGAAGCCGCGCCTCGGTTGGGAACAACTCACTCTGAGAACCATCAGCTTCCCGGACGATCGGTTTTTCAACTCTGATCTTTCCAAGTTCCACCCAGACCGGGTCGTTATTCTTCCCTCTGTGTTCAATATCAGTTTCTATGATACGCTGCTCATTGACGACTTTCTGAAGATTGAAATCTAAAAAATTGTTATAAGACTCAAACTGGTGACGTGCAACATGATCTTTGGAAAAATATGCCTGCGATAATACGCTTCTATCAATCAGATGGATCATCTCCGATTATTTCTTGGGTCTCCTCACGACAAGGCGATACGATTCAGCTTCACCAGCAGTATGACTTTTACGGGTGATCCGTAAGACGGTCCCCGGTAAAGCTTCGACAGCTTTAACTATCGGATCATCATGATATATCTTTGGTAACTGCTCAATCGTAATATTATAATCAGAGAGGAGTTTGCTCACTTCTTCATTTTCCATGATCTGATGCTTTGGCACCATATCATGCATCAGAACATTTAACCTGGTGCCCATCAATGATAGCCCCTACAAATAGTGTTGAATTGGATGATGTTCAGAGATCTCACCGCACAAAAACCACAGTTTTGACCGTGGAAACGGGCCCGAGGGGATTTGAACCCCCGACCACCTGGTTAAAAGCCAGGCGCTCTGCCTGACTGAGCTACGGACCCACTGGTCAATGAAACCTAGCATTATAAAAATGTCATTTACACATATAAATTTAACGGATATTCCCCCACCATCATTCTTGGCAGAACCCCGACCCGACTGTTAATACTATCAAATCAATTGTAGATCGACATCCTTTTGTTGGACGCGCAAGAAGTAGTAAATCAATACAGAAGTGACGAACATATGTCAGACTATGATCATCTCAGCCCCACCATGAAGACTGTTCTTGATATCATATCAAGAAGCACCCTCATCATCTATGCCCTGATCGCCATCCTGCTTATCGTGATTGCCCTGCTCACCTTCTTCGATGCAGCCTATCTGATACTGACAATATTCTCACACGAAAACCTCATCCAGGGAATTGTCGAGATCCTTTATGTCCTTCTCCTGACGATCATTGTCGTTGAGGTACTCGAGACAGTCACCTCATATTTCCGCACAGGGCGCATTCTTGTCAGGCCGATTCTTATTGCAGGATTGACCGCCATGGTACGAAAGGTTCTGATCATCAACATTGAAGAGATGCATATCACAGAGTCCATTGCGATCATCGGGATCATCGGAGTATTGGTCGCAGGTATTTATGTCCTCTGGAAGACGGAAATGTAGACGATAAAAGAAAGGATTCTGATTATTCGGATTTTTCAACCCCGATCTGATCCCGCAACTCTTCAAGACGGGCCTCCTGAATAGAGAGGCCATTTTTCATATTCCGCATTGCAATCTCAATCTTGTCGACACTTCCCGTTTGCAGATCCTTGAGCGAATAGGTATTCTCAAGTATTCGTATAAGACGCCTGTTGACATCCACACTCTTGACAAGGCGCGCATATTCAGAGACAAGAGCTATATTTGTCCCCCGTTCCTCAGCAAGACGGATAGCTTCAGCGATCTCCCGCCTTCGGGCAAGAACATGCTCAATTCCATCATAAAGCTCTTTATGGGTGATCGGTTTGATGATGTAATCCTCAATATATATCCCATACTCCTGCGCTTCATCAGGAGTGAGTTGTTTTGCCGTCAGCATCAGGACCGGTATATCCCGGGTTTGTGGATTCAGTTTGATATTCTCAAGCGTCTCCCACCCATCCATCGGTTCCATCATAATATCAAGGAGTATCAGATCAGGGGATATTTCATCAAGGAGATTGAGACCTTCCTGACCACTTCCGGCTGAATATGTCTCATACCCACCCCGTCTGAGCATGGTGACAAAGACTTCAACGATAGCAGGATTATCATCGATAACCAGAATTGTCGCAGTCATCAGAGAGTACCCCCAATACTTTCCCCGATTTCAAGGAGTTTTGTTGAGAGAACTTCAACATCCACACCTACATCGACAATCGCAGCAATCAGAAGGCGGGCACCAGCTCCAATAACAATGATCATCTTATCTTCACTCTTTACAAGAACCCAAAAAGGAGATTTTACATTTACAACTGAAGCTGCGGCTTCTGAGGAGGCAATCATCGTCGCACACATTGCCCCAAATGATTGTGCCGAAATTGAGTCTTCGAAAGATTTGCCTATGAGGATACCATCGTTTGAAACAAGGGCACAATCAATAATCCCCGGAACCGCCAGTATATCATCGATATAATGACGAACCTTCTCTTTAAGTGTACCTGGTGATGACATCTATGTATTCTCCAGTAATTTTCCAACCCCTGAAATCATTATCCTGCCAATCATCCGAAGATCGAACAGGTGATCACGACAGATGAATGTTTGAAACAGACAAATCAATGATTGATTAACTGTATACATAAATACCTTTTTGCTTTTTTTTGGGGGCTGAAGGGAATATCACCACGCTCAATCATCCTGATCACCAGGAAAGCCGCTATCCGGCAACAAAAGAGTAAACTAGATAAATCATCCTGTCGAATGTAATTAGGACGGGGCCATAGGGTAGCCTGGCCATCCTAGGAGACTGGGGGTCTTCTGACCTGCGTTCAAATCGCAGTGGCCCCATTTCAACTCTTTCTTACATCAGGTTGATCACATGAGAATTACCGATGATTGCAGGGATTGTCTCCTTTCCCGCGTACGATTTGAAGCATCACTCTGCACAGATGATCCGGACCGGATTGATGAAGCAGTGGATTCCGCCAAAATCCTGCTTGAAGAACGATGGAACGATGATGTTCCCGCACCCGTTATTGCCGGGGCAGTTCACCGTTGCTGTTACAAATCCGTTGGATCAACGGATCCATACAGAGCGCTGAAATATAATGATACGAAGACCGCACGTGAGGTTCTGGTAAAGGTACGGCCATATATAACCGACTTCAAATCAGCCATCATTGCAGCAACGATCGGTAATTCAATCGATTATGGAGTTCTTGGCCATACAATTGCCGAAGATTATACCGGGTTCTTCAGGCGCGAATTTGAAGATGGGCTCTACCATGATGACTCGGATGAAATCGCAGAGCGTGCGCGCAGAGTCGTTTATCTAACTGATAATACCGGAGAAATCCTCTTTGACAAACTCCTGATCGAGGAGCTGAAGAACCTCGGGGCACATGTTACTGTTGCTGTCAAAGAGGCCCCCATGCTCAACGACGCGACACTGGATGAAGCACGGGATGCCGGGATAGAAGAAGTCGCCGACCACCTGACCACCACAGGAGGTGGAGCAGAACTTGGAATTAACCTCAACTGTATCCCCGTTGATCTGCAGCAGGCGCTTCAAAGAGCGACCCTTATTATCTCCAAAGGACTTGCCAACTATGAATCTTTATCAGAGTATAAGGAACTCCCCCCAATTGCAGTTCTGATGATGGTGAAATGTGAGCCGATCGCACGGGATCTGGGTGTTCCGAAAGGTGTGAAGATCGCCCGCATCCTCAGATAAATGGATTGAAGGAAGGAATTATACCCCCTCCCTGCCATCTATCCATATGGTGCTTGAGACCAACCTGTATTTTGCACTGATCATTATCGGGGCACTCCTTATCCTCTATGAGGCCATCAATCCGGGCTTCTTTGCTGCGGTACCCGGTACGACGATGATTGTTCTGGGTATCATGTTCCTGATGGGTATCGATGTATTCAATACAGTCTGGGGCGTTATCCTCGGAGTAGCTTCGGCATTGATTGCAGCAAGCCTCTCCGTCCTCCTCTATCGGCGCCTCTCTCCCGAACAGCTACCAACCACGCTAAGCAGGGATTCGCTGATTGGCAGGGAAGGAAAAGTGATACGGGAGGTTGGCGGTGAGGAAGTCTTTGGGAAGGTTTTAATCGCCGGTGTCGAGTGGAGCGCACGCTCAACTGGAAGAGTACTCTCCCCCGGAACTCCCGTCAGGGTCGTCAGTTCCGAGGGAGTGCATGTTATTGTTGAGGAGGTACAATTATAATGTCAATTCTGGATAATCTGTTTACATTAAACTTAACCACGTTCATTCTGATTTTAGTGATCGTATTCATCTTTGCCCGCGGTGTTGTCATCATACAGCCATATCAGCAGGGGCTGACCATCCGGCTTGGAACATATACAGGCAGGATGAATCCCGGATTTCGGTGGATCGTTCCTTTCATCACTGAAGTGATCAAGCTGGATCTCCGAACCCAGGTGATCGATGTCCCATCACAGGAAGTTATCACCAAGGATAACTCTCCGACGAATGTTGATGCAATCATCTACGTCCGTGTAATGGATCCTGAGAAGGCATACTTCGAGGTTGCCGCATATAAGGCTGCAACCGTTGCACTCGCCCAGACAAGCCTTCGTGGTATCATTGGTGATATGGAGCTTGATGAGGTACTCTACAACAGGGATCTCATCAATAACAAGCTCAGGGACATGCTTGACCGGGAGACCGACCAGTGGGGCGTCAAAGTAGAGCGTGTCGAGATTAAGGAAGTCGATCCGATCGGTGCCGTCAAAAAGGCGATGACTGAGCAGACATCTGCGGAACGTGAGCGGCGTGCTGCAATCCTCAGGGCAGATGGTGAGAAGCGTGCCGCAATTCTCAGCG
>NZ_JWHL01000023.1 GCF_018132105.1 Methanocalculus chunghsingensis | reverse complement strand
AAAGCGGAAGAAGCTGGTTGTAAGGTTGTTCTTGTGAATCCGGCTCATACGACGCAAATGTGTTCAACCTGTGGTGCCATCGTGAAAAAGACACTCTCTGATCGAGTCCATACCTGCTCTCATTGTGGGTTGATTATGGATCGCGATCTGAATGCGTCTCGTAATATCATGAGATTGGGGCTACAATCTCTTGCAAATACTGCATAGATGCCTCTGACTTTAGTCGGGGGAGTAGTCACGGTGTATACAGGGAGCTTATCCTCTAAAAAGTGTACTTGAAAAACACTTTTTCCATCCAAAAAGTGTACATATACAACACTTTTATCATGTTGAAAGAGAAGAGAAAGGTCTATGGAGCGAAAAATATCGGTCAGACTCCACCAATGGAAAGATGACCCGCATCGTAAGCCTCTTCTCCTGTATGGTGCCCGGCAGGTGGGGAAGACATACTCGGTCCTTGAATTTGGGAAGACGCACTATGTAAATGTACTCTATGTCAACTTCGAGGCGAATACAGAGGCTGTAAACATCTTTGCCCGTGATTTACATCCCGACCGGATTGTAAAGGAACTCGCCGCCTTATATGGGCAGACGATACATCCTTCACAAACGCTCCTCTTCTTCGATGAGATCCAGGTATGCGAGAGGGCACTGACCTCCCTGAAATATTTCTGTGAAGATCCGGCTGGCTATCACATTATCTCCGCTGGAAGCCTGCTTGGAGTCGCCCTGAACCGGGAGCACCACTCATTCCCCGTTGGAAAAGTCGAGATGGTATCCCTTTATCCGCTTGATTTTGAAGAGTTTTTATGGGCAAATGGAAGAAAAGAACTTGCGGATCTTATCAGAGAGTCATATAATTCGAATACCAGAATGTCGCTGCATGAAACAGCTCTCGATCTCTTCCGGCTGTACCTTGTCGTTGGAGGGATGCCCGGTGCAGTGCTTGAATACAGGGAGCGACAGGACCTGGACCACCTTCATTCTGCTCAAAAAAATATCATTGATGCCTATATCGCGGATATGGCAAAATACGCAGCTCCTGATGAAACTACACGAATCATGGAGGTATTTCGGAGCATACCCACACAACTTGCAAAACCAAATAAAAAATTCCAGTATCGTGTCATCAAATCCGGAGCACGGGCAAATGCCTATGCCTCATCACTTAACTGGCTCAAAGAATCAGGGATTATTATCCTCTGCAATAAGGTCAATGAAGCTGTCCTGCCCTTAACTGTTCATCATGATCCATCGTTTTTTAAGATCTACATGACAGATACCGGTCTTCTTTGTGTTCATTTTAGCATTCCCGCAGATCAGATTCTTCAGAATAGCGCACGACTGGACACCATCAAAGGAATCCTGACAGAAAATTATGTCTGTTTCGCACTGCGTGTAAACGGATATACCCCATATTACTGGGAATCAAAGGGGAGTGCAGAAGTTGATTTTGTTATTCAGAGTAAATATGGCGATATCATCCCAATAGAAGTGAAATCTTCAGGAAACGTCCGATCAAAAAGTCTCACACAATTTACACAACACTACCATTCTGAATATGCAATAAGGATATCCTCAAAAAATTTTGGACTGGATAATGGAATCAGGTCAGTTCCACTCTATGCGGTACATTGCATCAGCGATTGATGCATCTCCAAATACCATATTTCCTATGCTTTCCCCATAAAAAACAAACATTCCCTCTCCTCATTACCCCGCTCCCTTCATCGATCATGATCTGCCAACCGGGATGATGGCGTTGAGATCCCTGCTCATGCCAACCCGCTAGCGCAATATATCCACTGGATATGCCCGGTCAGATACGAACCTCAATGGCAACCTCATTACGCCTCAGAAACCCCGGTGTCCATGGGGGATTGTACCGCATCAGAAACACCTGCCCATGGGTGGAGATCCCGGCTCCTTTAAGTCCATCCAGCAGTCTTCTGGTGGCATTATGGACGTCCTCCTCTCCGGCATAGCCGCTGAAACGAACCACCGCAACATCCCTCGGCGGGAGCGTGGTGATCCGGATACGATCATCCACCGGGTCAGGCACATCATCGATTCGCATTCCTGTTGGCAGAACAAATGAGATGGATCCTTTATCTGAGACGACCGGAGAGGTCATCGGAATCGTTCGGGAGGTGATTACCGGGGAGGTCATCGGGACTCTTCCCCGCACCTGATTATTGCCGGTGATGTAGCGGAAGAGCAGGGAAAACCCGCTCTCATCGCCAGCCTCCACGACACTAGCCAGAACGATCTCCGGATATCTGCGCACCTCAATCTCCCCGATCGTCCGGGTAACATAATATGGCACAGTTTCAGTCATAAGTCACATCATCCATGCATGGGATCCTTCAGTCCCGCTTCCTCCATGAGATCATCGCCGTCGTTCTGACAGAGGTCTCCCGGAACCTCCCGTCATCATCCTTCTGCAGCCTCTCTTCAAAGTGCCGGGTAACGAGATCCAGATCCTCAAATCCGGGGGCATGCATTGTGATCCACTGTTCAGCCGCCTCCTCAGGAGATGTATAGACCGTCTCCCAGACGGCCCTGTAGATCCGCATATCGGCATAGATATCGTAATCATGCAGGATATTGAGGAGGAAGAGGGCATCCGGGTATCCGCTCTGCCGGGCCCCCTCCTCCCCATGAACCGCCCTGTAAAGTGCCATCTCCTCAGGTTCACGCCAGGGGCCGACATGCCAGAAGAGATGCACCGACCGCCTGGCTGCCGCATCCATCTTCAGGAGTTCTGAACCGACATCATAAAATCCGAGTGAGAAGGCGGCGATGACGACATCATGCACCGGAACATCTCTCCCAACCACGGCATCCTCCCACCGCATCGTCAGACATGAGTAGTTTGACCGCCCCTCCGCCGCCATCCGTTCCTTCAGGTGATCGAGCATCCCCGCCGATGCATCAAGAGCGGTGACATGTGAAATCTTCCCTGCAATCGGGACGGCAAGCCTCCCTGTCCCTGCACCAATATCAAGAAGCGTATCCTCCGGCCGGAGATCCAGCATGTCAAGTTCCTGCTTTGTCGACTCCTTCTCGTCACGGGTAATCCGGCTGTAGGCATGAGCCTTCTTATCCCATATAGCACCGGGATCCTTCTCTTTCTCAGTACGGAATCGGGAACTGACATGGATCGCCTTCCAGAGCTCATCCCAGTTGATGATCGATTGCATAGCTATCCCCTCTCCGTACAGGGTAAAGAAATGCTCGGTCATGATATCCCTGCAAAGATGCACGAAGAATTATATTGCTTGAATGATACCTTGGTTCCATAGGTGAGAGCGATGGATGCAAACCGGATATCCTACCATGAATCGGTGAGAAAAGTCTATGAACGGCTGAAAGAGGACGAAATGTCGAATGTCTGGGATCGATACACTGCCCAGGGTCTTGGATCAAACCCGGATACGAGATGCAAATTCTGTATGGGAGGGGTGCGGTGTGATTTCTGTTCAAACGGCCCCTGCCGTGCAGATGCCGCCTCTGATAAACGTGGTGTCTGCGGCATTTCGGCAGACGGGATGGCGATGCGGATGATGCTCCTCCGCAATGTGATGGGGGCATCGACCTATCAGTATCATTGTGAAGAGACGATCAGGACTCTCAAGGAGGCGGCAGCAGGGTCCGGCCCCTTTACAATTCGGGATTCTGAGAAGCTGAAGGCCTTCTCGGCCCGCCTTGGCCTTGATGGCGATGTGCCCGCACTCTGCGCCTTCCTGCAGGAGGACTTCCACCGCAGATCCCATGAAGAGAGCAGGATCGTTGAACTGCTCGCACCCGAAGACCGGAAGAAGGTCTGGCGGGAGCTTGGCATCTTCCCGGGTGGCATCTATGGGGAGATGGTCCTTTCAACCGGCTCCTCGCTGACGAATGTTGACGGGTACTATGTCACACTTGCAAAGAAGGCACTCCGGCTTGGTGTTGCAATGGCTTACCAGAGCCAGATAGTCCTTGAATCCCTCCAGGATGTTCTCTTTGGAATCCCAAGGCCACATAAGGTGCAGGTCGATCTCGGTGTTCTTGATCCCGATTATGTCAATATTCTTCCAAACGGGCATGAACCGTTCCTTGGGTTTACTCTCATCGAGACGGCACGCCGTCCTGATCTCCAGGAGGCCGCCCGTGCAGCCGGTGCAAAAGGGATACGGGTGATCGCGAATATCGAGACCGGACAGGAGATGATTCAGCGGTGGGAGATGGATGAAGTCTTTGCCGGTTTTACCGGTAACTGGATCATGCAGGAGGCGGTCCTTGCAACCGGAGCAGTCGATGTATTTGTTGCAGATATGAACTGCTCGCTCCCGATGGATCCCCTCTATGCAGAAAAGTACTGCTTCTCCCTCGTCCCGGTCAGTGAGCTCGTTGCCTTTGAAGGGGAGACGATACGGGAAAATTACAACCCGGGGACCGCAGATGCCCAGGCTGAGCGGCTGATCCGTATCGGAATCGAGAACTTCCCGAAACGGAAGCGTTCGGTCGCCCCACTCACCGGCCTGCCGATAGGTTCAGCAATTGCAGGCTTTTCACCGGAGAGCATCCTTGAAGCTCTCGGGGGATCGCTTGACCCCCTCCTCAATGTCATCAAGGATGGCACAATAAGGGGTGTCTGTGGCCTCGTTTCCTGTACCACTCTCAGGGATCATGGCCAGGATGTTCATACCATCGCTATCGCTGAGGAACTTATTAAGCGTGACATCCTCGTCCTATCGATGGGCTGTGGATGTGCCGCCCTGCAGGTCGCAGGCCTCGCCTCGCCTGAAGCGAAGGAACGGGCCGGACCCGGCCTCAAGGGTCTCTGTGAGGCACTCTCGATACCCCCGGTCCTCTCATTCGGTACCTGCACCGACACGGGCAGGTGTGCAGATCTCATCGGGGCCATGGCAGCCGCTCTTGATGTTCCCGTCACCGCTCTTCCGGTGGCGGCGGCGGCACCTGAGTATATGGAGCAAAAGGCGACGATCGATGCCATCTTCGCCCTGGCATTCGGTCTGTACACCTATGTCAACCCGATCCCGACCGTGACGGGGGCTCCGAATCTGGTGAAACTATTAACAGAGGACCTCAAAGGTATAACTGGTGGGATCCTCTCGGTTGAGCCGGACCCGGTGAAGGCAGTTGACGGGATCTCTGCACATATCGAATCGAAAAGGAGAGAGCTTGGGATATGAGTGACGACCTCAAAGGACGAGTCATCAGGCTGGAAGAGCTTGTAGAGTATCAGGAAGGGACTGTAGCGAGTCGTATGGTGATCAAACAGCCGCATGGCAATATCACCATCTTCTCCTTTGATGAAGATGAAGGCCTCTCTGAACATACAGCACCGTATGACGCCGTCGTCACCATCCTTGATGGGGAATGTGAGGTCTGGCTCTCGGGTGAGACCTTTACGATGAAGACCGGTGATACCATCATCTTCCCTGCAAACGCCCCGCATGCCCTCTCCGCAATCACGAAATTCAAGATGGCACTCATCATGATCAGGGAGTGATTCTGATGGCAGATGAGGGTGATTACTGCACCATCTGCGGGGGGACACCCCCTGATAAGATTCTGATCAGACGCATCCTCGTCGATGGAAAAGAGACCGGGATCGACAAGCTCGACTGGATCATCAGCGAGGTGAAGAGACTGAAGCTCACCGATGAGGCAGCGATAGCTGAAGAGCTCCTCCTCCGGGCAGGCAGGCTCAATTATATTCCGACAAAGAAGGCAGACGCATACCGAACCGCACTCCTGGAGGAGTACCGGCGGTCGGTCTGATCCGGGCATCTGCCCCCATTATTTCTTCATCTCTTCAGAAAGAGATCAATATCTTCAAAACCCATAATCGGAGCAGAATACGAATCGCCCCTGATAAACCGGGTTCCCCTGAGATCAGCAATATCGATCGCAGTTCCATCTTCCATGAGCGCACCGGTCAGGATAAGGTTCTGTCCACTCAATTCCATCTGCAGCGTCCGTTCCTCACCGGAGAGTGGTGCTTTGTACCCGATGTCAATACCTGACGACGCCTCAACCCAGGTTCCCTGAACCATCACCGGGTGGCCGGGGCGGGCGGGATCATCAAGTGCCATGAACCATATCTGTGCCATTCCTCCGGGATTAAACTGAAAGAGGAAGACCGGGGATCCCGAATCATGGATCCAGACCCCCTGAGTCTGCTGCGGCACATCTTCTCCATGCTCTGCCCCGACGCATCCTGCTGTCAGGATGAGGAGGGGGATGAGGATAAGATACCATTTCATACTGAAAGGTACGTCATCCGGGGAGAATATCTTTCGGATTCGAGGGATCGATCCGTTCACCCGGCTTGAGGATCGCCACCTTCATATCAGTCGTCGTTTCGATAGCCTCTTTAAATGGAACGGGATCCTGGGCTATCTTATCCCAGGTATTGTAATGGATTGGAATGACCAGCGGGGCTCCGATAAACCGTGCGGCGATCATCGCCTCCTCCGGCCCCATCGTAAACCGCCCTCCAATCGGAAGGAGTGCGACATCAGGATGATAGAGATCGGCTATCAGCTTCATATCTGAGAAGAGGGCGGTGTCGCCTGCATGGTAGATCGTCACCCCATCCATCGTAATGAGATATCCAGAGGCAGGCCCTCCATAATAGCCCGGAGCGGCATCTTCAAGCCATGATGAATGGAGGGCAGGGCACATCACAATTCCAACCCCATCGATCTCAATTCCACCACCGATATTCAGTGCTTCAGCCGGCACTCCTTCTCCAATGAGATATCTGGCAAGCTCATTTGGTGCAACTGTCGGCTTTCCAAGGCTGACTGTCTGGCCAAGATGATCGGCATGGGCATGGGTCACACAGACGATATCGGCATCAGGGGCAGATTCCCCGGAGGGAATGAACGGATCGATGAGAACCCGGCGGGTCCCCTCACAGAGGATACATGAATGTCCGAGATAGGTCAGGTACATGCATTCAGATGAGGGGGATACCTAAAAAAGGTTAGGTGAGATCGGCCATCTCAGCTTCAGTGGTATCGATGGCATCACCAAGGCTGTCCCGGGTGACGCCAAGTGTCATCTGTTCGGTAAGATCGCGGTCTTCCATGACATCGCGAATACGTTCAAGATAGGGATCAAGGGTGGTATCTTTCTGTTCATCAAGAACATGTCTGTACTCCCGGAGTGTGGATGGGCTGATCCCGAGCTTTTCTGAGACTTCCTTCATCGTGATCCCGGATGCAACCAGCTCTTCAAGGTGAGCCGGATCAAACGGCATCTTGAAGTCCAGATCCCGGAAGAGTTTCAGACGTACACGTGCACGTGCAACTGTTTTTGAGAGTTTCTCATCTCCGAGGCTGCGTGCAATCTCTGTATCATTCTTGCCAGCATGATAGAGGGCGATAAGACGCGCGAGCTGAATTGGCTCAAGACGTGTCTTGAAATGGCCTGCCTCAAGAATTTCTCTCATGATAAGGGCGATCTCTCGTTCAACTGCGTCCTGATCCCGGAGGGTTCCGTGGATCTTCTTCATCGGCTCAACAATCGTTGTTTTATTGGTGATATCGGCGAAGAGCTTGAGAAGATCTTTCTGTTTACTGCTGGTAGCCATGTAGGTAACGACCTGTTGTATCGATATTCACATCTCATCGGGTTCACAGGTTAAATAATTTGCTGGTTTTTGGAATGGCAATCATATCAAATACGGTGTCATCCAATAGATGTGGAAGAGTCGTGATATCAATGGTGGATATATATGAGAAGGTGATTGATCTTGCACGGCGCCGGGGTTTTGTCTGGCCGTCAGGTGAGATCTACGGTTCAGTTGCCGGCTTCATTGATTATGGCCCTCTCGGTGCAATGATGAAGAGGCGAATCGAAGACATATGGCGGGATTTTTATATCGTCATGGAAGGGTACTATGAGATTGAGTGTCCAACCGTCGGCATAGAGCCTATTTATATTGCATCTGGTCACGTCAAGGGATTCTCAGATAAGATGTTCCAGTGCCCGCATTGTCGTGACTTCTTCCGGGCAGATCACGTAGCAGAAGAATATGAGATACGGAATGCCTCATCATTGAGCAAAGAGCAGCTGACGCAGAGACTCGAGGGGAAGAGCTGTGTATCCTGTAAAAAACCACTCGCTGATCTTGAGGTCTTTTCATTCAACCTGATGTTTACCACCTCTATCGGCCCTGGAGGAAGCCGGACTGGCTATCTTCGTCCCGAGACGGCACAGGGGATCTTCACGGACTTTGGGCGGCTTCTCAGGTTCTATCGCGATTCACTCCCCTTTGGAGCCGTCCAGATCGGGCGATCCTATAGAAATGAGATATCACCAAGGCAGGGGATGATCCGGCTTCGGGAATTTACCCAGGCCGAAGCAGAGATCTTTGTTCATCCCGAGAAGAAGGATCATCCAAACTTCGCCCGGTATGCGGAATATGAGATGCCGCTCTACGGGATGGATCACCAGGAGGAAGGCCTTGATCCGGTCAGTGTAACAATGCGTGAAGCTGTCGAATGCGGCCTTGTGGCAAATGAGTATGTTGCCTATTATCTCGCCCTGACCCATGACTTCATGGTCCGGATCGGTGTCGATGGAGAGAAGCTCAGATTCCGCCAGCACCTCCCTGATGAACGAGCCCATTATGCAGCAGACTGCTGGGATGCAGAGTATCTCTCTGCCCGGTTTGGATGGGTCGAGGCGGTCGGAATTGCCGATCGGACCGACTATGATCTCACTGCCCATGCGAAGGTGAGTGGTGAGAAGATGACCGTCTTCATCCAATATCCGGAACCCAGAATGGAGAGGAGGGTTGCAGTGGTTCCGAAGATGGGGCTTCTCGGACCGAGGTTTAAAGGACGGGCAAAGGAGGTCGGTGAGATGATCGCAGCCGGAATACCCGGGGATGATGGCCTCAGGATCACTCTGGATGAAGAGATTATCCATATTGACCCTGAACTCTATGATGTCCGTGACGAAGAGATCCTCGTCCGGGGTGAGGAGGTCAGGCCGCACGTCATCGAGCCATCCTATGGTATCGATCGGATCCTCTATGCCGTCCTTGAGCATTCGTTCTATCAGGACGAGGTGGAGGGAGAGGCACGAAGTGTCCTCCGGCTTCCTCCTCCCATCGCTCCGATTCAGGTAGCAGTCTTTCCGCTGATGACACGCGATGGCCTCGACACCATCGCCCGACAGATAACGGATGCCATCAAAACAGAAGGTATCCTTGCAGAATATGATGACTCAGGAGCAATCGGGAGGCGTTACCGGAGGCAGGATGAGATCGGCACACCATTTGCCATCACCGTCGATTATGAATCAAAAGAGGATGGCACGGTGACACTTCGTGACCGTGACAGCATGCAGCAGATCCGGATTCCGATCCAGGAGATCCCGGTGACCGTCCGGCGCCTGATACGTGGGGAGATGACCTTCCCTGCACCCTGATTTTTTTCTTTAGATGAAGACGATCCAGCACCCGCTTATCAAATCCGGAACGGTCGAGTCACGGCAGTACCAGCTTGCCATCGCGATGCAGGCACTTGAGGAGAATACGCTGGTCGTCCTCCCGACTGGTCTTGGCAAGACCGTCATCGCCCTCCTCGTTGCCGCGTCACGGCTCCTGAATACAGATGGGAAGATCCTTCTCCTTGCTCCAACCAAACCCCTTGTGGATCAGCACCTACGGTTCTTTCAGCATGCTATTGCGCTTCCTGAGGGGGATGATGATGCCTGTATCAGCTTCACCGGAGATACAAAACCGGAGAAGCGTGCCGAAATATTCAGGCGATGCAAAATCTGCTGTGCAACACCGCAGGTGATTAAAAATGATGTTATCTCCGGCCGGTACTCTCTCTCGGATGTTTCCCTCCTCATCGTTGATGAGTGCCACCGTGCAACCGGTGAATATGCATACACCTACCTTGCAGAGGAGTACATACAGAGCGGAAGAAACCCCCTTATCCTTGGGATGACCGCCTCTCCCGGGAGCGACCGGGTCCGGGTTGCTGAGATCTGTACGCATCTTGGGATAACCCGGGTCGAGAGCCGGGATGAGGATGACGCCGACGTCATTCCGTATATCCACGAGCGGACGGTAGAGTACATCGCGGTACCTCTCCCCGAACCTCTCAGGGTAGTGGTGACCCTTATTGATGGCATGATCGATACCCGTCTGGGCACGCTCACTGGTCTGAACTACTCGCTCCCCCGTCGCCAGAATCTCTCGATGAAAGCCCTCACCCAGCTCAACGCCACCATTCAGGAACGGATCGCTGCCGGTGATCCGACGGCATACCAGGCAGCATCACTCTCTGCCGAGATTATGAAGCTGCGGCATGCCGTCATCCTCGCCGAGTCGCAGGGCTCGACCGCACTCCGTTCCTATATCGAGAAGCTCGACGCGGAAGGGCGGTCAAAGAAGGGGAGCAAGGCGAGCCAGCGGATGATCGGGGATTTTCGATTCTCCGAGGTGATGCGGATCGTCTCCGGCTTCACCGAAGAGCTTCATCCCAAGGCCGGAATTACCGCATCTATCATCCATGATCTCCTGATCAATGAGTCGGAGAGCCGGGCTATCGTCTTTGCCAGCTACCGTGATACCGTCTCGATGCTCGTCCAGCATCTCTCAGATGAGGGGATCGCAGCCTGTCGGTTCGTTGGCCAGGCATCGCGGGCAGAGGAGAAAGGACTCTCCCAGAAGAAGCAGATTGAGGCGATCCGGAAGTTCCGGGAGGGGGAGTACCCGGTCCTTGTTGCCACCTCCATCGGAGAGGAGGGTCTTGACATCCCATCCACCGATCTTGTCATCTTCTATGAGGCGGTCCCGTCTGAGATCCGGAGTATCCAGCGGAAAGGAAGGACCGGGAGAAGCAGTGCGGGACGTATCATCGTTCTTGTCACCAAAGGAACATCAGATGAGGCGAACCGGTGGGTGAGCAACCGGAAGGAGAAGGCGATGGCAAGCGGCGTCAAAAAACTCCGGGACCGGGCGAAGAAGGAGTCAGAACAGACAACACTTGGTGATGAAATGGTGGATCCGGGGGAAGAATCTATTCTCCCCGAAGAATCCGGATCGCCTCAGCCCCTTCTCTGATCGTCTGCATATAGATGAGGCACCGGGAAGGATCCGGCTCTGCCGCCATCCGCTGAGAGAGGATACTGATCGAAGCTGTAATTGCTTCCTCTACTGAAGACTGCTGGGCAGACTGAAGAATTCTGGGTTGGTGACTCTCCTCAATCACCGGTTCTTTATATGCTGTTGTTTCTTCCTGCAGGGGCGCAGGCGGTTTCTCTTCATTATCTTCACTCCGGGGGTTGTTTGCACAGAGGACGCAGAAGCGTTCCCCTTTGTACTCAAAAAGAGGTGCATGGCAGACCGGACAGGTCTTCGCAAGCATCTTTGCACCCTTCAAAAGGTAATCTGCCATTATCTCGTCAATTTCTCCCATGTGAAACGGTGTACTATAGTGCAGAAGAGATAAAGAATCATCTGTTGAGTCATGAAACTATATAAACCTATGAGGGGAATAGTAGAGGGCAAGATGGAGGGCTTTCATTGGTACCAACAGACAATACAATACGCAATTGTGTACAGATTTTACAAATGATGACGGAGGATAATACTATTCCGAGGAATATCCGGAGGATTGCAGATGAGACCCGGCTTATTCTTCTGAATGAATCAGATGCTCCCGGACTCAGGGCTGCAACAGCAATCTCCAAGATCGACGAGGTCAGCAATGATCCAAACATGCCGGTGCATGCACGAACCCGTATCTGGGAACTCGTCTCACAACTTGAATCAATACCACTCGATTAACTTTTTTTCAGGGGAGGATCGTCAGGACGATCATCCTCTCCCGTGACTGGCGGATATCCAGCTCAACAAGGATCGCCTGTTGCCATGTTCCGAGCAGAAGTTTTCCTTCTGCTACAGGAATAGAGATCGATGGGCCGAGGATGGCTGCTCTGACATGGGATCGCCCGTTTCCATCTCCCCATCTGGCATCATGCGCATATGGGGCACCAGACGGCGCGACCCGGTCAAGAGCTTCACGGAGATCCGCGAGCGCACCGGGATCATATTCGATCGTCGTCAGGGCAGCTGTGGATCCGATGACAAAGAGGTGAAGGACCCCCGTCTGGATGCCGCTTGTACGAACGGCATCCGAAAGAGCAGAGGTGATATCGATGATATCTCCCTCGCCAGAGGTCCTGATCTGTATCCGGGTCTGGTACATGGGAGAGGGATATACCCGCCCATGCATCTATTCTTTCTGGTCGTCTTCGGGTTCGTCACCCGACTCTTCCTCTCCTTCAGGAGGGAGCATATCTGCGGTGATGGTCGCAAACCCGGTCACCCGGTCGCCATCCTCAAGCCGGATGATCCGGACACCGCGTGTACTCCGCTTCTGGATGGTGATCCCGTCGACCCGCATCCTGATGGCGATCCCTGATGCGGTCATCACGATGATCTCATCGGTATCTGCGACTGAACGGGAGGCGACCACCATCCCGGAACGGGTGTCGGTGACGATATTCCGGACCCCCAGGGTTCCACGTCCATGACCCCGGAACTCTTCAAACTCGGTCCTCTTCCCGTAGCCCTTCTCGGTCATCGTCAGGAGGTGGTCGAAGTTAACAACAGTGACTGCCTGGAGCTGGTCACCATGCCGGAGCGAGATTCCCCTGACCCCCATCGCGCCTCTGCCGACTGCCCGGACCGTCTCTTCATGGAACCGCAGGCTCTGGCCATGCCGTGTCGTCAGGATAAGTTCGCGACCTCCGTCGGTCCATTTGACATCAACGAGTTCATCTCCTTCCCGGAGTTTTATTGCATTGATCCCTGACTGCCGGGGATTTTTGAACTGATCAAGAGCGATCTTGACGACGGTTCCATTCCTCGTTGCAAAGAAGAGGAAGTGATCGCTTCTGAAGCTGGAGATCGGGATGACCGTCTGTATCGTCTCATTGTTCAGTTCGAGGAGGTTGACGATTGCCTTGCCGCGTGACGTCCGTGATCCCTCGGGGATATCATAGACCTTCAGCCAGTACGCCTTCCCTTTATCAGAGAAACAGAGGAGATAGTCGTGGGTTGACGCGACGAAGACGGAGGCGATACAGTCCTCTTCCTTCGTTGACATCCCGATGATGCCACGGCCACCCCTCCGCTGCTGGCGATAGGTCTCAAGGGGCATTCTCTTGATATAGTTCTGTTCGGTGAGTGCGACGAAGACCTGCTTCTCTTCGATGAGTGCTTCTTTATCAAGGAATTCCGCACTCTCGGCAATCTCTGTCCGGCGTGGATCAGAGAACTGCTCACGGATGGCGACTGTCTCTTCCTTCACCACCCTGAGAATGTTGGCTTCACTTGAGAGGAGCTCAAGAAGGCGGGCAATTTCTGCTTCAAGCGTCTTCTTCTCATCCTCGATCTTCTGCCGTTCAAGCGCCGCAAGCCTGCGGAGCTGCATCTTCAGGATGGCGTCCGCCTGTACTTCATCGAGGGAGAACCGATCGATGAGGGCGAGGCTTGCCTGTTCGACGGATGGCGATGCCCGGATGGTTGCGATCACCTCATCGATACGATCCAGGGCTATCAGGAGGCCTGTGAGTATATGGTCCCGATCACGTGCCTTTTTAAGCTCAAACTCGGACCGCCGCCTGATCACCTCAACGCGGTGGGCAAGGAAATGGCGGAGGAGATCGGTGATTGGCAGAACTTTCGGCTGTCCATCAACAATTGCAAGGTTGATGACGCCGAAGGTCGTCTGGAGATGCGTATGCTTGTACAGCAGGTTCAGGATCACATCTGCGTTGATCCCCTTCTTCAGATCGATGACGATACGGATGCCTTCCTTATCTGACTCGTCACGGAGATCGCTGATCCCCTCGATCTTCTTCTCACGGACGAGCTCTGCGATATGCTCGATGAGCCGTGCCTTATTGACCTGGTAGGGTATCTCGGTGATGATGATATGCTGTGTTTCGCGTTTCCCAATCTCGATCTCTGCAACACCACGGACGATGATACGACCATATCCGGTTGTGTAGGCGTTGACGATGCCGTCTCTCCCCATGATCTGTCCGCCGGTCGGGAAGTCCGGGCCGGGGAGGATCGAGAGGATCTCCTGAAGTGGAAGATCGCTATCCTCGATGAACCGCTCAACAAGGGTACATACCTCGCCGAGGTTGTGGGGGGGCATATTCGTCGCCATCCCAACCGCGATCCCGCTCGTCCCATTGACGAGGAGGTTAGGAATCCGTGACGGGAGGACCGCAGGCTCAGTCGTCGAACCATCGAAGTTCGGAATAAAATTAACGGTCTGCTTCTCGATATCAAGAAGAAGTGACTCTGCGACCTTTGTCAGGCGGGCCTCGGTATATCGCATTGCCGCGGCAGAGTCGCCGTCGATGGAGCCGAAGTTACCCTGCCCCTCAACAAGCATATACCTGTAGCTGAAGGGCTGGGCCATCTTGACGAGGGTATCGTAGATCGCCGAGTCTCCGTGGGGGTGATAGTTCTCCATCGTTGCTGCGACGGCTTTGACCGATTTCCGAAATGGTTTATCCGAGGTATTCCCGGATCCCCACATCGCATAGAGGGTTCTCCGGTGGACCGGCTTTAACCCGTCGCGGACATCAGGGATGGCACGGCCGATGATGACACTCATCGCATAATCGATGTAACTCTTCTTCATCTCATCCTCGATCGCGACCGGGATGACGTGTGCTGCTACTTCCTCAGATGTCAAGGTTCTTCACCTCCCCTGCATGGCGCTTGATGAAATCCTTTCGTGCTGAAACATTCTCTCCCATAAGCTTCTCAAAGATGTCGTTTGCATGGATGGCATCCTCGATCATCACCTGCTTGAGGACGCGCTTCTCAGGATTCATCGTCGTCTCCCAGAGCTGGTCTGCATTCATCTCACCAAGACCCTTGTATCGCTGGACATGGACCCCGGTCTCCCCCATCTCTTTGAGGGCTTTTCGCATCTCCTCCTCACGGAAGACATAACGCTCATTCTTGCCCCTGGCAATCCGGTAGAGAGGGGGCTGGGCGATGTAAATATAACCAAGCTCTATCAGCTCTTTCATATATCTATAGAAGAACGTGAGAAGGAGGGTGCTGATATGTGCTCCATCAACATCAGCATCGGTCATGATGATGATCTGATGGTACCGTGCCCTCTCAGGATTAAAGTTCGTCCCGATCCCTGTTCCGATTGCAGAGATGAGAGCGTTGATCTCTATATTCTTGAGGATCTTGTGCTCAGTCGCCTTCTCAACGTTGAGGATCTTTCCCTTCAGGGGGAGGATGGCCTGGAACCGCCTGTTTCGCCCTTGTTTGGCTGATCCACCTGCCGAATCTCCCTCGACGATATATATCTCACTCTTTGACGGATCCCGTTCCGAACAGTCGGCCAGCTTGCCCGGGAGTCCGGATGATTCAAGAGTACTTTTCCTTCTGGCAAGCTCACGGGCGTTTCGTGCAGCCTCACGTGCCCGTGCCGCCATGGATGCCTTCTCGGTGATGATGGTGATAACTTTTGGATGCTCCTCAAAGTATTCAGAGAGGCACTGATAGACGAGGGAGTCGACGATTCCCTTGACATTGGAATTGCCAAGCCGCATCTTCGTCTGCCCCTCGAACTGGGGGTTTGCAATCTTGAGGCTGATAACCGTACAGAGTCCTTCACGAACATCATCACCTTTGAGGGAGAAATCTCCTTTGAGAAGATTCTTTTTCTTTGCCGAAGTGTTGATGGCCCGTGTCAGTGCAGACCTGAACCCTTCAAGATGCGTTCCACCTTCCCGTGTGTTAACGCTGTTTACAAATGCAAAGACAGATTCGCTGTATCCTGTGTTGTACTGGATGGCGACATCCACCTCGATCTTGTTCTCTTCATCCTTCTTTCCAAAGTAGATGACATCAGGGTAGATCGCTTCTTTTCCTTCATTGAGATATTTAACAAACTCAATGAGTCCGCCTTCATAATGGAAGGTCTCACCATCACCGCTGCGTTTATCCAGGATCCTGATCCTGACACCACTGTTGAGGAAGGCAAGCTCTCTGAGCCGTGAACTGATGACATCAAAATCAAAATGGGTCGTCTCAAAGATTGAGGCATCCGGTTTGAAGGTGATCCTGGTTCCACTCATGAGAGAGGGATCGTGTATATTCATTGATGAAGCCGCAGATCCGTATCGATCCTTTAACCGGCGTCTCTGCTCCTCCTCCGACTCCTCGACAGATGAGATCGGCGATACGACCACACCACGTTCAAACCGTATCGAATAGATCTTCCCTCCCCTGAAGACCTCGGCGGTCATCCATTCCGAGAGGGCGTTGACAACCGATACACCAACGCCATGAAGACCTCCCGATACCTGGTAGGAGTTCTTGTCAAACTTTCCTCCGGCATGAAGTATGGTCATCACCACTTCGAGGGCGCTCTTTCCATACTTGGGCATGATATCGATCGGAATACCACGACCGTCATCCTCGATGGTACAGGATCCGTCGGTGTTGATCTGGATGCTGATATGGCTGCAGTAACCGGCAAGTGCTTCGTCGATGGAGTTATCCACAACCTCGTAGATGAGATGGTGCAGACCCCGGCTGTCCGTGCTGCCGATATACATCGCAGGCCTCTCTCGAACAGGAGTGAGACCTTCTAAAACGGTGATCTGTTCTGCGTTGTATGTACTATTCATGCATGGCTCCGATTAGGGCAGATATGGGTTCATTTTTTTAAATAATAACATACCTGCCGTTATCTCTGCAGACGGGGAGATGCCGTCTGCTCTGGTATATATATTGGCTCTCAGGGATGATATAGTTCCCTATTTGATGAAAACGGGCGGGATTCAGTCAAATGATCCCATATCAGGATCCTCGATTCCCAGCTCCCGATCAACTGCGATGACGAGCCGTTTGATGATCTTCTGCGCGGCTTCGGCATCCTGTTTGTCATTGATGCCGATCTTATGCCAGATGACAATCTTCTTGAGTCGCATCATCAGTTCCTCGGCCTCGGTGCCTTTCAGTCGCGGAGGGATCTGCATCTCGGTGAGGTGGTCAGATGCACCGTAGAAGGCCTGTTCAGGGGGAAGGGCGAAGTGTTTGCTGAGGAGGACCAGGTTCACAACGAAGCCCCGTCCGAATTTGCTTTCCATAGGTACCCATCTGGCGCTTTGATGAGATGAAAGATATGGTCAGAAGAAGGGTTCAGATCAGACCCCTGAGGATCGTTGTCATCCCGATCCGCCCAAAGAGTGTGAGAAGATCGGGCCTGCCCATCAGCCGCCTGATGAGCCGGCCCGGTCTGTCCATATCGCCCTCCTCAACGATGATCCGAAGAATATCGGGCTGGGAGAGCTTTTTGATCGCGATATTTATGTCGTCCTCAGTCATCTTCCCCCGCATCTCAAAGAGGCGGAGGCCAAGGGAGAGTTCCCGGCCGAAGTCCGCCCTCCAGAGATCTTCATACTCAGAGAGTCTGCTCTCATCATCTGATTCGAGAGCCCTTACAGCGGTGGCAACGGCATGGCGGGCAGATCGGATCCCGGTATAGATCCCCCCGCCCGAGGTCGGCTTGGGAAATCCGGCGGCATCCCCGCAGATCATCAGGCGATCGGCATAGGTCTGCCCGAGCGGACCAAGTGGGATCGCTCCGGTGGCGATATGGACGGATGTATCGGTATATCGTCTGATGAACCTGTTGAAGCGTTCCCCGACATCCGCAGTTCCACAGAGCCCCACTCTGGCACGTTCCGCCGATATTGGAATCACCCATCCGAAGAAGTCCGGGGATGCATCAGGATGGAGTTCAACATACCGTGGATCAGATGCAAAAGGGATATCCGCCTGTATGCCGGAGAGGAGATACCGATGTCGTCCAAGCCCGGCTGCCCGTGCGATGGAGCTCCGTGGCCCGTCAGCGGCGATGCAGATCCGGTGCGGAATCTCTTCACTCCCTGACGATCCCTGGATGGTGATCAGGCCGGGTCGTCTCCATCGTGCATAGGTCTTCACCCGGATCTCAGCACCGGCATCACCTGCCGCCATCATCATCTCCCGGTCCAGGGCAGAGCGGTCGACGACATAGGCCTTTGTGACTCCTGCATCGAAAAGGAGTTCATCACCTGCTCCGGAGATGATACGGGCGCCTGAAACGGTGTTGTACACTGACCGTTCCGAAGCCTCGCATTCGGCAAAGGCAGATGAGCTGAGGAGGCCTGCGCACTGAATGGGATCTCCTATTGTGGCGTGTTCTTCAATAAGGAGTGTGGAGAGGCCCGCTTGAGCAGACAACCGTGCGGCGGTCGCACCGACCGGCCCTCCCCCAACGACGACGATATCATACATTGGTGATCGATCTTGGCGGCCTAAGGAGATAAGAAGGGCGATGTGGATAGAAGATCGGAGTGAATCGTTTCAAAGACGGGGGTGGCGGGTTACTCCCATCGGACCCCGAATACCGGCTCATCCCCCCGGTGCTCCTTCAACGGTACAACGGTTGTATCCCAGGGGATCTCGGCACCGCTCTTCAGAAGGGCAAAGAGCCGTTCAAGTGCTGCCTTCTCCGCCTCCTTCCTCGTTGATGCGCCGCCGACCTTCAGGGTTACCGTGATCGTCACCTTCCATTCATCCGGCATACCTGTTCCTTAGAATGAGGGGCCGGGTAATAAAAGTAGAGGCGCAGTACATTTCTGAGATCAGGTATGGGTGTCTCAAATCTCCTGAGACTGGATTAATGCGATGTCGCAAGCCATATCGTTAGGGACGTTCTTCTGATGATTAGGATCTTCAACAGCTTCTGTTGAGGGAGCTTTCTGGTTCTATTAAATGGTTGAGAGTAAGAATATGGCGGCAGTTCTTGTAGATGGTCTCACGAAACGATTTGGGGATTTTACGGCAGTTGACGCCATATCCTTTGAGATAAAGGAGGGTGAGATCTTTGGCCTCCTCGGTCCGAATGGTGCCGGAAAGACAACCGCAATCTCCATGCTCTCCACCCTGCTTGAACCCACATCGGGCAGGGCTCTTCTCAATGGTATTGATATCCAAAACGATCAGGATGGTGTCCGGAAAGCCATCGGAATCGTCTTCCAGGACCAGAGCCTGGATGAGGAGCTGACCGCATGGGAGAATATGGATTTCCATGGCAGGCTCTATCGCATCCCAAAGGTGATCAGGGAGGCGCGGATTGGTGAGATGCTCCGGCTCGTTGAGCTGGAAGACCGGCAGGATAGCCTGGTGAAGACATTTTCGGGAGGGATGAGGCGGCGGCTTGAGATTGCACGTGGCCTTCTTCATGAGCCGTCCGTCCTCTTTCTGGATGAGCCGACACTGGGTCTTGATCCCCAGACCAGAAACCATCTCTGGGAGTATATCCGGAACCTGAACAGGAGAAAGGGGATCACCATCATCCTCACCACCCACTATATGGACGAGGCAGACCGGCTTTGCAACCGGGTTGCGATCATTGACCGGGGGAGGATCGTTGCGATGGATACCCCTGCAAACCTGAAGAACAGGGTTGGCGAGGACGTCGTCTCCATCACATCCCCCGATGCAGACAGAATCGCAGGCGGGATCACAGCCCCATGGATTCTGGGCGCGGAACAGTACGACGGGCAGGTGATCATCCGGCTTCAATCTGCTGAAGATCACCTGCTCGAACTCCTCCGCATCATCGGAGGGGAGGGCTATACGATTAGATCCATCTCGATCAGAAAGCCCACCCTTGAGGATGCTTTCCTCCACTATACGGGCAGGGAGATGCGGCAGGAAGAGGCGGGAGCGGTAGATCGGATGCGGATGATGATGCCGAGGAGAAACTAAAGATGGATATCATCTATACCCTCTGGCTCAGGAGCATGAAGCGCTATCTCCGTTCAAAGAGCCGGATTGTCGGGAGCCTTGGAATGCCTTTCTTTTTCCTCCTGGCTCTTGGATTCGGGCTGAATGAGGTGGTGCAGATACCTGGCAGTACCGGGGAGAATTATCTCCAGTTCCTCGTTCCCGGGATCATCGCAATGGCGGTACTCTTCACCTCGGTCTTTTCGGGAATCATGATCATCTGGGATAAACAGTTTGGATTCCTGAAAGAGACGCTTGTTGCACCGGTCTCGCGGCTTGAGATTATGCTTGGCCAGACCGCCGGGGGGGCAACGACGGCCGTCATCCAGGGGGCGTTGATCCTCGTCTTATCGCTCTTCATCGGACTTGGCATCCCCACAGTCCAGGGATTTCTCATCGCCTTTCTCTTCATGACGCTGATCGGCATCTGCTTTGCCGCATTTGGCATTGCCATTGCATCGAAGATGGAGGATATGCACGGTTTCCAGCTGATCATGAACTTTGTTATCTTCCCGATCTTCGGCCTCTCCGGGGCACTCTTTCCTATCGCGAGTCTGCCCGAATGGGTGATACCCCTGACACTTGTCAACCCGCTCACCTATGGCGTCGAGGGGATCCGCTATGGGCTGCTCGGCACATCGGCCATCCCCCCGCTCGTATGCCTGGCGGCGCTTGGTGCCAGCACGGTGGTGATGATCGTCGTTGGGGCATTCCTCTTCAGGAAGGCATCGGTGTGATGGATAAGAATTGGTCAGAAGCTGAAGGATAGAGATATCCGATCCTGAGGGCTCTTCCTGAAAAGGTCAGAATAATCCCTGATATTTCTTCCATTGCAGGATTGTCTGTCGGCATTCATCCTGCGGTGGATTGCGCTTCTGTAAACGCATCTTCTGCAATGAACTGATGGCCTTTTCGGGGGTGATCACTCTGGAATTCACCATGTAATCCAGTAACCAGCAGGTGCCACACCATTCAACTCCATGTGCAACCGCTACATGGATGAGCGCTCTGTCTCCGGTCAGGAGTGGTCTCTTTACCTGTTTTGCAAGAACCAGTACAGAGAGATCGGCATACGAGGGGTGTGGATACCTGTCAATCAGATCCATTAATTCATGAACCGAATCCTGGCTCAGAGACTGGACAGAGAGGCCCAGATCAACAAGCGTTGTAAACGGGGGGTGCAACAGCTCTTTCTGAACGAAATCAGAGACCACGAATCTACAGGGGAGCAAAAAGAGATCCGCTATCAGATCCGCCTCAAGCAGATCGATGATCGCGTTTGTATCAATGACATACAAGGGAGGTACCGTCACGCAATGCCTCTCCATTCAGGCTGTAAACGTCAGCGATATTCAGGTTCAGGAGTTCTGCTGCCTTTGAGATTGAGATCATACCTTCCGCAAGCGATCGATAGACAAGTGATTCGAGGGAAACTGGATCATCACCAGCTTTTTCATCACCGGGTTCTTTTCGATTTAATCCAAGTACTGAGAACTCTTTCCTCATCTTGGTATGGGTATCTGCTGATAGAATCTTAAGATCGGATGCCCGGTATATCCAGGCACTCATTGAGAGTCCATACTTCTCTTTCAAGAGGGTAAGCTCGTGAATCGATATGTGCCTGCGGCTATCTCCGAGTTCAAAGAAGGCTCGTCTGGAAGGGACCAGAAATGCACCTGCAAACCGGTGCATTACCTTCTCATGATCCATATCGTCCTTTGCTATCAGGAGGCAGTGTCCCAGTTCATGAGCCAGGGTAAATCTCTGCCGTGCATAGGTGAGTCCGGTTCGCATCAGAATGACAAGATCATCACCATAACTGGTGCAGAGGGCATCGAATTTTGTAATTCCTCTGATAATTCCTATCTTCAAGCCCTTATCTTCAAGCAATGAGGTAAGATTATCAATTGGATGATCCCCAAGATCCCATGCTTTTCGAAGATCATCTGCTGCCATTTCAACCTCATCATATGATGACACTTCTCTTGGGAATCCATCGGGCATCTCAAATCTTCGGCGGATTCCGCTCAGTTCCTCAATGGTGAGATAGCGCTCCAGCCAATCTTTCATTTCTGCTTCAATTCGTATTCTCTCTTTTCCGGTAATCTTTTTTGTCCGGAAACTGATCTGGTTCCCGGATATCTCACATGTATGGCGGGATGGCCTGAGAAGTGCTGAAAGCGGGATCTCAAGCACCTCACTCATGCGGACCATTATCCCCGAATCGGGTACAAGAAGACCTTTTTCATACTTATCCACTGTCGTATGTGATCTCTCGATCTTCTGTGCCAGATCGCGCAGGGACAGCCCGAGACACTTCCTCCGTATCCTGATACGTTCTCCAATTGTCATGATCGAATCCCTTCTATTCTGATGCAAACTACACACTACGTTTACAAAATCAACGTTTAGATATATATCTGTAACCCCGGCAGTATCGTATTGATGTCACTTGAAGATATGGCATTTGGGTCGGGAAAATGAGTATGAGGAACTGATTTTATTATATCGATCAAAAAAAGATTATTCCTCTTTTCGCATCGCACACAGAATCAGCCCTGCGATCATGAGCAGAACCGGTGCATAGACAACCGGAGACTCCTCTGGTGTTGGTGTCTGAACTGGTGTTTCTTCAGGCTCAGGGGTGGCAGGAGGAGCCGGTCTCTCTGGCGGGGCAGGATCGGTGACAGTGATGAAATCCCCTTTTGTGAGGGTGGAAAACCCTGCGGCATTGAATGCCCGGAGTGTGACGCTATAGCTGCCCGGAGCCGAATAGAGATGAGAAGGGTTCTGTATCATTGAGCTGGCTGTCTCCAGCCGCCAGACATCGTTAAAGTAGGTAAACTCGTCATTTCCATCATAATGCCAGCCGCCTGTGACGAGAATGCTCCCATCAGGAAGGAGCAGACTGTCCTGACGGTCACGTGCATGCCAGCCCGCCTCAGGAGTGATCTCTGTCCAGGTGGCCCCGGAATCTGTTGAAAGCCAGAGATCGTTATACCTCGTATCATCATCCCTGCCTCCCATCAGAAGAATGCTCCCATCGGGGAGTGCAACGCTCGTATGGCCATCACGGGCCGACCACCCGGCATCCGATGTCATTTCAATCCAGGTGGCACCATTGTCGGTTGAGCGCCATACATCATTGTAGTATGACCATTCACCTTCATCTTCCACGTAGCCACCCATCAGGACAATACTCCCATCCGGGAGCAGAAGACTGGAATGGTATGTCCGGGCCGGCCATTCGGCCCGATACGAGATCTGGGACCAGGAAATTCCTTTATTATTTGAACGCCAGACATCGTTCTTCTGGCCGGTCCTGTCCCATCCTCCCATCACGAGTATGCTGCCGTCGTGAAGGAGAAGACTGGTAAGGCCATCGCGGGCCGTCCACGCGGCTTCATCGGTTACCTTCGTCCAGTGAGCGCCTTTGGTGGTTGAACGCCAGACATCATTATAATCGAGATATTGCCCACCATCCCAAAATAAGCCCCCCATAATAAGGATACTTCCATCCTGGAGGAGAAGGCTGCTATGGGAGACGCGGGGTGGCCACCGGGGTGCATCAGCAATCAGGCTCCAGGTGGTGCCGGCGTCCTCTGATCGCCAGACATCATGGGTGTAGGCACCATCTTCAATGCCTCCCATCAGGAGAATGCTCCCATCGGAAAGGGCAACCATTGAATGACCTCCCCGGGGCGACCATCCTGCATCTGTCGAGATCTCTGTCCACTCCGGATCGATGATCTGCTCCCCGAAGTACCATGCCCAACCTGAAGCATCCCCGGTTGATGCGTCAGTGAATGCGACCGCCAATGGGGCGCTGCCGTTTTTAGGCGTGGCGTAAAAGTCAGCTGATGGCGATCCGGCGGCACTGGCACCTCCAACCATGCAGGTGAAGACAATCAGTAATCCAAGAAATCGTATAATTGTTGGTGTAGTAATCATGATCGTTCACTCAGGCAACCGTAGGAACTGGGGGGAGCAGGAGCACGTATTTTGGCTCTGGTTTGATCAGCGGCATCTGGGAAGTATGCATCGGATTATGACGGAGGTGGCGGTGGATGGGCGATTGTATGCACCCAATCAACCTATGGAGAACACCCCGGATATGGTATCTCTATGACGAAGCCCTCTTTCCTTGCGGTGTATAAGAAAAGGGGAGATGAGCAATAATCATTTCGTATTTTTTTACAAAGAGCGTAATGAACGCTGGTTATCCGGGTCCAGTCCGGATTTCTCAGCTCATGTATATGTTTGGTATATAGAAAATTGCAACTGTTTTTTAACTTCCACCATCCAATCAGTGACTCCGGAGGGGGAAAGGAATGGTTGCAAACCCGCTGGTATCCGATATCGGCAACTATGCGATCTGGTTTTTTGTCATCACCAGCATCGCTGCGATGGGGCTCAACCTGACGATAGGAGAGATCCTCGTCCCCTGGAAGAAGAAAGGGCTCCTCACCATCTCGCTCCTTGCAAATTTCCTTGCCGTCCCGCTCTTTGCCCTCCTGATCCTGACGCTCATCCCCCTTGAGAGCGGTCTTGCAACCGGCCTTCTCATCGTCGCTGCCGCTGCCGGTGCCCCATCACTCCCAAAGGCGATCTCGATTCTGAAAGGGGATGTCGCCTATGCCGTCGGACTGACATTGATTCTCATCCTGGTAACCATCCTCTATATGCCGATCGTTCTGCCTTTCCTGATCGGAGACGTATCGATCAATAAGAGCAGCACCGCCCTCTATCTCATCACCTTCATGCTCATCCCGCTTATCCTCACGATGGCACTGCGGGCACGGCTCCCGGAGGTGGCAAAGAGGCTCCATCCGGTCGTCAGCCGGAGTTCAGATCTCTCGATTATTTTCGTGCTTCTCATCCATCTCTTCCTTCTCCTCACCAGTGACTTCACCATGAAGGCAGGTGCAGTCCTCGGCCTTCAGGGAGTGCTTGTCGTGATCCTCTTCATCCTTGGATCATTTCTGATCGGGTACCTGATGGGCGGATCAGACCGGCAGAACCGCGAGGTCCTCTCCTTTGGCACCGGCTTCCGGAACGTCTCAGCCGCCCTCGTCGTCGTCACCGCCAATTTCAGGGACCCCCAGATCATCTTCATGGTGCTTGTGATCGCCATCTTCGGGATCATCTTCATGATGGTCTTTGGGGGAGCGATCTACCGGAAGAAGAGGAAAGAGGGGACAATCCCGAAATTGAGGATGAAATGGCCTGGGGGATCAAATGGAAGAAGGTAGCCTGAATCTTTCGTGTCATCTCTTTTAGGATCGTAACAGGCTA
>NZ_JWHL01000008.1 GCF_018132105.1 Methanocalculus chunghsingensis | reverse complement strand
ATGTTAGCGGGGAGAGGTTATATAGGTTCCTGCCAAAGCAGCTGAACCCATCGAATCTCTTCACCACCCTGACGAGCCCCGGCATGTATACCGCCGGGACCCGGTGGCGCAGGCCCCCTGCAAGGGAGTTGCGCCCGGTCGGAGGCAGGATGCCACAATCCCGGATATGCTCCGGGTTGCGGCTGATTCGGGCGCTTTTGCGCGGAGCAGTGCCCCGTCGCGGCGCCCTCCTGTCTCCTGCGACTCTACATAGAATGCTATTCGTACTTATAAAGGTTCGGATAAAGCCGTGATTTTGCAGGGATCGAAGCCGGTGCCACACCCATCAAAGTCCCTCTTCTGCCCATATTCAGATCTCCTCAGGGTGGTCAGGTGGAAAACGCGCAAATTCCGGGATCAGACAACCCCCATGGTTCTGAAGTAGGCCCCTTCCACTGCAATCGCAGAATGAGGAGTAAGAAGTCCACCAGAACAAGCGGGGGAAGGAAAAGAAGAATGTTGTACATACAAGCAGACAGAATGCCCCGGAGAAGTGGTCACAGATATCAACTACCAACGACTAAAGTCGTTGGTTTGCCCTTCCATCTCCCTGATCCGGGTTGGATCAGAGCGGAGTGCGATAGGCTGGTTGATAGACAACCCCTAGATATGTGCATGATAACCGTTGTCTCCCCGGAGGAAGTGCCTTGCACACATTAGTATCGACCACTGAATGTATCGCTTAAACGGCATTCATCCCACGAATGAAGTCGTGGGCTTCCTGCCTTTGTTAGATCGTGATCAGGGGAGAAAATGGCGCCGGATCGATACCTGGGAACCCCACACCTTAAACGCCTCACAGCGTGAATAGTATTGTATGGATCCATTCGATCTCGTAGCACGTAACACCGTTGAAATCGTTACGGAAGAGGAGCTGCGGAGAACTCTCGATCAACCGGTCAAACGGGTATATACCGGATATGAACCTTCAGGGGAGATCCATCTGGGCCACCTCGTCACCATCAACAAGCTCATCGATATGAAGGAGGCAGGTTTTCACGTTGTTGTCCTCCTTGCCGATCTCCATGCCTTCCTCAACAGGAAAGGAACCCTGGATGAGGTTCGGGAACTTGCCGAGTATAATAAGGCATGTATCGAGGCTGTAGGGCTGAAGGGAGCAGAGTTTGTACTGGGAACAGATATCCAGCTCAACTCCGAATACCAGCTTCAGGTTCTTGAACTCTCCCAGCAGGTGACGCTTAACCGGGCGAAGAGGAGTATGGACGAGGTTGGCCGGGCGATGGAGGCACCGACCGTCTCCCAGATGGTCTATCCAATCATGCAGATGGTCGACATCGCAGCACTCAATGTGGATGCGGCAGTCGGCGGGATCGACCAGCGGAAGATCCATATGCTCGCCCGGGAGCACCTCGGTGCAATCGGAAGGCAGCCACCCGCCTGCGTCCACACCCCGATCGTCAACGGACTCGATGGGAAGAAGATGTCCTCGTCTGCAGGCAACGTTGTATCAGTCGCAGATTCGGAAGAAGAGATCAGAAAGAAGATAAAAAAGGCCTTCTGCCCTCCTGAGACAGAGGGGAATCCGATTATGGAGATCTTCCGCCATCATATCTTCCCGCGCCTTGGGGAGGTTGTGGTGAAGAGGCCGGAGAAGTATGGAGGGGATCGGCAGTTCCATTCGATAGAGACCTTTGAAGCCGCATATACCGCCGGAGAAGTCCACCCGATGGATGCAAAGAATGCCTGTGCAGATGGCCTCACCGAGGTGCTTGCACCTGCATACGAGCTTATCCAGAGCTACAGAAGAGCCTGAAGAGAGAGGAACAAGGGGAAAAGGAGAGTGTGAGGAGATGGGACGAAGGGGAGAAGAGACCAAAAAAACCGACAGCCGCATAGAAGAACTCGATCGGGAGTTATCCAGGATGGGTATCCGGATCCGTGACACCGACCAGCGGAAGGTCAGGGATGAGGTCTTTGATGAAGTCACCCTTCTCGCACTTTATAAACTCGCCAACAGGAAGGTGATCAATGCAGTCGGAGGATCAATATCAACGGGAAAAGAGGCGAATGTCTTCATTGCCAAGCGGGGAGACGATCTCGACTGCGTCATTAAGATCTACCGGATTCGTACCGGCAATTTTAATGTAATGAGTGATTATATCCTCGGAGATCCAAGATTCGCCAGCATCAGGAAGAATAAGAAGAATATCATCTTTGCATGGACAAAGAAAGAGTTCTCAAATCTGAAACGGGCTCTTGACGTGGGCCTCCCTGTGCCGGAGCCGATCGCTTTTGATCGGAATATCCTGATCATGGACTTCATCGGGAAGGATGAAGTACCTTATCCCCAGCTCCGCCTCAACCCGGTCGATGATCCGGAGGCAGGGTACATTGAAGTGCTTGGTCTTATCACCGACCTGTACCAGAAGGCCAGGCTCGTCCATGGTGACCTCTCAGAGTATAATATCCTCCATGGAGGGGGAAAACTCTGGCTCATCGATATGGGGCAGGCGGTCACACCGGATCACCCATCGGCACACAGGTTCCTCTTCCGTGATATCCAGAATATGAACAGGTATTTTGGGAGCTGGTGTGAGACACTCGACGAACATGAGATCCTCAGAGGGATCGTTGGTGAAGACTTCTTCACCCCATAAATTATAGAGGAGAAGCATATGACGATACAGGAACTGAAGGTGGCCTCCGATCGGATCGGTGTCATCATAGGAAAGGGCGGGGAAACACGAAGATCCATCGAGGAAAAGGCTCAGGCGACAATAAGCATAGACAGTGGAGAAGGCCTCGTGACCATTGAAGGGGAGGATGCCATCGGCGTATTGCGTGCAACCGAAGTGATCCGTGCTCTTGGGCGTGGTTTTTCACCAGAGCGGGCATTCCGACTCTTTGACGATGATGATATCATCCTGGATCTCCTCGATCTCTCGCATGTCGCTGATACCCCACAGAAGATGAACAGGATCCGTGGGCGGATCATCGGCCGTGACGGAAAAGCACGAACGCAGATCGAGAATATGACCGATACCACCATCTCGATCTATGGAAAGACCGTCGGGATTATCGGACTCCCTGAGCCGGTCATCACCGCACGAAAGGCTATCGAGATGCTTGTCGAGGGAGCAGAACATGGAAATGTCTTCTCATTCCTTGACCGGAGAAAGAAAGAGGCAAAGCAGGATCTCATCAGTTCCTACTACTGATTAGAGCTTCAATTGGAGATGTACCAGAGGAGAGAGTCGATCAAAAGGAGATCTCTATTGGAAAAATAACTGCTCTCATGCAATTTTTTCCAAGGTACATAGAGAGCAGTATTATGACCATTGTAAGAATTCATGAATTGAATTAAATAAATGGTAAAAAATTTATTACAATCAATAATAAATACGTTCATATAATTATCGATGTGATTCCCAGTGACAGAAGAGCATTCCAGTGGAAATGAAGGGGTTCCAGAGGGGGATCTCGATCTCCTTCCGATTCCGGAACCCCTCAGGGAACGGTATGCAGCAGCCGGGATCACCGCCCTCTATCCTCCACAGATCACCTGTATCAGCGAGGGGCTCTTTGAAGGGAGAAACCTCCTGATTACCATCCCGACTGCAAGTGGCAAAACCCTTGTTGCAGAGATGGCGATGCATCACCAGATTGCGCAAGGTGGAAAATGCCTCTATGTCGTCCCTCTCAAAGCACTGGCAAGCGAGAAGTATGAGGATTTCTCTGGAAAAGGGGTCAGGGTCGGGATCGCAACCGGGGATTTCGACCGGAAGGACGAGAGGCTTGGGAGATCCGATATCATCGTTGCAACCTCGGAGAAGGTTGATTCACTCCTGAGGAACCGGGCAGGATGGATCGATTCGGTCAGCCTGATCGTCCTTGATGAGGTTCACCTCATCGGTGATGAGAGCCGGGGGGCAACCCTTGAGATGGTCATCACAACGATGCGGAGCAGAAACCCGGCCATCCAGGTGATAGGTCTCTCAGCCACGATCGGAAATCCAAAAGAGCTTGCAAAGTGGCTCGATGCAGGCCTCGTCGACTCTGCCTGGCGACCTGTCAGCCTCAGGGAGGGAGTCTACTATAAAGGAAGGATTGCGTTTGATGATGGGGAGAGAGAGGTGCCATCCCCGAAGAAGGACGCTGACACAAACCTCTGCCTCGATACCATTGCAGAAGGGGGGCAGGCACTCGTCTTCGTCTCATCACGGAGAAATGCAGAAGGGACCGCGAAACGGATTTCGGCTGCGCTTCGGCTTGATGAACCTGAACTGACGAGGATTGCAGATGCTGTGGAAGGGAGCGACGACAGCTCAGTCGGCGAAACACTTGCCCTCTGCATCAGGCATGGAGCAGCGTTTCACCATGCAGGCCTCTCCCGGGATGTCAGAAGGCTTGTCGAGGATGGGTTCCGGAGAGGGGCGATCCGGGTGATCGCCTCGACGCCGACACTTGCAGCCGGGCTGAACCTCCCGGCGCGGCGTGTCATCATCCGTGACATCCACAGATTCCAGGCTGGAGAGGGGATGGTCCCGATTCCTGTACGGGAGTACAGGCAGATGGCGGGGCGGGCCGGGAGGCCCGGCCTTGATCCCTATGGTGAAGCGATCCTGATAGGAAAAGATCCTCGATCAGAAAAGAAACTCTTTGAGGAGTTCATCCATGCGCAGGCCGAGGATATCGATTCACAGTGTGCAAAACGATCCACGCTCCTCTCACGTATCCTGGCCCTTGTCGCGACCAGGGAGGCGGGAGATACAAAGGCCGTAACCAGCTTCTTCAGGGGAAGTTTCTATGCTACCAGACATAAAAATCTCCAGTATCTGGATCGGTTGATCACCCGCGTTATCCGGGATCTCGAAGAGATGGAGATGATCGTGGATCTCGGTTCCAGGCTTGAAGCGACTCAGTTTGGAGAGCTCACCTCACGCCTCTACCTCGATCCGCGATCAGCGGTGATGATCGCAGATCAGCTCCGGGGATACGAGAGAGAAGGGCAGGAGACGATCACCCCCTTCGGAATCCTCCACCTCCTCTCAGCCACCCCCGATATGTTCCGTCTTTATCTCCGATCCGCCGATGCAGAACTGATCGAGACGGTTGCAGAGGAGCGGGAAGGGGAGTTTCTTATTGGGAGGGCTGAGGATGCATGCCCATGGCTTGGATATGAAGAGATCGCCTGCGCCATCAAGAACGCCCTCGTCCTTGAGAACTGGATCGATGAGGTTCCAATCGAGATGATCACAGAACGGTTCGGGATCGGGCCTGGAGATATCCACGGAGTCGTCGAGGGCATTCTCTGGCTTATTCATGCAACCCGCGAGATCTGCCGGAGAGAGATTCCCGCCCTATCCAAGGATGTATGCGACCTTGAGATACGGGTGAAGAACGGGGTAAAGGAAGAACTCCTTCCACTCATCAGGCTCCGGGGGATCGGTCGTATCAGGGCACGCCAGCTCTTCAACAGCGGATACACCACACCGGAGGCCCTTGGTGCGGCAGGGATCGATCAGATCGCTCCGATCATCGGGCGGAAGACTGCCGAGTCCATTCTTGATCAGATCTCAGGAACATCTGAACGAGGAAGAAGAAAGAAGAAAAAAGATACAGGTACGGAGGATGATACCATGGAGATGAAGAAAGGGGTCTCTGCTCTCCTTCAGCAGAAGGGGAGAGCGCAGCAGTCGAGCCTTGATTTCTGGGAGAGTGGTGAAGAATAATGAATGACGATTTTCAGATCAGGATGGCACAGATCAGGGTTGATTCTGTACCCGGGGTACTTCATGCAATACGGGAGATTGCAGAGTCACTGGATCTTCGGATCATCTGTATGAATGCCGGAAAAATGGCGGGATACAGACATGCGGAGAAAGCAGTTCGCCATGCCCTCAGGGCAGAGAAAGAAGGGGGGATGACCGCACGAAGCCTTGAGATGGAGGCCCTCCTCTATGTCTCCGGCCAGCGGCAGACCGGAATCGGAATGAACTTCGGTCTTACGGAGGGGGAGATGACTGCATGGGTCGTGCTTCTTCCCGCATCGGATGATGGCTGGAAGAAACTCTCTGGGATCATGGTCTTCATCCAGGAGGAAGAGGGAGTGCCGGATGAGAGGATCCCCGTTCTCAAAGATCTGTATGGAATTACCGATGAAGAACTTGGAGTGGTCGGAAGAGACCGGATCGATGAGCTGGTCATCGAGCGGACGGCGCTTCTTGAGATTTTGAAATAACACGGGAAATGAGGGGCTCTGAATGGAGCTTTCACTTTTTTTGGGCATGGGAGAGGATATGGCCTATCTCCGGAATGATGATCTCTGCAACGGCGAGACGGACGGCCTTTGTAGAGCCTGGTATACAGAAGACTGCGCGGCCGGAGATCAGACCTGCAGTTGCACGTGAGAGGATAACGGCGGTTCCAACCTCCCTGATACTGAACTGCCGAAAGATCTCTCCAAATCCATCCATCTCTTTATCAAAGAGTGGTCGGACCGCCTCGATCGTTCGATCATCAGGAGTGAGCCCTGTTCCTCCGTTGATGATGATACAGTTTGCCTCATTTATTGCCTCATAGAGGGTACGCCGGATTGCATCATCCTGATCAGGGATAATGCTGTAAAAAACAGGAGAAAGACCAGCTTCGACCAGGAGAGCTTTGATAGTCTCTCCTGATACATCCTCAGCTTCGGTTCTTGTTGTTGAGACGGTGACAATCCCGGTTCGTATTTCGATCTTTCGGTGGTGTTCTTTGCTCATCTGAGGTGATTGATCGTCCCGGTATATCTCATCTTCTCGAAAGAAGATGGAGATCGATCAGATTTATCATGAAGAGGGGAGGGATAGACCATCCGGATTCTCCTCTTTTCCAGTGGAAATAAAGGGGTTTGGAATCATTTGGATCGGGAATGGTAGATGTCTGACAGATGTGAGTATCGGCATGGTATAGAGACTTTTCGAGGAGAAGCTGAAGAAATAAAATCTCCAATGGAAGGAGTTGGCGGTAATACCTGATGGAAAAAGGGGAAACGGAGTTCGTGGAATGGATAGTTCCAGGTGGATCGGAGGTACCCCTTTGTTTCCACTGGAGATAAAAAAAGTATCAGATGGAATGGGATGGGGGATTCTATAATTAAACTAAAACTAAAAACAAATTATTTAATTTATTTAATATATTACTAATTAATGATACTATTTATTTTTTTAAAAATATGTTATTAAAAATTTTTTATTTTCTTGTATATTGTTCCTTTGTGATGTTTGTACATCAAACAGATATGTATATATACTATACTCTCAAATTTACAAATGACTATTCTGTCTCATTTTTCACTTTGCCTCATTTTGATCAGCCACAGATCATCCTATCCTTCTAAAACTCCTCCACTCGAAATTAAGGGGTAGGGGTCAGCCGGGTCCTCCTCTTCTATTACAAAAATCAGATTTCGTCATCTCTCCCTCCAAACAGATATTCACATCCAATAAACAGTAATTCTGATCGATCCGGTTATCTGCATCGGAAACCACAAAATCATCCGATCAACGGTCATATTTTACCATAGCAGAACGAACCTTTTACCTCGCGTCCGGAGAGTGAGGTTCCAGTGGAAATAAAGGGGTCATATATTTTTGATGGATTGTTGAATAGTGTACCTCCAGTGGAAATAGTGGGGTTTAATAGTGCGGAGATTATCATATGATTACTCATCTCACAGCAGGACAATCCAACGGAGGGGATTTTACGACAGATAACGATGGTCATTCACTTGGTCTTTTTAAAAAATACCTGGGAAACAACAAAATATTCAAAAACAGGGAAGTTCTCAGGCATAGCTACAGGCCATCCATTCTTCCTCACCGTCGACCACAAATCGACTCAATCGCTGCCATTCTTGCGCCCTCACTTCAGAATGAAACCCCCTCCAACATCCTTATATATGGCAAAACCGGGACCGGCAAGACTGCGTGTGCCCGGTACGTTGGATCGGAACTTGAAAATGCAAGTGGCCAGATGAATACATCCTGCCGGGTTGTTCATTTAAATTGTGAAGTAATTGACACTCAATACAGAGTTCTTGCACAGATAGCAAAGCTGATCACCGACACCGAACATCTCGCTTCTGATCGTGTCAAAACACATATTCCGATGACAGGATGGCCAACCGATCAGGTCTATGCAGAGTTGAAGAATGTCCTCGAAAATACAGGCGGTGTCCTTGTCATCATCCTCGACGAGATTGATAAACTCGTCAAAAAAAGTGGAGATGAGACACTTTACAATCTCACACGGATCAATTCTGATCTTGAACGCTCAAAGGTCTGTATCATCGGAATCTCAAACGATCTCAGATTCACTGACTTCCTCGATCCCCGTGTCCTCTCCTCCCTCTCCGAAGAGGAGATCGTCTTCCCCCCGTACAACGCACCACAGCTCATTGATATCCTGAAGCAACGATCCGATGTCGCATTTGTTGAAGGGGTCCTTGATGAGAGTGTTATCCCGCTCTGTGCAGCACTCGCAGCACAGGAGCATGGAGATGCCCGCCGGGCGCTCGACCTTTTCAGGGTTTCAGGGGAACTTGCTGACCGGGCAAGCGAAGATCGCGTCACGGATCGTCATGTCCGCCAGGCACAGGATAAAATCGAGACAGACAGCATGGTTGAGTGCATCTCAACCCTTCCGACACAGAGTAAGGTAGTCCTCTATGCGATGCTCCTCCTTCATCGCATAAACCAGAAGGTCTTCACCAGTGGTGAAGTGATGCGTCTTTACCGGGAGATCACAAGAGAGCTTTCACTTGAGACGCTTACCCATCGCAGGGTCACCGATCTCATCAGTGAATTAAATATGCTCGGAGTCATATCAACCCGTGTCGTATCCAAAGGACGGTACGGAAGAACCAAGGAGATCACGTTCGATGCCGCAACGGATCGTATCTGGGATGTGATCATGAATGATCAGCGGCTGGTTGAACACCGTATCTCCCGATATAATGAAGAGCAGGCAGGTAAACTCTTTAGGTGAAGATTATGGATGAAAAAGACAGGGAGATCCTACGTGTTCTTGAATCCGACTCCCGTGTCGGAGCAGAAGATCTTGGAACGATGCTGAGCCTCTCCCCCTCGGAGGTTCAGGCACGGATTGGCACACTTGAAAAAGCGGGGGTACTCCGGAAATATACCGCCATCATCGACTGGAAGAAGGCCGGTGAGGACGGCGTTGTCGCTCTTGTCGAACTGAAAGTCAGTCCTGAGCGTGAGTTCGGATATGATCGTATCGCAGATCGAATCGCACGATTTCCCGAGGTCAAATCTCTTCGCCTCGTCACCGGAACATATGATTTTCAGGTCATCGTCACCGGCAGGACGATGCAGGAGATCGCTGAGTTTGTATCAGGACAGATCGCCTCACTTGAGAATATCAAGGAGACGGTAACCCATATCGTAATGAAGACCTACAAGGAGCATGGCTGTGAATTACAGAGAAGCGAAGGGCTCGAACGTCTCCCGTACAGCTTCTGAGATCCCAGAGGAGAAGGTCCCGAGGAGCTACATCTCACAACGGGCTGAAGGGATCCCACCATCGGGTATCAGAAAATTTTTTGATCTTCTTCTCACGATGGATGATGTCATCTCACTCGGAGTCGGGGAGCCCGACTTTAACACTCCATGGAACATCGCCGTTGCCGGGATCGATTCTATCGAAAAGGGCATAACCTCGTATACCTCAAACAAGGGCCTCCAGGAGCTTCGCGATCTCGTCTCATCTTATCTGAGCCAGCACTATAATACGGATTATGATCCGGATGATGAAATCATCATAACAACCGGTGTCTCTGAAGGTCTTGATCTGGCAGTCCGGGCTGTTGTCGATCCCGGTGATGAGGTACTCGTCGCAGATCCCTGTTATGTCTCATATGCCCCCTGTGTCATGCTTGCAGGCGGTATTCCTGTTGCACTCCCCTGCCCGGCAGAGGATGAATTCCGTGTAACCCCGGATGCACTCCTTGAGAAGGTGACAAAGAAGACGAAACTTCTGATGATCAACTATCCAAACAACCCCTCCGGCGGAGTGATGGGGAGGGATGATCTCAAAGCGATCAGTGACATCATCGTCGATCACGATCTTCTTCTCCTCTCTGACGAGATCTACTCAGAGCTCACTTATGAAGGCCGCCATGTCTCTCCCGCCTCAATTGAAACTCTTCGTGAGAAGACGATCACCCTGAATGGTTTTTCAAAGGCATACTCCATGACCGGCTGGCGTGTCGGATATCTCTGTGCACCTTCCGAGATCGCAGGTGCGGCATTGAAGATTCACCAGTATGCGATGCTCAGTAGCCCGACGATGGCACAGTATGCTGCAATTGAGGCATTACGAGGGGCTGAGGATGCAAAAGACCGGATGGTAGCAGAGTTCAGGATGCGAAGAAACCTCTTCGTTGCAGGTCTCAACAGAATAGGCCTCCCCTGTCATCTTCCAAAGGGTGCATTTTATGCATTCCCATCGATTGAAGGAACCGGTCTCACGGACGAAGAGTTCGCTGAACGTCTCCTCATCGAGCAGCAGGTTGCTGTCGTACCCGGCAGGGCCTTCGGATCCTCAGGGATCGGTCATGTCCGTTGTGCCTATGCCGCTTCACGTATGGATCTGGAGGAGGCTATTCGAAGGATAGGAATTTTCATCGATTCAATATGAGCCGTGAGAAATACGAATGAATTTATAGTTTCCTCACCCCAATTTTAGATACGTACATGAGTGACTCTGGTGACACTGGTGCAGCTGGAGCAGTTATCTCCGGACGGCTTGGATCGATTAAAAAAGAGTATTTTCAGTATATACATGAAAATATCGAGAAGATCGACTCCAACATCCCTGTCTTCTATGCACAGGTCTTCTCTGCCATCGAGTCCAAATTTCCTGATATCCGGGATGAGGATCATGATCGGTTCTTTGACGATATCACCTATCAGATCCTGAGAAAAAGTAAAAAAAATTCGGATCCCGCATATTTTGAGAAGGTCATCCAGCAGGCCCTCCGCTTCCGGAGGAAGAAGGCTGGAAGAAGAACGATTGAGACCTTTCTTGGGATAAATAAATTGCGTAATAATCAGATCAAAGAGGCTCTCACCCTTCTCGAGAAGTACGCACTGAAAGATGCGGTCATCGGCGTCCTTGTCGCATACTGTTATTACCGCCTGATCGAGGAAGACCGCCGGACCAACCCGGATGCGTACAATGGCCCGCGTCCGGGTGAGATGGAGCTTCGATCCCGGCAGCTCCTGCTTGAACTCTCTCGTATCCAGCCAAAGATTGGTGATCACTCTTTTCTCAGGGGTGAAGATGCCGAATGGGTGAATCAGATCTTCTGGTTCATGATCCACCAGGCCCACACCTGGCTTCCGAGCCACCGCTGGTTCCTCAGGATCGCGCTTGAGAAGGCGAAGAAGGAGGGGAGCATCCAGAAGAGAGATGAGGTACTGAAGATCTCTGCAGAAGTGTACAGTGACGATCTCTTCTTCCTCCGCGAGCTCTTCTCATTTTACCTCCAGAATCATGATGGGCAGGGTGCGGCGAGCACCGTTCTCCAGATGATGCAGCAGCATCCAAAAGCACTTGAACCAGCGTATTATGGGATAAAACTCTCCTTCCTCTCGGGGAAGAAGGATATGTACTACAGGTTCAGAAAACTTGCAATCGTCCGTGGCATGCCGGAGTATCTCCTTGGTCTCTTTGATGCTTCACAGGCCCTCCTCTCCGGGAACAGAGCAGAAGGCCTCCTCTCCTTCAAGGATCTCAAAATGAAATATGACTCACTTGAGTATCTTGTCTCTCTCCTCTCCTATGTGGCGGAAGATTTCTTCTCAGATGATGAAAAAGTCGTCCGGTCAGCCCGAAAGGTCTATCTGAATGCCCTTGATGGATACTGCCTTGGGATCATCCGTCGAAAGGATGCCTGATCTGATCTCTCTTCCACTATAACAGGTATATTGGATCAGAGATTCCATCTAGTACCCATGTTAAGAGATCAGGAGATCGTCTCCAGATTCTGCGAGGCCGGCCATCTTGTTGATCCGACGGTCGTCTCTTACATACAGGAGAAGGGAGATCCTGCCCTTATTCAGACGATACTGAAATCTCTCTCTGTTAATTGCACAGTCGTCCTTCCCTCTCATATCCCTTCCCTCACCCAGCGGCGTGATGGCATACGGTTCACCGCTGATCCCATCCTTGAGGTGATCGAGGGGATGGAGGGATCTGCCGGCCCTGTCCGGCAGATAGAGGATTATGCAAGTCTCTTCAGAAACCGGTATGACACCCTCGGATCTCTCATCCGCAAACGTACAGGTTCAATACCTGTTGAGGCACTGATCCGCTCATCACGATTCCGTGATAGTGATGTAACGATCATTGGAATCGTCCTTGATGTGAAGACGACAGCAAAAGGCCACCGTATCATTGAGCTTGAAGATCCTACCGGTATCATCCCCGTCCTCTTTAACAGTGGACGTGACGGCTTTGCAGATGCGGAGCGGATTGTCCCTGATGAAGTGATTGGTGTCCGGGGCAAACTCTCTCCGGATGCGGGGCTCTTCTATGCGGATCAGCTCCTCAGGCCGGATATTCCTATTCAACACGCTCCATATACCCCTCACCAGTCCGGAAAAGCGGTCTTCATCTCCGATATTCATATTGGATCTGATACCTTCCTTGAGGATCCATGGGAGAGGTTCTGTGACTGGATATCAGCAGAAGATGACATTTCATACCTTCTTGTTGCCGGTGATCTGGTTGATGGTATCGGCATCTACCCTGGCCAGGAGAAGGAGCTGACAATACAAAATATCTATGAGCAATATGACCGGCTCGGTGAGATGCTCGCCACACTTCCATCCCGCCTCAGGATCGTCCTTGCCCCCGGAAACCATGACGTGGTCCGGGGAGCAGAACCCCAGCCCGCGATTCCGGCCGAGTTCCGATCTGCATACACCCCAAACTGTACATTTGTTGAAAATCCTTGCGCTGTCAGCATCCAGGGTGTCCGGGTTCTGATGTACCATGGCCGGAGTATCGACGATCTCATCAGCCTCATCCCGGGTGCACGGTATGAGGCACCTTCCGAGATGATGGAAGCGATGCTGAAGAGGCGCCACCTTGCCCCTTCCTATGGAAGAAGAACCCCGGTGCTCGCGACCGAGCAGGATCGCCTCATTATCGATCCCGTCCCGGAGATTCTTCATACCGGCCATGTGCATATCACCGGAATATCACGGTACCGTGGTGTCCTCTCGGTAAATGCGGGTGCATGGCAGGGCCAGACTGCATTTCAGAAGCAGATGAATATCAATCCCACCCCCGGCCAGGCGATCATCATCGATCTTGAGAGGATGGAGCCACAGGTCTGTGACTTTCTCTCAAAATGAGGATCAGATGATTGGTGTAATTCCTGATTCTCCGTTCCCAAAAGAATGGATAATTAAACAATATTCAAATACTCTCTCTTCTAATAAAATAATATTCTATGAAAATCCTTCATCTGATATTCTTCTTCATTGCCATCTGCCTCTTCGTCTTTCTCAACCCTCTTGGTATCTCTTTTCCCTCTGATATTGATGCAGCAGGTGCAGGTACGTTCTCTCTCATCGGAGATGGCTTCGTCTCGATGAACCAGAGTGGCATTGCGGCATCCTGTTATTCATATGCCCTTCATTTTGATCAGAATGAGACAGTCCTTATGCAGAAACAGGCAGAGGCCTTCTACTCGCTTCATGAGTACGAGGAAGCGGCAGCCCTCTACTCCCAGGCGGCATCGATTGATCCCTCGTCATCTGAATTACTCACCGGTCTTGGTCGTTGTTACCTGATGGCAGGGGATCCTCAGGCGGCAGAGAATGCCTTCACAGAAGCCCTCTCTCTCTCCCCTGCTGATCCTGCCGCTCTTCATAGCAGGGCGGTTACTCTTCTCGCAGAAGGGCGGTATACTGAAGCCATCTCGGATCTCGATGCTCTCATTGCCACATATCCTGATAGCGGACGGGCACGGATGTACCGGGGGGATGCTTACATACATATGACGCAGCGCTACGAGACCGAGATGCAGGAGACCCATTCCAGGCCGGGATCGGGCTTCTCCGAGGGAAAAGCAACCGCCACAACGAGGCTGACAGGTGAGGCATCGAATGCATATATGAAGGCGATGGAGGACTATCAGAAGGCAATGGAACTTGATCCGCGGCTCACCCCGGTCATCACCATGAAGGTGATGGCACAGTACCAGTCCCAGGTTGAAACATACGCAATGATCATCGGATCACTCTGATCCCCCTTATTTTCTGCGCGCATCCGGACTGATCACGAATACCTATTCGTTAATAGCCGTATCTTCCTCGCATCATTCCATATGATATTTATGCTTCTCGTACCTTCTTCTATGGAAGGCATTCCGAACATGGAGGTATAAAAAACATGGATCTCGTTTATCTAGCACCTCTTGCTGCCCTTATCGCCCTTGCATTTGCGGGCTTCTCCTTCATCACGGTGAAGAAGGAGGGTACAGGAACAGAGGTGATGCAGAAGATCGCCGCCGCCATTCATCTCGGCGCCATGGTCTATCTGAACCGCCAGTATCGTGCGATTGCTGTATTCGTTGTTGTACTTGCAATCGTTTTAGCAGTTGGAATCTCCCCGCTCACCGCGGCGACATTCGTTCTTGGTGCGGTCCTCTCCGCAACCGCCGGATATATCGGTATGTACACGGCGACCGCAGCGAACGTACGAACGACCAATGCAGCCCGTCGTGGCATTGCAGAGGCGTTTCGTGTCTCATTCTCAAGCGGCTCTGTCATGGGCATGGCTGTCGTCGGTCTTGGCCTTCTTGGTCTCTCCGTCGCGTATCTTGCTCTCTCCGCTATGGGTCTTCCCCAGGGGGAGGTTCTCTCGACGGTGACAGGATTTGGTCTTGGTGCCTCATCGATTGCACTCTTCGCACGTGTTGGTGGAGGTATCTTCACCAAGGCAGCTGACGTCGGTGCAGATCTCGTCGGTAAGGTCGAGGCAGGCATCCCTGAGGATGATCCACGAAACCCGGCAGTTATTGCTGATAACGTCGGTGACAATGTCGGTGACGTCGCTGGTATGGGTGCTGACCTGTACGAGAGCTATGTCGGATCTATCATCGCCGCGATGGTCCTTGGTATCACAGCGGTTCAGACCGAGATGTATGCAGGCCTTGACCCGATGCAGCTCGTTCTTCTCCCGATGATGATCGCCGCACTTGGTATCTTCTCAGCGATCGTCGGATCATTCTTCGTCCGGACGAACAAGACCGAGATGACAGCAATTCATATGGCCTTCAACAAAGGTCTGATCGTTGCTATCGTCCTCGTTGTCATTGCGACATATTTCCTTGTCACAACCCTCATCGGACCTGAATATATCGGCATCTTCTTTGCAGCAATTGCCGGTCTCGTTGCAGGATTTGCAATCGGTCTCATCACCGAGTACTACACATCCTATGACAGGGCCCCGACACTCTCGATCGCCAAATCCGCCCAGACCGGATCCGCAACCACTATCATCAGCGGATTTGCAAAGGGCATGGAATCGACCGTCTTCCCGGTCTTCTTTGTTGCAATTGCAATCACCATCTCCTACCACTTCGCAGGCCTCTATGGTATTGCCATCGCCGCAGTTGGTATGCTCTCGACCCTTGGTCTCTCCCTTGCAGTCGATGCATACGGACCGGTCGCTGACAATGCAGGTGGTATCGCAGAGATGTCACACCAGGATCCCAAGGTCCGGAAGATCACCGACACCCTTGATGCAGTCGGCAACACCACCGCCGCCATCGGCAAAGGCTTTGCCATCGGATCCGCAGCACTTACCGCACTCGCCCTCTTCTCTGCATACACCCTTGCAGTCGGGCTCAATGTCATCGATGTCACCAACCCGATGGTCTTTGTCGGTATGCTCATCGGTGCAATGCTTCCGTTCCTCTTCTGCGCACTCACCATGACCGCAGTAGGAAAGGCAGCCTACGAGATTGTCATCGAAGTTCGCCGTCAGTTCAAGGAGATTCCCGGGCTGATGGAAGAGAAGGCAGATCCGGATTACGCATCCTGTATTGCCATCTCGACAAACTCCGCACTCCGTGAGATGATCGCACCTGGTGTCCTCGCCGTCCTTGCCCCGCTTCTTGTCGGGTACTTCCTCGGCCCTGCAGCACTCGGCGGTCTCCTTGCAGGATCCCTTGTTGCAGGGTTCTCCCTTGCGATCACCATGGCAAACGCCGGTGGTGCATGGGATAATGCCAAGAAATATATCGAACAGGGCAACTTTGGTGGAAAGGGTTCAGATGCCCACAAGGCAGCAGTCGTCGGTGATACCGTCGGTGACCCTTTCAAAGACACTTCAGGTCCTGCCATCAACATCCTGCTGAAGCTGATGTCGATGGTGGCACTCGTCTTTGCCCCACTCCTCATCCTCCTCTGAGGATGAAGAACAATCTTTTTTGATTTACGACGTTCTCTTCTCACTTTCTCTTCTCTCTTCCAGTATCTCCACCCGCAGCTCAGGCTGTCAGGTGACGGGGGGATTGGGAAAAGATGGATAAAAAAGGATCTTATGCCCCGATACCAAGATACCAGGTTGCAATCGAGAAGTAGATCAGAACCCCGGTGATATCGGCAAATGAGGTGACAAGGGGTGTGCTCGCCACCGCCGGATCTTTATTCAGTCTGGTCAGCAGGAATGGAAGCGTCATACCAATGAGCGATCCGATGCAGACGATCAGCATCATCGAGAGCCCGACCACAACAGCAATCCCAGGTCCTCCCCGGAAGATTCCAAGAACCATCACCGCCCCTGCAAGACTTACTCCAAGTGCCAGGGCGATGAATACCTCACGCCCGATGAGCCGTGCCCAGTCTCCTGCCCCGACATCACCGGTTGCAAGAGACCGGACCATCAGGGTTGCCGACTGTGATCCGGCATTTCCTCCGCTGTCGATGAGAAGCGGGAGGAAGAAGACGAGTGCGACATACGCAGCGATCGTCTCCTCGAAGTACGCGATTCCTGCTCCTGAGAAGACGTTCATCAGGACGAGGACGAGAAGCCAGGGGAGTCGTTTCCGATAGAGTATACCGATGGTCGCATCCTTGACGCTCATCCCGATATCGCGGACAGATCCGATCTTCAGGAAGTCCTCGGTCCCCTCCTCTTCGAGGAGATCGATGACATCATCAAAAGTGATCGATCCGACAAGCCGGTCTTCTGCATCAAGGACCGCTATTGCATAGAGATCATATTCAGCAACAAGTTCCGCAGCCCGTATTCGCGGCTCGGTTGTCCTGACGAAGAGGCCGGGCTCTGCTGCAATCTCTCCGAGCCTGATCTCAGGAGTTGTCTTGAGAAGACTCCCGAGGCTGATATACCCGCGATATATCCTCCCCGGGCCGATGACATAGATGACGCCCATCTCATCAGGACGGAGGGGGCTTGTATGGAGGCCTGCCAGCACCTCCCCGATTGTCGTATTCTCATGGAATGTAAGGTACCGGGAGGTCATAAACCGGCCACAGCTCCCTGCAGGGTACCCGAGGAGCTGACTGACTGCTGCTGCGTCTCCGGGCTTCATCTCTGCAAGGATCCGTTTGGCGATCTTGGCAGGAAGCTCCTCAAACAACCTCGTCTGGTCATCGGGATCGAGTGATTCGACAAGGCTGAGGGTCTCCGGATCCTCCATCAGAGAGATAAGCCGTGCCTGCTGCTCGGGATCAAGCGATTCGAAGACATCAAGGGCCGTATTCTTCTCAAGGAGACGGAAGAAGATGGTGTATTCGGCATCCTCTATCTCAGAGAAGAGATCGGCAGCTTCGAGTCTGGAAAGCTCTTTTGCATAATTTCGAAGTCCTTTCCAGTCTCTCAGAGCGAGTAATTCCAAAATCCTATCCCGGTGCATTGGCCTCTCCTTCAGTATCCGAGAGTATGGTGGCTGGATATAAGAGTCTGTTGTCAGCTTTATTGCGGTATTGGATGGAAATATGGCCTCAATTGACGATTATCGTTAGGTGCAATAAAATTCGTAGCCTTGGACATCCTTTTCTTCCATGCATCCCCATCACTCATGATAACCAAGGTGTTCCTATGAAACGATCATACATCATGCTGATTCTTCTTCTCATCGGCATCAGTGCATCCGCCGGATGCATGATGGCAGATACATCTCCGGACTTTCCCCACGGGTGGAGTGAAACGGTGGTCTATGAGAACGCTGCTCCCTATGAAAGGTCTGATGTGGCTTATGATACAAAGACGGGCTTTGTTGATGCACAGGTGATCAGGGAAGGCGAGATCTCTCTACAGAGCCGGGATCCCCGGCAGACGGCAGATGAGATCACAGAGATAGCAGAGCGATATAACGGCCGTATCCAGTCACTCACCATCAACTCTGCCGGGGTTCGGGATGGAAAGCAGCGCTATTATGTTGAGGCCATCCTCAGAATTCCACCGCAATCCTTTGATGCAGTGATGCAGGAGATTGAAGGTACCGGAACACTCACCCACAGGCAGATACGGGAAAGGGATGTCACCGAAGAATACACCGATCTCCATGCTGAGAAGCAGTCACTACAACGGCAGGTGGAGCGATATGATGATCTCCTTGAAAAGGCAGTGACGGTTGAGGAGATACTGCAGGTCCAGACTGCCCGTGACACCGCTCAGAGAAGCCTGGATATTGTGACCGGGAGGCTCAATCTCCTTGAATCACGGATCGATGAAGCGATTATCACTGTCTCGATCAGGGAAGCGCCGACTGTTGGTGTGGACTCCGGATTTAGTGCTTCGGGGGTTTTGAATACCGGTATATCAGCATTTATGGCGGTTATTGTCATCCTGATCGTTGCTGCCTTTGCCCTCCTCCCGCTCGCCGTTATCGGGGGGATCGTCTGGCTCATTCTCAGGCGACGGAAGGGATGATCCCTTATATTCTCACAATTTTTTCTGCTTTTTTGATATCAAGGCTGAGGTCCGCGTTCCGTACAGAATGGGTCAGCCATCCGGATGAAACGAGATCAACCTCGCATCCTGCATAGGACCCGGCATTTTTCGGTGTGATCCCTCCTGAAAGCTCAATTGTCACCCTCTCCCGAAGCCCTGCTTCTTTGAGGAGCTCAATGGTCCTCTTCACAGTTTCCGGGGTCATATTGTCGAGGAGGAGGATGTCAACACCGGCAGATGCGGCGATGATAGCATCCCCGGGGTTCTCCACTTCACACTCGATCACCCTGAATGCCGAGAAAGCCTTCGCACGCCTGATCGCCTCTTCAATCCCTGCAATGGCGAGATGATTATCCTTTATCAGGATCGCATCCGAGAGGGAATACCGGTGTGGCTCTCCACCGCCGATCCTGATCGCTTTTTTGTCAAAGAAACGAAGACCCGGAGCGGTCTTCCGGGTGCCGGCGATCCGTGCTCCAGGCATCGCCGACCCGATCACCAGTCCAAACCGGCTGGTCGCGGTTGCGATCCCCGACATCCTCCCCATCAGGTTCAGAACGGTCCGTTCGGCGGCGAGGATCCCATGGACAGGCCCGGTCATTGTAAGGACCGTCTGGTTGGGATCCGCCCATTCACCGTCAGGTATGGCAGGATAAGCCCTGACCCCGCATTCATTAAAGAGGAATACTGCCTCGTCAATACCGGCGATCACCATCGCTTCCCGTGCGATGATCACTGCCCGGCTCTCGGTTTGCGGAGTGGTCGCCTCTGTTGTTATATCCCCGAAGGGGAGATCCTCTGCCAGAAACCTCCGGAGTGAATCCTCCATGATCATTTTCTCACCGCCGTATCCGGATCATCCGTTCGACCGCCCGCTTCGCAGGCTCCAGGATCTCGTTCTCGATGATCACTTCATAAACACCGTCCCGGAGGGAACGGAGAAGATCCTCCCGCTTCGTCTTCTTCATATCCTCGCAGATTGCTTCCTCGGGGAGATGAAAAGCCCGATCCGGGTAGAGGCTCCTGAGCCGGTATCCCATATCGCGCTCTGTGCATACAAACCATGTCTCACATTCATCTGCATGCCTCACCATTCCGCCTGTTGATGTGACGAGATCGGATCGTTCCTGAACTTCGGGGCGGCATTCAGGATGGCAGACGATCCGGCATCCTTGGGATCGCGCCTCTTCGATCTGGGGAACGGTGAAGGCTGTATGAACATAGCAGTGCCCTTCGGCAGGAAGCGGGATGATCTCCTTCTCGGGAACCTGTTTCTGTACATAAGAGGCGAGGTTTGCATCCGGGCCGAAGAGGATCGTCTTCTCCGGTAGTGATCTGACGACATCGGCGGCATTTGCTGATGTACAGGTGATATCGGCTACTGCTTTGACGGCCGCTGTCGAGTTGACATAGACGACGACGGCAGCATCAGGATACTTCTTTCGTGCTTCCAGCACCATCTCCGGGGTGAGATGATCGGCGAGCGGACAGCCGGCATCCGGGATTGGAATCAGGACGGTCTTTTCAGGGGAGAGGAGCTTTGCTGTTTCAGCCATGAAGAGGACACCACAGACTATCAGTATCGACTCTTCAGCCTCAGCTGCCACTACAGCAAGTTCAAGACTGTCGCCAACGATATCTGCAACATCCTGAATCTCCGGCAACTGGTAGTTATGTGCGAGGATGAGGGCATTCTTCTCCTTCTTCAGCCATCTGATCTCTTCTTCTGTTGTCATGTTCCGATCACCAGCGGATTATCAAGATTTTCGAGCAGTGTCAGTATCGAGAGTGCGGCAAGATAGCTTGTTGCAGGGTTTTCGGGGCTTGGAATGTTTCGTACCCTGATATATGCATCCCCAAATTCACCTTCAATGAATATCTCATGGATGTTCCGATCCACATCCGGATCGACCCAGAGTTCAACATCGACCTCGTGGCCGGCAGCCAGGGTCAATGCCTCAGAGACGTTTACGTTCTTTGGATAATCCCTGATGCATTCATGTGCCTTTCCTGAGAAGATCATCGTTGGTACATCTGCCCTGATGGAGAGGGATGCCGGGCTCTTCGTCGTCCTGAGGAGGAAGGTATCAATGGCAGATATCTGCCCGACCTTGATGTTGTCAAGGCCCATCACCGCACCGGATGGGACATAGATCTTCTTACCCATCTCTTTTGCGGTTCGGACAAGCCTCTCACGGAATTCCGTATCCGAGAGTGCCCCCACACTCATCACCACGAAGTCACGGCCGGATCTGAGTATCACTTCACCGTACTCCTGCGCGGCGGCAACCGAGGCTGCTTCGACGACGATATCAAAGTCTGCGGAGAGAAATGTTGTAAAATCGGTATAGGCCCGGGCATCGGATGCTGCTGCCAGCTCGTCTGCCCTTGCCTCTATCTGGTCATAGACTGCTGTTATACTGAATGATTTCTGGTGTTTTGCGATGATATGCCCGATATTGCCGCACCCGAGCAGTCCAACGGTGATCATTGGTTATGGTATTGCTTCTTTTCAGTATAAACGGTTCTGGTCAATGGAGGTGTTTGATGGAGCTATTGTTCAGGCGTTACTTCTTCTTCTCTGCTTTCTTCTTCTTTTTATCCTTCTTCTTCTCTTTTTTCGCCTTCTTCTCTGCTTTCTTCTTCTTTTTATCCTTCTTCTTCTCCTTTTCTGCCTTCTTCTCCTCTTTCTTGTTTCCAGCTTCTTCTTCGCTCAGAGTATTCTGTTCGTCACGGGCAGGAGATTCCTCCTTCTCCTCTCCATTCTTAGCATGGATCATGATGAGCATCATCTTGAACCGGTGGATTGGCCGGACTGCATGGGGGATATTGGCAGGCATGATGATCATCTCCCCCTCCCTGAGGTGATGGGGTGTTCCGGCGATGGTGATCTCCGCTTCGCCATCAAGCGAGAAGGCAAGTGCATCAAAGGGTGCGGTATGTTCTGAGAGTCCCTGGCCCTCATCAAAGGCAAAGAGTGTCACCGTCCCCTGCCTGCTCATCATCACCACCCTTGATATAATCGTCTCGGACTGATAGGTGATCATATCCCGTGGCTTGATCGGAACTCCGATGATTGCGTCGTCTCTCTCTTCTGACATAGTTGAGAAGTGGTGCTGTCCGCATATCAAGCTTCTGATGTATCCATTTCTCGCCCTGATGGGATGATTGCCCGATGAGAGACGTTCATTTTTGATATTGGAAAACCAGATCCCTTTAATAGCAGTTTCCGCATTACGAGCACCTCTGATGCAGAAATAAAATTAAATAATCAAAATAATATAATTGCAAAAAAAGGACAATTTTTGAAAATGGCCATTATACGGGTTTTACGTCACCTTTAAGAAGACTAAGATCGTACTAGTAGTGAGTTGAAAGTAATATGGAATTATCTTCACAAAACTACAAATCCGGAGAATATCACAACTCGATCGGAGAGGATGCACCACAGTGGAGGGACTGGCGCTGGCAGATCGCCCATACCGTCCGGAGCCTCTCGATGCTTGAGAAGGTTCTCGGCATCACCTTCCCCCCGGAAGAGCGGGAGAAGCTGCAGGAGACGATAGATAAGTTTCCCCTTGCTGCAACACCATACTATCTCTCGCTCATCAAGACCGAGGATTATGCCAATGATCCCATCTTCCGGCAGGCCGTTCCGGTTCCTGATGAACTGAGGGTGGAAGAGTGTGAGCTTGAAGATCCCCTTGCCGAAGATAGCGACAGCCCGGTTCCGGGGATCACACACCGGTATCCGGATCGCGTCCTCTTCCTTGTCTCAAATGTCTGCGCAATGTACTGCCGTCATTGTACACGGAAGCGGAAAGTCGGAGATCGGGACAGAATCCCGACATGGGAGGAGATGGAGGTGGGTATCACCTATATTCGTGAGCATCCCGAGGTCCGGGATGTCCTCCTCTCGGGCGGTGATCCACTCATGCTCCCCGATGATCTCCTTGATAGGATCCTCACCCAACTTCGGGCGATTCCGCATGTCGAGGTGATCCGGATCGGGTCGAGAACCCCTGTCGTCCTTCCATTCAGAATAACTGATGGTCTGGTGAATGTCCTCAAAAAACATCAGCCGATCTGGCTCAATACCCATTTTAATCATCCCCAGGAGATCACCCCGAGTGCTGAGAAGGCACTTGCGAAACTCGCGGATGCCGGGATTCCACTCGGCAACCAGTCGGTCCTCCTCGCCGGAGTGAATGACTGCCCGAGGATCATGAAGTCGCTCGTCCAGAAGCTCGTCAAAAACAGGGTCCGGCCGTACTATCTCTACCAGTGTGATCTCTCTGAGGGTCTCTCGCACTTCCGGACCCCGGTCGGGAAGGGGATTGAGATCATGGAGAACCTCATCGGCCATACAAGCGGCTTTGCGGTTCCAACCTATGTCATCGACGCACCTGGTGGCGGCGGGAAGATCCCGGTGATGCCGACATATCTCATATCGTACTCCACCAACAAGGTGATCCTCAGGAACTTTGAAGGGGTGATCACCACCTACCGGGAGCCTGACAACTATACCTCGATCTTCTGTGATCGCAACTGCAAGGACTGTTCACTCCAGCTGAAACTCGAGGCCGGAGACGAGCAGCATGTCGTCGGGATCGCAAAGCTCCTCTCAGATTATGATGAAGCGACGGCACTCGTCCCTGCCGACTCGGAACGGATGGCACGGAGAGAGGATGAAGAGGAGTGATCCGGTCATCAGGGTGGGCCGAAGCCTCATCCAGCATGGAAGCTATAACAATCGGATCTACCTGATGAAACTCGATCCTGAGGATACCGCCCTCATTCTTGGTTGGATCCGGGAGACGCTTGAAGAAGAGGGGTATAGCAAGGTCTTCGCAAAGATCCCGGGTCCGGCTGCACCTGCATTTGAGAGGGAGGGGTTCGGCGTTGAGGCGAGAATCCCCGGCTACTTCAGAAATGGTGATACCTGTCTCTTCATGGGGAAGTACACCGATCCCTCGCGGAGGGAGTATAATGAGGAAGGGGTAGCCGTAGCACTCGGGACTGCCTTAGAACGGGCAGGTTCAGGCCATAATCCATTAAAGGAGGGATATCTGATCCATGAGGCAGACCTTTCCGATGCTGAGGCGCTTGCAGAGCTCTATGGAACGGTCTTTCCGAGCTACCCGTTTCCGATAGATGATCCCGGCTTCATACAGACCTCGATAGAGAGCGGGGAGACCCGTTTCTTTATGGTGATGAACGGAGAGACCCTCCTCGCCGCCTCGTCGGCAGAACTTGACCCTGATTCCGGAACGGTCGAGATGACTGACTTTGCGACCCTCCCGGAGGCGAGGGGGCTCGGTGTTGCCGGTGCTCTCCTGAGACATATGGAAGGGGTTGTACGGGATGACGGCTATCATCTTGCCTACACCATCTGCCGTGGCGAGGAGCCTGCGGTGAATATCCTCTTTGCACGTGGAGGGTACCAGTTTGCCGGCACCCTCCCGAACAATACCCAGATTGGAGGAGGATTTGAGAGTATGAATGTCTGGTACCGATCCCTTCTTACGAACCCTTCGCCTGGTTAACCATCTCCAGGCCACCTTCGAGTCTCTCGATCATCTCAGCGACAGAGGTCTCATTGCCAAGGCCGATCACCTCCATCGCATCCCGAAAGATATCGATCAGGGTTCTTCCAAGGTCGGAGAGCCAGCCGATAAACTCATCGAGCCCTTCGAGGGTCCCGGTGGGTCCCGCCGGATATTCTGTTGCCGATACTGTACCAGTGCAGAGGATGCAGAGGAGGATGGGTAGCATGAGAATATGATAGATCGCCATACAGTACACTCTCAATCAATAACGATAATACAACTGCTCATCGTAGTAACCAGATAGTATGCATGATCCTGATCTGCGGGCGGGGATCGATATTGGTGCGACCTGGATTCGGGGCGGCCTCATCGATCAGCATGGCTCCCTATCGTCTCTCATCCGGATGCGGACACCGACTGCCGGTCGTTCCGGGGCCGTCGTGACCGAGGCGGTGATTGCGATCCTCGATCAGATCCTTCCTGAGACCCCTCCGAATAGCAGAATCGGGATCGCCTCTGCCGGTCCCCTGGATCTCAGGTCAGGATCGGTCGTTGCCTCACCGAATATGGCATTTGACCGGATCGAGATCGTCTCCCCGGTTAAAGAGCGGTTCGGCCGTCCTGTCACCCTCATCAATGACTGCCGGGCCGGCGCTCTCGCAGAAGCGGCTTCTGGTGCCGGTCGGGACCTGAGAGATCTCGTTTATCTCACCTTCTCATCCGGGATCGGAGGGAGCGTCATCTCCGGTGGCCGCCTCCTCTCCGGTGCAGGTGGCAACGGCGGCGAGGTCGGGCATTTCTATGTTGACGGACGGTATGGCCTCATCTGCGGTTGTGGCGGAAGAGGCCACTTTGAGGCATATGCTTCCGGAACCGGTATTCCCCGTTTCTATGCACGTTTCCTTGAGGAAGAGGGGGAGATCGGATCCGTTCCGGACTCTGCCGATGCGATCCTCTCCTCCATGGACCCGGTAGCCTCCAAATTCAAAAAAGAGCTTGCAACCGTCTGCGGCCGGGGTCTCTCCACCATCATCGCAGCATATAACCCGGAGGCTGTCATCTTTGATGGCCCGGTGGTTCGGAACCATCCGGCCTTCGTTCCTGCGATGGTGAGCCGGGTGGATCGGTATCTCCCGGTTCCTGATTGTCTGATCAGCCCCCTCGGCGGAGATGCACCATTGATAGGTGCAGGGGTGATCGCATGGAGAGAGGGATCTCTGGATCGCTGACTCCTTTCCGGTAACACCTCATTAAGCCGGAGTACGTCTATACAGAAACCACAGGATGAATGAACAGATGAACGAGACCGAGATAGAATCAATCGCCCAGGCCAGTCTTCCGCTGATGAACCCGACGACTTCGGAGATGCTCCTCCGTGCAGGATCACGTGCCCGTCTCTCTCCAGGCAAGCTCGTCTATGATATCGGTTGCGGGAACGGGACCCTGCTTGCCCTCTGGCATGAGGCATACGGGATTTCGGGTGTCGGGATCGAGGAGCGGAAGAGCTCGGTCCTCAGAGCCCGGAGAGAGGTATCCGATGCTGGTGGCCAGATTCAGATCATCGAAGGGGATGCCGCTGTATGGACTCCTGATAGAGCTGCAGACTGCACCGTCGCCCTCGGCTCTGCCTTCATCTTCGGTGGTACTGATGGCGCTATTCCCCACCTTGCAGAGATGACCGCACCCGGGGGGGTGGTCGTCATCGGCGATCGCTACTGGCGATCAGATCGGGTCTCCCCGGAATTTGCTGTCCAATGGCCGGAGATTCCAACCGAATACGGCCTCGTCTCAACAGCCCGGGACTCCGGCCTTACACTTGCCGGTCTCGTCCGGGCAACAGAGGCCGATCACGATGCCTACGAGAGCGCAATCTGGCAAAATTGTCTCGACTGGATTCATACCCATCCGGATCATCGTGATCGCCCTCTTATTGAGGAGTACCTCTCCCGGATCCAAGATGAGTACCTCGTCTACGGGAGGGAGGCCTTCGGCTGGGCCTGCTGGATCTTCCGGAAGCAGAACTGAGAGATATCGGGAGGCTGATCCATCTGGCTTTTGAATGCAATCAATGTGGGGACTGTTGCAGTCACCTCGGGCTCGTCCATCGGATTATCCAGGATCTTGGCGATCACCGGTATGTCGTGAGAAACGAGTATACCGGTGAGCGGACGACCGTCACCGTCGCCCCCGGGATGCTTTCCCTCTTCAATGACCGCCGGACCCTTGTTGACCGCCCGGAAGCCTGCCCATTCTTCCGCTTTGCCAGGGAGAACGGGAAGGGGTACTGTTGTGTCCATGCAACCCGGCCTGAAATCTGCCGTGATTATGGCTGCTGGCGGATTCTGATCCTCGATCGGGATGGGAGGCGGGTTGGGAGAATTATGGCGTCACGACACCTCGCCTCTGAGGACTCCGATCTTCTCCGCCTCTTTCGGGAAGAGATGGCTCTGCATGCGGAACTCAGCGATTCCGAGTGGGATCGGGTGATTATCCGGATGGTACATGCGGCAGGCTACCGTGTATGCAGATAATCGTACCTTATACCAGAAGACGACACATAATCTGGAGTGCGGAAGATATCTGCTCCTGAAACAACCGGATCAACGCTACGGAGACGAATTGCGGAGCGCCTCTTTTTCCTGGGTCCTGTCCTTATCCTTGCAATAGAGGTCTCGGGAGAATCGGGGATCGTTGAGATCTTCGGGGCAGGGAAGGCGACGGGATACTCGCTCCTCTGGATATGTGCTGTCGCGCTCATCTATAAATATGCCTTTGCATATGGTATTGCCCGGTATACCCTTGCAACAGGAAAGACGATCTTCTCCGGCCTCCGGTCTATTCCAGGTCCCCGGAACTGGGAGGTTACCTTCATCACGATCATCTATGTCCTTGAGATGGTTGCGTACGGAGGTTTTCTTATCATCGGGGCACATTTTCTCTACTATCTCATTCCCTTTGATATCCCTATCCAGATAATCGCAACCCTCACCCTGGCTGCCATCATCGTCATCCTCTGGAAAGGGTCATATGAGCGGTTCGAACATCTGATCCTTGGGATGGTCCTGCTCCTCTTCATCGGATTCATCTTCAGCCTGACTGCACTCCATATCCCCTTCACTGAGGTTGCAGAGGGTTTTATCCCGTATATCGATGAGAACAACCTCCTCTGGAAGATGGCACTTCTCGGTGCCGTCGGCGCCGGCCTCAATATCCTCCTTTACTCTGTCTGGCTTCATGAAAAGACCGGTGGGAAGCCCTGTACCGATGATCTTCCGAAGAAGATGCGGATCGTCCGGGATGATCTCCTCATCGGCTTTGGATTCATCGCTTTTATGAGCTTTGTATTCCTCTCGATTGGTGCTTCTTACCAGGGGGCACCTCACCTTGAGATGGCTAACTCTGCCGTTGCGGTCTCCGGTCATATCCTCATGACGATCCCCTATGCCGCCCCCGTCATCATCTTCTCCTCATTCATCCTTCTTGCAGGTGCGGTTATATCGGGAATTGACGGCAGGGCCCGTGCTGTCTGCGGAATTCTGCGGGAAGCGGGGGGAGTCAGGATACCCCCGAAGAGGATGTACCGCCTGATCCTCCTTGGCTTCTCTGCCATGATCTTCGCTGCGTTCTTCATCTCAAAACCTGAATACCTGATAAAAAACGTCTCAATCTTTGCATCGATCCTCTTTGCGGTCATCGGGTTTGCTCTCATCTATATCGATAACCGCCTTCCAAAAAAGTACCAGGGATCACGGCTCTGGCTTGCCGTAATGGCTGCCGGATCCGGCCTCTATCTTCTCATAGCCCTCCTCCAGGAGAAGAGCCTGCTTGATTTTGGTCTTCCTCTCATGGAGAGGCTTGCAATCGTCTTACTCGTCCTGTACTTTTTTGTCCGTTCTGATCTCGCCGAGGCATACCGAAAAGGTGTTGCGACGAGAACCGATCTTCTCTGGCTGGTCCTGATCTTTGGAGTACTCTCGATTTACGGGACTTTACGGGGCTTCCAGATAGATGATGTCATTCTGAACTTCAGGGACCTTGGCCCGGTTCTTGCCGGTCTGATCGGCGGTCCCCTTGCCGGAGCGGCAGCCGGTCTGATTGGTGGGGGCTACCGGTATTCGCTTGGTGGCTGGACTGCGCTCCCCTGTGCGGTTGCAACGGTCGCGGCAGGGATCATCGGGGGTATTGCCAGAAGGTACTGGAAGACGTTCACACCGCTTCGGCTCGCCATCCTCGGTGTCGGTGTCGAAGCCCTCCACATCCTTGTCATCCTCCCTCTTCTCACCCTCGGCCACCCCACCTCCGAGGTCCTTGATGTGATACGGCATACCTTCCCGGCAATGTCGCTTGTCATGGTTGCCGGGCTGATCATCTATCTCATGGTCGAGGATCAGTACAGGAAGATCTGTGATATGAAGGATCTCGTGACATGGGTACGCCAGGATATTGATCCCGACTATGATCCTGATAAGGAAGAATAATCAGAGATACTCTGCCTGGGCTGCAAGCACCCCGGCACTATCACCTGCTGCTGCATAGTCGGCAAGGGGTTCGGCATTCACCTCAAGGAACCTGATCCCAAACGGGACTTTTGCGAGGATCTCTTCTGCCTGCCCCTTCTCTCCAAGAATAATGAGTGCTGCTGCGAGTGCCTCCACCGAGGAGAGGACAAAAGGCTTCCCGAAATTAACCGGGTTTGCCGCAACCAGGAACGGGAGCGCTCTCCGGCCCCGGAACCGTGCCATCTCCTCCCGCTCAAGCACCTCCCAGGAACAGTCGAGGGCTGTTATCGACCGGACCCACCTCCGGTCAGCAGGTGAGATGACAACTCCGGCGGTCGGGTCGAGGAGGAGGGTTCCTCTCGGCACCTGCTTAAACGAGGGGACGATCCGGATCATCCCAAAGCGCTCCAGCCGTTTCACTGTACACTTCCGTGGGGCGCAGGTGTTGTCACGATATGCGATCAGGGGAATCATGCTGGATCAGTATCTGTTCTCATCTCTCATCAAGAGCCGCGATCAATCCATCTGGGATCAGGACAGATATAATCTATGTACGTCATGATCGCCCCCTGTATTCTGGATCCCTCCCTCCGGGCAGAGGGGATTACACGGGAAGAGGATCTCAGGGCATATGAACGATGCCTCAGGCGATGTTCGGTATTCGGGCTTGAGATCGTTCCACTTCCCTGTGCTGAGACGCTGTACCTTGGGAGGAACCGTCCCCCCGGGACATACACCGAACGGCTCGATACGCCTGAATTCTCTTCCCTCCTCGACCGGCTCGAATCTGAGGTTCGGCAGATCATTCTTGAAAAGGGTGAGCCGCTCTGCATCGTCGGGGTTGACTCCTCACCTGCATGCGGGGTGAATACCACATGGTACAGCCCTGAAGGGAAGATAGACCATCGGGGAGCGTTCCTCTCACGATTCCCCGATATCCCGTCAACAGATGTCTATGACTTCGCCCGGTACAGGGTCTATCTCGCCGCCCCACTCTTTTCGGAAGCGGAACGGAGGTACAATGAGTTCATCCGTGATATCCTTGCCACCCACTGCTTTGAGGTCTATCTCCCCCAGGAGGCGGGTGATGACTCGGCATCCCGGCATCATCAGACGATGCAGGAGATCTTTGCATCTCATGCCGAGGCGCTCAGGAGTACCGACTGGGTGGTTGGTATCGTCGATGGTGCGGATGCGGACTCAGGGACCGCATGGGAGATGGGGTATGCCCATGCCCTTGGGATCCCGGTTGTTGCTCTCCGGACCGACTTCCGGAGTGCAGGTCATCATGAGCATGTCAACCTGATGCTCGAACAGTCATCGACTGTGGTGACGAGAAGAGAGGATCTTCCGGCGGCTCTTCTCTCTCCCCTGCATCATTGAGTCTTCAGGAGCGTTCTCCTCTCCCCGGGAGCTCTCCAAGGGATTGGAAGAGATCCCAGACCTCTGAAAAGACCGGAACGCTCCCCCGTCTCAGGACCGGGATGGCAGGCCGGACCGAGTCTCCTCCCGGAAAGGCGGCAAGAACCATATTATCCGTATGATCTGAGAACCGGACGATCTCAAGGGCGATCTGTCTGGGATCGGCAATCGCCGTTGGTGCGGAGATAATGATTGCGATATCCCAGAAATCCTGATTCTCAAGGAGGATATCGAGGACGGCGGCGAACCTCCCCGCCGTCGCGTCACCGATCATATCGACGGGGTTTCGTCCGCTCCATCCGGGAGGGAGGACCTCGTCCATTCGCTGGTGTGCCTCTGCCGGGAGATCGATCAGTTCAACTCCGGCGGCATCGGCATAATCAGATGAGAGGACTGCAAATCCTCCAGCGCTTGTTATGACCACTCCCCGCCTCCCCTTCGGGTATCCCTGGTCGGCGATGATCCCGCCGATCTGAAATGCTGATCGGATCGACTCTGCGGGAACGACGCCTGCCTGCCGGAATGCTGCCCTGTATGTCTGGTAATCCCCGGTAAGTGATCCGGTATGCGATGCCGCGGCAGCCTGGCCGATCCGGGAACTCCCTGCCTTGATGGCGATCACCGGCTTCATCCCGGCAACCTGGCGAACCGACTCCAGAAACCTTTTTCCATCCCGGATCTCCTCGATATAGAGGACAATGGCCCCGGTTCCATCATCCCGGGAGAGGAGATCGATATACTCGACGAATCCGATATCAGACTGGTTGCCGACACTGATCACCGCAGAGAACCCGATCTCCTCTGCAGCGGCCCAGTCAACGATGGTGGTGATCAATGCCCCGCTCTGTGATATGAATCCAAAAGGTCCCGGCCGCGGAGAATTATTCCCGAAGGTTGTGTTGATCTCAGCAGGCGGCACCATGATACCAAGGCTGTTTGGCCCGACGATTCGAAGATCATATGACCGGGCGATGGCAAGCATCTCCTCTTCAAGCCGTTCTCCTTCAGCCCCTGCCTCTTTAAATCCATAGGAGATGACAACGGCAACCTTCACCCCTTTCTCTCCGCACTCTTTGATGATCCCCGGAACAATTCTGGCGGGAACTGCAATCACCGCCATATCGACAGCCCCGGGAATATCGGTGATCGCCGGGTATGCCCTTCTCCCGAGGATTCGGTCATGCTTTGGGTTAACCGGATAGAGCTCACCGGGAAACGGGAGGAGGTTCCGGGTGATGGTATAGCCGATCTTCGTCTGGTTTGGAGATGCACCGATGACTGCGATCGAACCTGCCTTCAGAATGCAGTCCGAAAGAGGCCGGATCTCCGGAATATCCTCATTTAAAACGTCTCCTGTGATAAACCTGATATCCACGGCAACAGCCCCTTTCTCATGGAGAATGAGAGGATTGATGTCAAATTCGGTATACTCGGGATGGTCAAGGAAGAGGCGTCCGGCTGCGTTGATCACAGAAATGAGAGCCTCTTCATCCCGGGGTGGTTCATCCCGGAATCCTTCGATGAGGCGGTACCCCCGTATCTCCCGTATCATTGATCGGATCTCCTCCTCATCGATGGGGAGGACCCGGATCGCGGTATCCCGGAGGAGTTCTACGAGTTTGCCGCCCATACCAACGGTTATCGTCTTTCCAAAGGTGGGATCCGTTGATCCCCCGATGAGTATCTCAAGGCCCGCAGGCACCTCCTCCTCGATCCGAACCCCGGTGATCCGGGCATCTGGCCGCAGCCTCTTTACCCTCATAAGGAGATCCCGGTATCCTTCCCGGAGCTGTTCCTCACCCTCTATCCCAACGATAACACCGGCAACATCACTCTTATGCACGATATCCGGGGACTCGATCTTCAGAACGACCGGATACCCGATCCTGCCGCCAATCGCTGCCGCTTCATCTTCATCTCCGGCAAGCTCCTCTTCCGGCACCCGTATTCCATATTCTGCAAGGATGGAGTATGCCTCACGTCCGGAAACAACCTTCTCAGCCATATCTGAACGGAGATATGGCGGCAGTACTTTTTATTCTATCCTGATAATAGCAGAGGGACGATGATACCCGTTCTTGAGATACTCCTTCTCCTTGCAGTAGCGAAGGCAGCAGGAGAGCTGGCCGAGCGTATCGGATACCCCGGACTTGTCGGCGAGATAGGAGCGGGTCTTATCCTTGGTCCGTCAATCCTTGGGCTCATCGAACCTGGTGTTGTCATTGAAGCACTTGCCGATCTCGGTCTGATCCTTCTTCTCTTCCTCTCCGGGGTGCAGACTGATCTCAAAAACCTCGCATCTGCCGAGATGGCGGGATCGGCGACTGCTGTTGGGGGCATCATGATCCCTCTCCTCCTCGGTTCCGCCCTTGGTCTCTTCTTTGGAATGGATTCCCTCACTGCGATCTTTCTCGGTGTCGTCCTCTCGATCACCTCCATCGGGATATCAATTCGGACCCTCGTCGATGAACATGCCCTGAGTACTCCGGTTGGAAGCATCATCATAACAACCGCAGTCATCGATGATATCATCGGTATCCTGCTGCTGGCATTTCTGATGGCGATCGCATTTGGAGACGGTATCGTCACGGTACTTGGGGTGGCGGCCGCAGGCATCATCTTCATCATTCTGATGGTCACTGTGGCCCCGTCTCTCCTTGGATCTTTCTATGGACGTATCAGGCGGGGGGCATCCCATGAGACTGCATTCTCAGCAGTCATCTGTCTGGCACTTGGAGGGGCGGCCCTGACATCTCTTCTCGGGCTTCATCTTGCCATCGGGGCATTCTTCGTCGGTCTGGCACTCAGCGACCGGATACGGCCCGACCGTACAATTGAGGGAAGCCTCTCGGATCTGGCGGGGGGCTTCCTCATCACCATATTCTTTGCCTCCATCGGCCTCTCGCTTCTTATCTCTGTCAGTACATTCATCGATCCGCTCCTCCTTCCGCTTATTGTGGTGGCATTCATCAGTAAGATCCTCGGGGGATATCTCGGCTCACGCCGGTTCCTCCCTGATTCCCTCAGTGCACTGCTAGTTGGTATTGGTATCACGCCACGCGGTGAGATGGCCCTCGTCGTCGCGACGGTTGCTCTTGCAGGAGGGTTTATTACAGACAGCCTCTATGCCACAGTAACGATGATGGTGGTTATAACTGTCCTCATCTCGCCTGTTTTCTTACGATGGGGGTTCAAAGCTCACCGACAAGCCGGAGATGCCTGATGATGTGGCATATCTCGATCCTTCCCGTCACCCTGCCTGCGTCGTCGGTGACGATGAGATCTCCATGACGGTTTCGCTCCATCTGTTTCATCGCGTTGATGACCGAATCGTCCTGATGAATGGTGATATGGCCTCTGCTCATGATCTCACGTGCTGTTGCCCCCTCTTTCTTCAGATGGCAGGTGATGCACCGGTGCGATCCCCCGCTCCGTACACCGATCGAAGGGAGGATTGATCCGATCAGATCAAGCGGGGTGACGACGCCAAGAAAGATTCCCTCAGGAGTTGTTACCGGAAGATCGCCGCATCCTTCCTCAGATCCAAGGATGATGAGGTCACGGACGGGCGTCTCCGGGGTGATGGTCCGGATAACACGGGTCATAATCGAGCTGACTGGAGCCGGGTTTCCCTCGGGTTCATCGGATGGTGACATACAGGTACCTCAGATTCTCTGATGGTACCGTATCAGAAAAAAAGGTTCTGTAGGTTTTTATCTCCGCCGTGCAACGACGAAGATCATGCCAAGGAGAGCAACTGCCCCGATGGCGGTGATCGGAAGTGCTGCAGCCGGCTCGGGTGTCGGTGCCGCCTGTGGGTTGAGTGTCGCAACGACCTGTGCGGTCTCACCGGCAGTCACTGCAACGGTGCTCGTCCAGTCAGTATACCCCTGCATCTTTACTGTCACCGAATGAGTCCCGGGTTCAATATCAGGGACGATGACCGGTGCATATCCGCGGAAGAGGTTGTCAAGATAGACCTCGGCACCGCCTGGTGCGGAATTGAAGCTCACTTTGCCGGTCGTCGCCGGGGATGAGGCCGGTGTCAGGGTTGCCGTTACGTACTTCAGGGTCCCGCCGGTCACGGTGGCACTTGTTGTGTAGTCGTTGTATCCCGGCTTTCTCAGGGTGATCGAATGTGTACCGACCGGGATATCGATGATATCAAAGTAGTCGTTTGCAAAGGTTGTCCCCTGGAAATTTCCGTCAAGGTAGATGGATGCTCCTGAGGGGAATGACTGTACACCAATCGAACCTGTTGTCGGGGTCGTCCTTGAGAGCTGGGCATTTACGTTTGTTGTCTGTCCTGCGTAAATCTGTATGTTCGACCTGTAGGCACTGTATCCTGCCAGGCGAAGTTCAATGGTATGCGATCCGACGTTGAGGTTTCCAACCGTCATCGGCGCATATCCCCGGTAGCTCCCATCAACATAGACATCAGCCCCTGATGGATTGGAGGTGACTGCGAGGAATCCGGTGGATGGGGGGTTTGGTGTCAGGGCTGCATAGATGGGGCTCGTCTGCCCGGAGTATGCAGTATATGTCCCTGCCCAGGATTCATACCCGGCAAGCTCTATCTGAACCCGGTGGGTGGTCCCTGATGTGACGCTCCGGGTAATGGGTGTTGTTCCGACATAATGGCCATCAATCCTTACAGTAGCTCCGCGTGGCTGAGAGTCGATGGAGAAGTATCCCTCTGGTGAGGGTGTCGGCGTTGGTGCTATCGGCTGGAGGACTGCATGGACATAGGCTGTCTCTCCTGCACCGACTGATGGTGCCGGAGTGGAGTATGTCTTGTATCCGGACATCGAGACGACGATCTGTCCGCCCGGAGTCCCTGTTGTATAGATTTTGATATCAACAGGGGTGCTTCCTTCATACTGGCCATCGTAGTTCACATTGGCCCCGCTCGGATCAGATGTGACCGAGATGATCCCGACATCGCCACCGAGCTGGGCGGCGGCCGGGGTTGCCGATGCAATGAGCAGTACTGCCATTGCAATGATGATAAGAGAGAGTTCTTTCTGCATGGAATTTCCCAGTATAACAGATGATAAAAGGAAAATATATAGCTATCGCATCTTTCTGCTCAGGATCAATTTATATGATTGGGGGGTGTACAATTTCTCATAGACCTTCTGATCAGTTATTATCCCGGCAGAGGGTGCGGATGGTGATTTTGTATGGATGGATATATCGAGATTGTTGATTTTGAACTTGGCGGGGAACATTATGCACTTGATATCCATCTCGTCCGCGAGATCGTCGAGATGAAGCCGATCACAGAGATCCCCCGGACACCGCCCTATATTAAAGGAATTATGAACCTCCGGGGTGAGATAACGACGATCCTCTCCTTAAATGAACTTCTCTCCGTTCCTGAAAAGATGGATGGGGATCGGAAGATCATCGTCCTCGTCCCGGAGACATCACAAGGATCCAATGTCGGGATGATCGTTGATGATGTTCATTCGGTGATGCATGTTCCGGAGTCTGATATCGATCTCTCCCGGGAAGGATACGGCGATGAGGTGACGGACTATCTCCGGGGCATCATCAAGATCAGACGGGAAGGGGGAGGGGAGGAGGATGAGCTGACCAGCCTCATCCTCTGGCTTGATATGAAACGCCTCCTTGAGAATTTCTTTGCCGATGCTGCCCGAACCTAACGTCTCAGCCTGTACCCGATAAGAAGCCCGGCTCCCGCAAGTGCAGTCCACCATCCTGCCGCTTCAGTCGCCGGTGGAACTGTCGTCTCCGGAGGTTCAGGCATCAGGACCGGGGTGAGATTTGTCACCAGAGATGTCGTCCGGCCATCATAGATGGTAATATCCATGATCAGGGGTTCGTATCCGTCATGGGTGACCACCAGATGATAGCCTCCCGGAGGCAGCGATATGCCAAGTGGTGTCTCTCCCTGGTATTCAGAGTCGATCTCCACCTGTGCACCATATGGCGAGACGGTCACCTGAAGCGAGCCCCGTTCCTCAGTGAGAGTAAGGCGACCCGTCTCACCGATCACCGCTTCCATGGCCGCTGCGTTTGGGAGCAGGAGAACGGCGATGAGGAGTACTGCGACTGCTGTTCTGTACATGTGATGAGGTATAGCCTTTTCCGGATAATGCTCTTTCCCTCCTCTCCGGCGGGACGAGACACTCTTTCCCTTCCCCGATGAGATCCCTCCTCCCGGCAGAGATGAGTCCTTCACGGACGAGTGGATAATTGGCGGGATCCATATATCTGAGAAGAGCACGCTGGATCTGCCGTTCACGTCCTTTCGGGACATGAACCTCCTCCCCGGTCATCGGATCGATCCCTGTGTGGTACATCGCGGTCGATCGCGTCATCGGGGTCGGCGTAAAGTCCTGAACCTGTTGTGGGGCAAGTCCGGTCTGCCTGATATATTTGGCCAGCTCGATCATATCCGGAATAGTACATCCCGGGTGTGATGAGATCCAGTAGGGAATCAGGTACTGCTTCCCCTTGCCTTTGGGTTGGATTTCAGCAAATCTCTTACGAAATTCTTCGAATGAGTCCTTGTCCGGCTTGTTCATCAGTCGTGTCACATGAGGGGTGATATGTTCGGGTGCGACCTTTAACTGGCCGGAGACATGGTGGCGGACCAGTTCTTCGATGTACTCTGATCGGTCAGCGATGGCGAGATCGAACCGGACTCCTGATCCGCAGAAGAGATGTTTTACCCCCGGTATCTCCCGCAGCCGTTTCAGGAGACGGACAAGGGGCGTATGATCGATGGTCAGTGACGGGCAGTCCGGTCCGCAATCCCGATCCGGGCAGGTCCCTCTCTTCAGCCATTTCGGGCAGGAGAGGCCGTACATATTTGCCGACGGCCCCCCGACATCCTGAATCGTCCCTTTGAAGGATCGCATCCGGGTGATATCCTCAATCTCGGCTGCTATCATGTCTTCGCTCCTGGAGGTGACGATCCTCCCCTGGTGATGAGCGAGTGCGCAGAACGAGCAGTTTCCAAAACATCCCCGATGGCTGATAACCGAGAATCGGACCGTTTCAAGTGCAGGTATTGGTTCTTTATAGGAGGGATGGGCAGATCGGGTGAAGGGGTGGTCATAGATTGCATCGATCGTGGCAGTCGTCGGGGGAAGGCGGGGCGGGTTCTGGATGATGACCGTCTTTGGATGTGGCTGGGCGATGGTCCTGCCACGGACGGGATCCTGCTCTTCTGCGTATGCGGCATAGGCCCGTGCATAGGCAGCGGGGTCATCCCGAACCCCGGGATAACCGGGGAGGAGAACCATTCCGGTGGTATCGGTCGTTCTGAACTCTGCAACCGGCATCGTCCAGCAGGTTCCCCTGAGATCCCGGATGGATCGAATCGCTTCTCCTGCCGCCATCCGGTCCGCGATGGCGATCAGGGTCTCCTCTCCCATTCCATAGACGAGGAGATCGGCGGGGGCGTCTGCCAGGATCGACTGGCGCACGCTGTCTGACCAGTAGTCATAGTGTGCGAACCGCCGGAGACTCGCCTCAATCCCTCCAATCACGATACCGGTGCCGGGAGCGATGGATCGGAGCAGGTTTGCATAGACGATCGTTGCCCTATCGGGCCGTCGGGGAATGCCGCCGGGAGAATAGGCATCCTCTCTTCGCCGCTTCTTGTTCGGGCTGAATGCATTGACCATCGAGTCGACATTCCCGGCAGATATGGCGAAGAAGAAGCGGGGGATGCCAAGTTGTGTGAGATCATGATCTGATCGCCAGTCCGGCTGGGCGATGATCCCGACGGTATATCCGGCACCCCAGAGGTTCCTGCCAAGGATCGCGGCGGCAAAGGAGGGATGATCGACGTAGGCATCCCCGGAGACGATGATGATGTCAAATCTCTCGATCCCGAGCTTCTCCTTCTCTCTGGGTGTCATCGGAAGGAACGCTGGCTCCGGTATCGGGTTCATAACTGATCACGCATCTCTGAGGACCTCAGGGTGAGGATAAATGCCGATCCCTTCTCCGGATGCCCTGGAATCCTGTTATCTACCCGGATACCTCCCCCATACCGGGATGCAAGGGTCCTGCAGAGGAAGAGCCCTATTCCAAGTCCACGCGATACAGTGGATAGTCTGGTGTACCGCTCAAAGAGGCGCCTCTTATCCTGATCCGGGATGCCCGGACCATCGTCTGCCACGGTGATGATGACCCTGTCACCTCTCATCTCAGTGGTAACCTCGATCATGACATCTGGTCCTCCGTGCTTCTTCGCATTTGAGAAGAGGTTCGTAAATATCCCTGAGATGAGGTCATCTGCAATGACGGATACGCCGGACTCCGTCAACCTGAAGTTAGTACGCGGTGGTACAGCTCCTTTGATGATTGGATCAAGGGCGACCGGCCTGAAGCTCTCGCCGCCTCTCTCCCTGATCCGCCGGATCATCATAACATTCTGATGGATCTCTGCGGCTGACTTCAGTGCTGATCGGATGATCCCTGCATGCTGGCACCTCTCCTCGCCCTCGGCATCCATCATAAGGTCGAGTCCCGCCTCGATTGCCATATGGGCGTTATTGACATCATGGATGAGGATGTCAAGGAAGAGGTTAGCCATATCATGAGCATCCCTCACCTCCTCCTTGATTCTTTGCGCCTGGATAGCGCCTCCTATCTCCCTTCCGATACCGATAAGATGAGACTGTTCATCCGGATCAACGATCTCCTCTCCAATTTTGTAGATGTTGATCGATCCATGGATCGTCCCGTCTGCTATGAGGGGGATGATGATTGCTCTGGTGGGTGCGATTCTCGTGGCATACTCTGCAAATCCGGTGACCTCGGGGCATTTGAGATTCAGAATATCACAGAAGATCGCCTCTCCTCTCTGGTAGACGGCAGCATATGGCTCTTTATCGAGAGGTAACCGTTCATATTCCGAAAGTTCATCAAGGCAGTCTTGCGGAGCACGTATGACCATGAGAGCTGCTTCACCCGCATCATGGTCTGTGAGATATATCGAAATGATCGAGAGCCCGAATATGCTATTGAGCTCATCAGCAATGATCGTCAGGGCATCCTCGAGCTTCTCTTCACGGTGGATTGCAGTGATAACGGTGTTTGTCATCGTCAGGAGGCGGTTCTGGGATTCAATCCTCCGCCCGGCATCAAGGAGCGGGGTCACATCCCTGACGGTGGCAACGATCCGGCTCCTCTTACCAACCCGGATTGGCGTGAGGGTGACACTCGTCTCCCGCTCGATTCCGCCTGCAGCACGATGAACCCAGAAGGCTTTTATCGGCCCCTTCCCGGCCTCTCCAAGAAGATGATGCATCTTGTCTTCAGCTCTTATCCCGTCAGGCTGATATTCCGGGGAGAGTTCGGCAGGTGTTCTTCCTATGAGCTGGTCAGGTGGTACCCCGAAGAACTCGCCAGCAGCAGTGTTGGCTTCGGCGATCCGATCCCGATCAAGGAGAAGGATGATCTCCGGTGCTGATAGAAAGATCTCACGATAAAGTGCTGCCGCATCTATCGGCGCCTCTCCGGGCTTGCCGGGATCGTTACTGGCCGCATGATAATATTGTTCGTTTCCAGGGAAGGTTTCGCTGATGATCTCTTTTAGCCTCTGTTCAAAGAAAAAGGTTCTGAACGTTCTTCTTCCCCTGCCGATACGACAGCGGTAATGGTCCCGGATTCATCCCTGATAACTGTATTATGCCACCAGATCTCGCGAATCTCCCCTTTTCGATCGATGATGGGGTTCCTCTCACGTGATCGCGGCTCAACGCCGGATTCGACGAGGTGGTTGAACCTCTCCCGCAGCTGATCCCGGATATTCTCAGGGACGACGGTTTCAAACCAGTCGGCACCGATGAGTTCATCTTCTGTGTACCCAAGGATTGCCGATCCCTTTTTGTTGATCATCCGTACGGTTCCGTCCCGGCTGATGACGGCGATCAGGACACCGGCCAGCTGGAGATAACTGTTAGCACAATCGCGTTCTTCTTTCAGCCTTTCTTCTGCAATGAGGCGTGAAAACCCGGTCTTTGTCAGTGCCTGAAGGGAGAGTATCCTGGAATTGATTTCCGGTCGCATCACCCTCTCATGATCTGATCCAAGAATAACGGAGAGGGAGATCGCCTCCTCGCGCACGATAGGAATGATCAGAAGCGATTCTATGCCGGATCCAAAGATCTCCGGGGATGGCCTCTCAAGATGCCGGATTTCTCCATAAAGATACTCATCTGCATCTGGGGGGAGGGTCTCCGGGAGGAGATCCTCCCCGGCACATCCAAGTGATCGTATCTCATCGCTTCCGTTGCGCCGGAAGACTCTTCCAGCCTTCATGCCGGAGACTGCGAGAAACGCATCAAGACAGGGTACGGCCGCCTCCCTGAATGAGGCCGCCCCCTCAAAGCGGAGGGCAAGGTCCCGCTCAATAAGAATACGTTCGGCTTCCTGCCGCTCTTCGGTGATATCCCTGCTGATGCTGAGAATGTAGCGCATATCTCCGCATGAAGAGAAGATCGGAATCTTCTTTGTACTGAGGGTTCTGGATCCATTTCCGTCGTCTCTGATCTCCACGACCAGTTCAAGGGTCTCTCCTGATGCCATGACGGTCGCCGTCGTCTCCTGCCATGATCCGGCGAGGAGATCCGGGAAGATCTTCTCAGCCTTCTGCCCGGTGAGAAACTCCCTCGGGACTCCGATGAACTCCTCAGCTGCACGGTTGAAGAAGACGAGGGTGTGATTCTCCAGCTCCTCGACGGTGACGATATCGGGGATGTTCTCTACAATGGAGTTGAGAAAGGTCTTCCATTGTTTCACATGCTTGAGGGCCCGGTTTCTTTCAGTGACGTTTCTGAAGGCACCCCTGTATCCGAGGAAGACGGGGTTGCCCTCTGCATCTGATAAGGTGATCGGTGCTCCTGAGAGTTCAATGATGATCGCGGCCCCGTCCGGCCGTCGGAAGCTGCATTCGATCAGCGGCCAGGGCTGTCCGGCACTGATGGATGGTTGGAGCCTTCTTCGAAACTCCCGTGCCTCGAGGGGATCCATAAAGTCGGTGAACTTCCTCCCGTTCATCTCTTCAGGAACAATCCCGCAGACCGCCTCTGATCGCGGGCTGATATAGGTGATGGTACCGGTCTCATCCGTTGACCAGATCACATCGCTGATATCAGATACAAGTGTCCGGAAGAGCTCTTCGCTCTGCCGGAGCGCCTCCTCTGCCTTCTTCTGTTCGGTGATATCCTCAAGGATGACGGTGATGCCGGGTGTGCCGTCATCAAAGACGGTTGGAAAGACCTTCTGCCGGAAGAGGTGTTCATTTCCTCCTTTCATCAGGCGGATCACCTCATCTGATCCGGATCTCCCGTTACTCTCTCTGATATAGTTCTTCAGTGCCGGATGGGAGAAGATGATGAGCGGTGTCTCATCAAGGCTCTTTCCGATGACCTCCTCGCGTATTGCACCGCAGAATGCGAGGATCTGATCATTTGCCAGGATGAGGGAGGCATGCTGATCGAGGACCATGACGAGATCCGAGGCTATGTTGAGCATCGCTCCAATCGGTACCCTCTGGGAGAGGAAGAAGACCTTTGCCTTGCCGAATGTCCGCATCTCCACCTGCCCCCCGATGAGGAGCATATCCAGGTACCGGGCCGCGGTGTTTCGGTTAATCGAGATGGCATCAGCGATCTCACCGACAGACATCCCGCGCGGATTACCTCTCAGCAGTTCGGTGATACGGGTGACCTCAGCAGGGTACGATGGCATTACTCAGGATATCGTTGGATTTCGATAAAACCATTTCGACATTGCACGGCGTCACAATGAGCATCAATGCATGGCATTGAGAGAAATCTTTATATTCTCAAATATCGATGATCGTAATGGACAATCCGGATCGGTCCGATTCGGATATCGCCCATCCAGCAGATGAAGGCGTGCGTCCTGCCCCCGGTCTTGATCACCCACATGAATTCAAGGCACACAATTCACCCATAGACCCGGCTACACACCTCTCAAGCGATCACACACAATTGTTCTCTGATCACTTCGGGTCACCACTTTCGATCAGACCGGGGGCACGCCACCTTCCCACCAGTCAATATTTCCTGTGCCGTGCGGGCATGTATCAATCACCTCTCTCTCTCTCTCTCTTCCTTTTTTTTATTCTCGAGTGTGCAGAAAAGATTCATTTCGTCGCTCCTCTGAAGAGGCGAAAAGGGGGAAAAAGGATAAGGGATTCTTCTCAGAGTAGTTTGTACTTTGTCGTCCTCTGGACAAGCTTTCGGCCGATATCTTCTGAGATCCGGCTCATCACCTTTGGATCAAGGTATCCTGCCTCGCTCCCGCCTGCCTCAACGGAGACATCATCGGAGAACATCGTTCCTCCAAGGTCATCCCCCCCGGCAAGGAGTGCGATCTGGGTGAGCTTGATCCCAAACTTCCCCCATGGAACCTGAATATGATCGAAGTTATCCAGGAAGAGGCGGGATACGGCGATCATCAGGAGGTCTTCCCGGCCGGTTGCTCCTGCCGGAGCAAGCCCCTTCTCATAGAGTGCCGTGTTCTGGTGGAGATAGGAGAGGGGGACAAGTTCGGTGAACCCTCCGGTCTCGTCCTGGATGGTTCGCAGAATATCAAGGTGGGTGATCCGATCCCGTGGGTTCTCTGCGGATCCATACATGATCGTTGATGTGCTCATGATCCCCATGTCATGCGCCTCTTTGATGATCCGAATCCAAGTGGCTGTATCCACCTTCGCCGGGCAGATCACCTTCCGGACACTATCGACGAGGATCTCAGCAGCGGTTCCCTGGAGGGTTCCAAGCCCTGCATCCCTCAGCCGCTCAAGCACTTCACCTGTTGAAACCCCGCTCTTTCGTGCGATGTAATGAACCTCATCGGGGCTTGCGGTATGGATATCGATGCCGGGAGCGGTCTCATGGACGGTCCGGATGATATCTTCATAGCTGTCGATGGTATAATCGGGGTGAACGCCCGAGAGGAGGCAGATCTCGGTGATCTCCCGGGTAAGGGCGAGCTGAACCTTCTGCCGGATCCTTGCGGGATCATCGAAGAAGGCATCGGGGTCCCCTTTTCTCTTCCCGAAGGCGCAGAATCCGCAGAGATTTTTACAGATATTCGTTATATGGATATTCTGGTTTCTGACATAGGTGACCCGATCCCCGATCTTTCTCAGGCGAAGCTCATCTGCAGCTGCAGAGACATCAAATATCTCCCGTCCTTTGACGTTGAGCAGATGGAGGCCCTCTTCAGGGGTAAGCCGGTGGCCCCCCAGGCAGTCGTCGAGTATTTGCTTTGTCTGTATCATCGTTTATCTCTCCTCACTCCTTCGTCTCCTTGATGCGATCAGTTCCTGGATGATAATAATGGCGACGACGACGGCTGCAAATTTCCAGATGTTGAGTGGAAGGTACCCGATGAGAGGGATCCGAAAGACCGCCTTTCCGATGATCCATTCATCCCTGACCGGCTCGATCCTCCCAAGGCCCGGGTGAATCGTCACCTGGTCGATGACCGGGTTGTTATCACCTTTTGTAATGATACCTCCATCAGTATTCTCGAGGCCAAGTTCAGATGCTGCGGTATCGCTATCGATCCATATGATTGCACGATGGATGATCGGGTGGACCTGCTCATTGCCGTTTGGCCGGAATATGATGACATCTCCCGGATGTCCAAACGAGGTATGCCCGATTCCTGCACCCTCTTCCGCCGTCACAAGGGATCCGAAGCGATCCGGCGCGGCAACGAAGACGAGATCCCCTATCTGCATCTCCGGGAGCATGCTCCCTGACTCGATCGTTACAACGGCAGGCCATGTTCCAAAGACGAGGAAGAGGAGAAGGGCGATTCCCCCCACGACAAGGGCAACCCAGACGAGATCACGGCCAAGCGATACAGCCGGATGGTCACTGCTCCTGAATCTCTCTATCAGGGATGTGTCAGTTTCATCTCTCGGATCCTTCTTCGTCGATCTCGTCATTGTCAAATTATATGTACAGGCTCACTCTTGATGGTTTCCTCTTATGATCTGATGGGGCTTGTCTGTATGGTGACGGGGGGCTACTTTATCACCTACCCAAACAGAAATCTAATGATACGATTATGTCCTGTACGATCATCGTAGGTGGTTTCTTTGGTGATGAGGGTAAAGGCAAGATCGTTGCCCATATCGCTCATCAGGACCATCCAACAGTTATTTCTCGTGGCGGTGTTGGTCCAAACGCCGGCCATACAGTTAAAGTAGGGGAGAAGGAATATGGTGTCCGGATGATTCCGTCCGGTTTCGTCTATCCTGATGCAAAACTCTGTATCGGTCCTGGTGTCCTCGTTGACCCCAGAGTCCTTCAGAAGGAGATAGATGAAGTCGGTGTCTCCGGGCGCGTCTTTGTTGATGGGAGATGCGGCATCATCGATGAGGAGCATATTGCCCGTGACAAATCGAGTGAGCATCTGGCAAAGAAGATCGGAAGCACCGGATCCGGATGCGGTCCTGCAAACTCGGACCGGGTACTCCGCCTCTCAAAACAGGCAAAGGATATCCCCGAACTTGCTCCGTATATCGCTGATGTTGCAGAACTGGTAAATCAGGCGATTGATAATGGCGAGACCGTTCTCATCGAAGGAACCCAGGGTTTTGGAATCTCGCTTTATTATGGGACGTACCCCTATGTGACGAGCAAGGATACCTCGGCATCCCAGATTGCAGCTGACACGGGTGTCGGTCCGACACGGGTTGATGATGTCATCGTCGTCTTCAAGGCATTCCCGACACGGGTCGGTGAGGGTCCCTTCTCAACAGAGATGAGTCTTGAGGCATCCCATTCCATGGGTATTCAGGAGTTTGGGACCGTCACTCACCGCGAACGGAGGATCGGAAACTGGGACGGTGACATGGCACGGTATTCGGCGATGATCAACGGCTGCACCCAGGTTGCCATCACCGGCATCGACCGTGTTGATCCCGATTGTTATGGAGCAACTGAGTATGATCAGCTCAGCCAGACCGCAAAAGATTTCATCCATCAGGTAGAGGTGGATGTGGGACGTCCCGTCACAATCATCTCGACCGGACCAGAACTCTCACAAATCATTGATCTGAGGAAGAAGAAATGAAGCGTTGGTTGATGGATATCCTCTGTTGTCCGGTCTGTAAGGGTGAGATTGAGCTCTCTGTTACTGAAGAGGACGGGGAGGAGATTATGGAAGGAAGCCTCCGGTGTCCGGCATGTTCTGTCGACTATCCGATCCATGAGGGGATTCCAAACCTTCTTCCACCCGAACCAGAAGGGGAGTAGTCTGCCTGTATGACTGTCATTGATGTGCATCTGAATCGGAAGGGAGTAAACAGCATCGAGGTCTCGGCACGTGAGGTACCCGTCGATGCAGGGAGTGACCTTAGAATCCGGTTTGAGAACCACGGCTCCCCCACCCATGCAACGATCAGAACACAGAACGGACAGGCATTCACCGACTTTTTTCATGAGAATATCTTTGTGGATGGCGTCATCGAGATCGCTATCCCTATTCGTGAATCCTCAGGGGACGGTATCTTTACCCTTGATATAATCACCGGATATGGAGCAAGAACGACACGGGTGAAGGTCGTGGTGAGCAAGGCATGCCCTATCGTCTGTGAAGATCCTGAGATCATCGTGGTTGAAGAGTCCCTGCTGAAGAGGTCTCCGCCACTCCTTGCCCTGATCCCCTGTATCCTGGCATGCATCATCTATCTCATCTGGCTCTCCTTCCGTGGCGCACTCCTTGCGCCTGTGGATGCATTTGCCACAGCACTCATCGTTCTCCTCCTTCTTGCCGGGGTCGTCACTGCATGCCGTTCGCCGGAATCATTCTGATCCTGGCAGTCTTTCTTGATCGGGCTGTGGGTGATCCCCATACGCCATATCATCCGGTAGCCCTCCTCGGAAGATTTATTGGATGGTGGGGAAGACCAACTGCATACCGCCGATCCCTCCAGCGGGTGGCGGGTCTCATCTTCTGGATTGCAACCGCCGCCATCGCGGTGATCCCGGCACTCCTCCTTGAATGGTATGCTCCCTGGTGGCTCTATATTCTGATTGCACCAGTGTTTTTGAAATCAACTTTTGCATGGCGTTCACTTGAAGAGCATGCCATATCGGTCGAAGAGGGGCTCTCGCGTGGGAGCGGTGAGGGGCAGAGGGCAGCAGGGATGATGGTCTCCCGAAAGACTGCCCTCCTCTCGGATGAAGAGGTCCGTTCAGCAGCGTATGAGTCGGTTGCTGAAAACCTTGTTGACTCGATCATCGCCCCGCTCTTCTGGTTTGCCCTTCTTGGTCTTCCCGGTGCTGCGATGTACCGGGCTGCCAATACGATGGATGCGATGCTCGGATACCGGGATGATCGCGAACGTCTTGGCTGGTTTTCTGCCCGTGCCGATGATATCCTCAGTTATATCCCGGCACGTATCACCGGATGCCTCCTCCTCCTCTGGTTTACAGCCCGCAGACGGGGGAGGGAGGCATATCTGGTACTCCGGCGTGATGCAGGGAAGCGTCCGGGGTTCAATGGCGGGATCCCGATGGCACTCATCGCAGGAGGGTGTGGGATCCGGTTTGAGAAGCCGGGGAGCTATAGGATTGGGGACTGTACACAAAGTCTTAAGACAGGGGGGCGATGTGTCATCGCCGCGGTACGGGGGGCGACGGTGCTTGGTCTTCTGGCTGCCATCCTATGCCTCCATCTTGCCAATCAGAATCATCTTCTATTTATTTTATAAAATATAAAAAATTAATAAAAATATTCACTTTCCTGTTGCCTTTTTACTTCATTTATGGGTGTTTGAATCAGCCAGGAAATCATCACTAATCTGTGATGCTGACCTTATACTCGCATAATCATATCCACAATCTTTATATTATTTTGAACTAATATCTGCGATACTTGCAGAGGGGGTCATGCATTTCACAAAAGCTGTGGAGCTGATCGCATCTTCAATGAATGCTTATAATACTTTATACTTTGAGAGGTGTTCGATGAGTACAACATCACGATATCTGGTTACAGGGGCGATGATATGGCTCCTTCTTGTCTTTCTTATTCCCGGAACAACGACTGCTGCTCATATCTATGTCGATTCCTTCAATGGAACAATGGCAGGGAGCGGACAGTCCGGAGGAATTCCCCTTGCAAATCCCTATGGTGTTGCGGTTGACTCCCTGGATGATGGAAATGTCTATGTTGCAGATACCCAGAATCACCGGGTGGTGAAGTTTGATCCATTTGGAACTGTGGAATGGTCAATTGGAACCCAGGGGTCCGGGGAGCGCCAGTTCCATGAACCAAAAGGGATTGTCGTCGATAACCAGGGTTTCATCTACATTGCTGATACAAAGAATCACCGGATTGTCCGCATCGATCGGGCAGGTGGGCAATGGCGAACATTCGGCTCATTTGGAAGTGCGAATGGAGAGATGAAGAGTCCGGGTGCTGTTGCGGTCGATGATACCTATCTCTATGTTGCTGATACCGAGAATCATCGCATCCAGATACTTAATAAAGATGGCAGCTTTGTGAGGGCTTTTGGCCAGGCGGGAACCATTAATGGAACATTCCGATATCCGGTCGGCATCTCGGTCGATTCGTCAATGAATATATATGTGATGGATCAGCAGAACTTCCGGGTTCAGGTCTTTGATATCAATGGCGTCTACCAGAGAAGCTGGGCTTCCGATGGGTATGGTATCCTGATAAATGAGGAGAACAACATCTTCTCAACAGACTGGACTTCGAATCTGATCAGGGTAACAGACAACGTAGGTGGATCAATAACAGCGTTTGGTGATGATCCCGGGATCAGTCAGCTGGATGAGCCCCGTGATATCGGGATCAAGCGGGTTCTGGCAACGCCTGGAAGGACTCCATTTATTTATGTGGCAGATACCGGCAATAACAGAATCTCGATCTGGGCGCCTGAAGGTTCAACCCTCCCTCCTATCGCTGATTTTGAATTCGAGAGTATCACTCCGGCATCTGTGCCTCATGGGGTATGGCTCAACGATACATCCAGTTCAGATCCTGAGGGGAGAAAGCCGACAACATGGCGATGGGAGGTCTCCAGAGATGGAGGTCCATGGGGTATCCTCTATGAGACCCAGTCTTATGAACAGCGTAACTACACGCATGAATTCACCGATGTAGGAACGTACTCGGTCCGCCTGACAGTGAGAAACGGAGAAGGGACCGACACGATCACCAAATCTGATCTCTTCAGTGTGACTGCCGCTCCCCATCTCACCTTCGATCCCGATCAGATGGATCTGACGATCGGCCAGGAGCAGATCATCGGTCTCTGGCTCGATATTCCGGCAGGACATACCCCGAATGATCTCTCCGGGTTTAATATCACGCTCAGCCTCTCAAATGATAATGTGAAGATCACAGATGTCCGCCCGTCCCCTCTCTGGAATGCCTATGAATTCCAGACCGAATATGCCGCGCTCCCTGGAAGCAGTGTCTGGGTGACAGCGGTTGATCTGAATGGTGAATCAGGAAGAGACTCTCTTCATCTCTTCGATCTGGTGGTTGTTGCCGATAGCGGAAGCGGATCAACAGTACTGACGATTGAGAAGACTTCGATACCGGGTGATTCCGGTGATGAGATCCATATCGCTGATCGTGAAGGAGGGATCTATCGGCCGGTTGTCAATGATGCCGTCATCAATGTTGAAGGGGTCCTGTCATTCCCCCGGCCATCAGGAGGCCTCTTCCCCTCGCCAACGGCACGTGGTATTATTGCAAATACCTATGAAGATCTCGATGGAAACGGGAGAATCGGCTTCAATGATGTCGTCATCTTCTGGAATAATATGGATGCAATCGCTACCGGCAATCATGGTACAGTTGATTACTATAACTATGATGGTGTTGGCGGAATTACGACAAATGATATGAGGACGCTCTACCGTGCAATCGAGTGATGGGAGAATCTCCTCTCACTCTCAACTATTGCTCGTTATGATTATGCATCTGGCAGGGACAGGGATGGTGATACTGGCATGAAACCGGCAGTCTGGCTCCTGATTATCATAGTCTCTTTGCTTCTTGTACCCGGTGGTTCGGCAGTTCTGGTCTCTCCGGAGTCCTCATCCGGATCATCCTATGAGATGGCCTTCATTCCGGCTGAGGTTACCGCAGGGACGGGAGATAGTATTGATGTTACCCTGAAGGCGATAACTGCCCCGAATGGTCTCATTGGATTTAATATAAGCTTTTATCTTGATAACCCCGATGTTGGGGAGATTGTTGAGGTAATCTTCCCTTCATGGGTTGATCTACGGCAGCAGAGTTCACTTCCGGGTGATGAGGTCTGGTGCAGGGGTGCAGATCTCGGGGACGGCCCCGGCGGTTCGGATATTACCGTCCTGACTCTTCGTATCAGGGCTGATGCCCCCGGGATGACCGGAATCAGGATTCGTTCCGGGGAGGGGTATCTCGATGATGCAGCCGGTTATCGGGAATATCCCCCTCCCATCTCTGCTCTTCTGCATGTTGGGTCAGATCCCGGACCGACACCAACTCCTGAGCCCACCCCCATTCCGACTCCTGAACCAACACCCAGCCCTCAACCGGATACATCCTCTGTTCTTCTTGCAGGGGATGAGGACGAACTCTCCGTCGGGCAGACGGCTGTCTATACCGTGGTGATGGAGAACGCGGATCAGGGCATTTCCGGCTATAATATTACGGGTTTTGTCTCTGACTCCTCGGTTCTTGAGATCACATCGGTCTCCTTCCCTTCATGGGCAAATATGCCGGAGCATGGACCGCTTCCAGCAGAGAGTGTCTGGTGCAAGGCGGTTGATCTGGCCGGTGATTCCGGAACAGGAGAAGTGGCCCTTGTCATGATGACCGTCCGTGCAGTCGCGCCGGGAGAGGCCGGGATTGGTATTCTTGAGGGGCATCTTATCGATGATCGTCAGGGTGGACTGTACTGCCCGGCCCTTCAAGATCGATCGATTACGGTCAAAGAGATGCCACCCCCTCCCCAGGCTGATTTTTTTGTCAATCAGACTGAAGGAATTATCCCATTCCCTGTTACACTGACGGATCGATCGACAGGTACCGTTGATGCATGGCTCTGGGATTTCGGGGATGGGACAACCTCATCAGAGCAGCATCCGGTTCATGTCTATCAGGATCCTGGCACCTATTCGATCTCTCTCACCGTCACGAATGCAGGTGGGGAGGATCATATAATCACGGACTCCATCATCACCGCACATCCGCCACCTCCATCGGCAGCATTCGATGCCGATATCAGAGAAGGCAATGCTCCCCTCTCTATCTCATTTAGTGATCTCTCATCAGGAACCATCGATGAGTGGCACTGGATGTTTGGTGATGGCGGTGAATCAACCCTTGAAAACCCGGTATACAGCTACACTACCCCGGGAATCTATACTGTCAGCCTCATGGTCAGAAATGGCGGCGGATCTGATACCATCACAAAAAGTGATTATATTAATCTCCTTCGCCATTTTCCAAAGCCTCAAGGAGGATTCTTTCCAAAACCCCAGGATATGACCGGAGATCGGCTTTATGAGGATCTTGATGGCAATGGAAGAATCGGGTTTAATGATGTCATCTTATTCTATGAAAATATCGAGGTGTTGCGACTCGGAGACTTTGGCCAGATAGAGCTCTTTGATTATGATGGAAACGGCCGAATCGGGTTTAATGATGTGGTGGTGCTCTACGAGATGGTCTGAAAACCGGCAGGGTGCTGAAAGGATGATGACAGGTATCTGGAATGGTTTAGGTTGCTGATAAACAATGGATTGTTTAATAAACGCGGGTGTCAGGATATGAAGTGTACTACATTGATATACCTTGGAGTAATTCTCGGTCTTGGCCTCCTCTGTTCACCATGTCTGGCAGAGGAGGAGTATATCTTTTTCAAGTCGTTTGAGGTACTGGATTCGCCATTTGATCGCCCGTACGATGTTGCCATCGATTCGACCGGTAATGTCTATGTTGCTGATACATATAACAGCCGGGTTGTCAAGTTTGATCAGGCCGGTACTTTCATCAGGGAATGGGGTTCATTTGGAACCGGTGAACTGGAGTTTCAGTATCCAAAGGGGATCGCAGTCGATCGGGGCGATCGGGTCTATGTTGCGGATACCAACAACCACCGGATTGTCGTGTATGACTCGGAAGGTGTGTATCAGCGTTCCTATGGTTCATATGGAGATGGTGCGGGACAGCTCACCAGCCCGACCGGTATTGCGGTCGATACAATCAACTGGATTTATGTTGCAGACTCCGGTAATAACAGGATACAGAAGATTAACCGTATAAGCGGGGTCTTTGAGTCTTTTGGAGGTCCCGGAACCGGTGAGGGGCAGTTTCTCAATCCTGTTGACGTGATGGTGAATGAATCAGGTTATATCTATGTTATCGATGACCTGAACGGCCGGATTCAGTGTTTTAATACTGCTGGCACATTCCAGAGGGCCTGGGATACACCAGGATATGGCATCGCTGCTGATGACAATAACCTGGTGTATCTCGCCGATCCCGCCAATGATCGGATCATCAAGCAGACCCCTGAAGGTGAGACGCTCCTTGTGTTTGGATCCGGTGGTGCAGGAGATGCAGAATTCTCAAGCCCCCGTGGTGTTGCAGTCCGAAGATCCGGAGGACTTGGCCTGACGCCTTTTGTTTATGTTGCAGATACCGGGAATAACCGGGTGTCCATCTGGGTACCGGCAGGATATCCTCTTCCTCCGGTTGCAGGGTTTACCGCATCGCCAACCCATGGATCAGCACCCCTTAATGTCTGGTTTACAGACGAATCTTTCAATAACCCGACATCATGGAGATGGGATCTGGGAGACGGAACAGTACTCACCGAGCAAAACCCCCAATATCGGTACGAAACACCGGGAACCTATACAATAACCCTGACGGTTACAAATAACGAGGGGAGCTCAACAGAGGTGAAGACGAATTGTATCACGGTCACTGAGGCTCCTGTGATGCCGTATCTTGAGTTCCGGCCCTATACTCTGGAGGACAGATACGAGATCCGGTTGGGACCCGGACAGACCGAGAAGTTCGGGCTCTGGCTTGTCTATCCAGCCGGAGGATCCGGTGTTCTCTCGGGATTCAATCTGACACTCTCTCTTACAGATAACGGGGTTGCAGAATACATTGATGTGGAGTTCCCTGCATGGGCTCATTTTGATCACGTCTCAAACCTTCCATCTGTCGTTGTTACCTGTACAGCAACCGATATACGCTCCGATGTCGTGGCGAGCAGGGAGATACATCTACTGGATCTGACGGTTGAGGGTGGCACAACGCGAGGAAATGCGATGATGATGGTGGGCGGCGGTCCGCGTGCAATTCAGGATCGTGAAGGACGGACATACCAACCAAATAATGGGGTTATTGTTCAATCAAAGCAGATACGCATCTCTGATGTCCTGCCATTTGGTTCATTTCCAAATCCGACCATGAGGGGGAAAATATCGGGAACCTATGAGGATCTCGATGGAAACGGGTTTATCGGGTTCAATGATATTGTCATCTTCTATAACTATATGAATACGATCAAGGAAGGAGAGCATGGGGATATCGATTATTTTGATTATGATGAGAATGGATGGATTGGGTTTAATGACGTTATAACCCTGTATAATGCGTTGGAATGGTCATGAGGAGAGAATCCTGATCCCCTCTCTCTTTTCCCGGAGATGAAGGCTTCACGATTAAATAGAGAAAATGATACGGGTTGATAATACTATTTCCCCTTCAACGCCGCTTAGGATACGACCAGAGAATGTCATGGTATCCTGTACCGGGGGGTATGAATCCCGAAACAATGGAGTGTATTCTCTCAAAAGGGAACCAAAAAACCTGCTATTCCGGTCTCGCTTCGTATCTCTCGGGATGCCTTTATGGTATCTGCTTCTGCTGGTTTCTCTCTGCCTTCTCTCAATCTGTACATCTGCTTCTGCCCACTCCGGTCTGTTATCCCTGAACCCCAATCCCATGGACGAAGGGGATCTTCCCCCGGTCATCATAGCAGAGCCGGGGATCCTTTCGCTAACTTCTGGTGAGAAGCTGGCGATAACACTCTACCTGGATCCAGCCCGGAGTGGGTTTGCCGGATACAACATCAGCATGTATCTCGGTGAACCGGGTATTGTTGAGATAGATCAAATTGCCTTTCCGGAATGGGCGTATCTTTCCACCTACCAGAAGAGTGGATCTCCTGCTGATGCGGTCTGGTGCAAGGCGATAGATCTTACGGGGGCAGGGGGAACCGGCAATGTCACCCTCATCTCATTTACCCTGCATGCTCTCTCGCCTGGCAATACAACGGTTCATCTATCCGAAGAATCCCTGATTGATGATCGACAGGGTGGCCTGTATCTACCTCACCTGACACCAGTTGAGGTGGTCGTCAGGCCTGCTCCGACCCCTGAGCCGACACCTACGGCCACTCCCACTCCGGTTCCGACGCCGACGCCGACGCCTGCTCCGACCCCTGAGCCGACACCTACGGCCACTCCCACTCCGGTTCCGACGCCGACGCCTGCTCCGACTCCTGAGCCGACACCTACGGCCACTCCCACTCCGGTTCCGACGCCGACGCCTGCTCCGACCCCAACCCCCAGACCTGTGATCCCCGTCACCGATCTGACGGTGATAAACACTACATCCGGATCCGCACACCTCACCTGGACTCCTGCTGTTGATGCACAATCAGTACACCCTGAGGTGAGTACAGATGGCGGAACAAGATGGGAAGCAGGTAATCATACCCCGATTCCCCCTGATGCCGGGGAGACCATTCTGGATGGCCTGGCTCCATATACCGACTATCAGATCCGACTGGTGGTACTGGGAGGGTATAGCGAAGGTATCTCCAATACCGTTATCTTCAGGACCGAACCCGGATATCTCCTCAGCAGAACATTTGGATCATATGGCTTTTCACCCGTCCGGTTTCGGGATCCAGCCGGAATCGCCGTCTCTCCTGCCGGGGAGATCATCGTTGCCGACAGGCAGAATAACCGGGTTATGATCTTTGATAATGAAGGAAGTGTCATAAAGAGTATAGGAGCAGATCTGAGTGTTCCGGTTGGTCTTTGTGTCGATGCGAAGGGTGACATCTACCTTGCTGATGCAGGAAACCACCGGATTATCACCTTTGATTCTTCCGGAAGTTATCAGAGAGAGATTGGATCACGGGGGTCGGAACATGGGGAGCTTCTCTTCCCTGGCGATGTGGTGGTGAACCGTTCAGGATTCATGTATGTCTCCGACACATCGAACCATCGGATCCAGCTCTTTAATCCGGATGGAGATCTTGTCTGGAGTCGAGGATCGTATGGGAGCGGCATCTGGCAGTTCCAGTACCCACAAGGGATGACAATCGATCCCTCAGAGACGATCTATATAGCAGATCGGGAGAATAACCGTATCGTCGCTATCGACCTCTCTCTGGATTTCCGGGTATTTGGGGAGTATGACGCCGGTGATGATCAGCTGAACCGTCCCAGGGATCTGGCATGGAGCCCGGAAGGGTTTTTCTATGTCGCTGATACGGGGAACACCAGGATCGTTGCCATGGATCTGAATGGAGAGATTCTTCATATAATCAACAATGAGGCCCCCTCTTCGGTTGATATCACCTCCCCTTCCGGCATCGCCGTCGATTGTAATGGGACTCTCTATATTACCGACAGCAGCCTCCACAGGGTTGCCATCATCACCTATCATGGTCCTGTTGCTCCACCATCTCCAGCCTTCACTGCCACTCCCCGTTCAGGATATGCCCCGCTTACGGTTCGGTTTGATGATATCTCTATGGGGCGTGTCACCTCATGGAACTGGAATCTCGGAGATGGGACGATGAATGTCTCCCGGTATCCTGAAAAGATATATTCCTCTCCAGGCACGTACACCGTCTCACTTACTGCCGGTAATCAGGGAGGAATGGCAACCATGGTTCAAAATGACTTCATCACTGTCCACCTCAGGGGTGATCTGAACAGAAATGGACGGATCGATATCGGGGATCTCTCACGGGTCGCCTATATGGCAGCAGGATATGGTGAGGGTGTTAAGGAGGCCGACTTCAACGAAGACGGAGTGGTGGATGGAGCTGATGCAGCCTATATTGCCTACGCATATCTGGGGATGACCGGGCCACCGGGCGGAGATGGTATATGATACTGAAGAGAGAACGTCAGATGGGATCTATTGCCGAGGGGAGAGAGAAACGAGTATGCATTCTGATAGAGGGCGGTCAGGCAGTTCATCATGAAGCACTGTCCGGACTCCATGGAATGAATGGATGTGATCATCGATGATACCAGGGAAAAAAATCATTTTTGTACTACTGTTCGGGCTGGCACTCATTGCCGGCACCCCTTCATCCGCACTGGAGGAGTATATTTTCATCGGGTCGTTTGGGACATCCGGATCGGGTGATGGGGAGTTCCTGACACCGATTGGTATTGCTGTGGACATCCAGGGGAATATCTATGTAGCTGATACCGATAACCATCGTATCCAGATGTTTGATGGTTATGGCAGCTTTATTCGTCAGTGGGGGGGAGAAGGGGTTGCTGATGGCGGCTTTTCACAACCCCGGGGCGTTGCCGTCGATGATAGTGGGAGGATCTATGTAGCAGATACCGGCAACAACCGGGTTCAGGTCTTTGCCCAAAATGGATCCCACCTCTTATCTTTTGGATCATATGGTTCCGGTGAATATGGTTTGCTCCAGCCTTCAGGGATTGCAGTTGATGCCGCATACATCTATATCGCTGATACCGGGAACAACAGGATCCAGATATTCACTAAATCAGGGACACATATACGTTTTTTAGGTGGATCAGGTACCTCTGAAGGGAGATTCAGGTATCCGAGCGGGGTTACGGTTGACAATATGGGAAATCTCTATGTAATGGATGAGATAAATAGTCGGATTCAGAAATTCGCTCCCGATGGCGAGTATATAAACCAGTGGACGACCGGTGGTTATGGTATCACGGTTTCTGATGCAGGGGATATCTATAATGTTGATTATAATGCCCGCCAGATAAAAAAGTGGAATGATACGGGCGACATTCTTGCCATATTCGGTTCTGATCACCTTCGTTTCCCCCGTGGTGTTGCGGTGAGGATGGTTGGCCAGACCGGGAGAACTCCGTATGTATATGCGGTTGATACGGGAAATGCCCGGATCGCAATCTTTGCTCCAAGAGGTAACCCTCTTCCTCCGATAGCCGGTTTCAGCCATACCCGTCTGGATACGACAAACTCCGTTCCGCTCTCCATCCAGTTCACCTATACCCGGCAGGAGCTGGTTGAACGGGCTCCTTTAAGCTGGCATTGGGATTTTGGTGACGGTGCGACTTCCGATGTTGAAAATCCCCGACATACCTATACAACTCCCGGTCTGTATACAGTCAGCCTGACGGTTGAAAATGAGGAGGGGAGGAGTACGGTGACCATGACCGACCTGATACGGGTAACGCCTGCACCGGAACTCTATTTCGTACCCGACAAGATCATCTCTGTTCCTGACAAGGATCACTCATTCAGCCTGTTCCTGAGAGTTCCGGAGGGGCAGGTTCCCGATGATCTCTCCGGATATAATCTCACTGTTACCGTGGGAACAGAGAACCCATTCCTTGATCTATTGCCGATTGTTGATCTTACCTTCCCCACATGGGCACAGTTCAATGATCTCTCTCTTCTCCCATCGAGTACTGTATGGTGTCGTGCCATCGATCTGAATGGTGATTCCGGACATGGAACCATCCATCTTCTCGACCTCACAATACGCACCTCTACAACCGGAGAGTATATTCTGGGTATTCTGGATGAGGTCGATGGACCGGTTTTCGAGGTTGAGGATAAACAGGGGAATTTATATCGTTCGGTTGTTATTTCTTCGGAGATTATCGTTAAGGATCGGCTCCCGTTCCCCGGAGGACTTGAGGGCGATTTCCCGGATCAGAGGAGTATCTCTCCCAGCTCCAATTCTGAACCTTTCATTCAGGGGATGCATTATAATGATCTTGATGGAAATGGACGACTGGGCTTTAATGATGTCGTGGTGTATTATCGCAACATCGGGCCGATACGCGATGGTGATCATGGCCGCATTCTGCATTATGACTATGATGCAAATGGATATATCGGCTTTAATGATGTTGTAATCCTAAATGGGTGGGTAGGATGATTTTATGAGAATAAATATTGTATCAGTAATTATCGTCTCTCTATGCTTTCTGGTAACACCTGCCCTCGGGGCTGATGTTATTGTATCGCCAGCCGGGAGTCTTTCTCTCGGTGTTGGTCAGCAAATTCCTCTGACGATCGGAATCACCGGTGCTACAGATGGGATATCAGGGTTCCATCTCAATCTTGAAGTGACGGATCCGCATATCCTTGATGTTGCCGATGTAACCTTCGCGGAATGGGTGATGCTGGAAGAATTTGTATCTCCAGGCACAGAAACCGGTCATATAAGGGGTGTTGATCTCTCCCAGCTGGCAGAACCTGGAGAGGGTTCATTTCAGTTTGCAGTCCTCTCTCTTGCCGGCGTTGCCAATGGTATGGCAACCATAACCATCACTCCGCATATCCTTGAAGATGACTTTGGCGATCTGTATAATGGTTCACCCATTGTCATTCCTGTGACTGTCGGTGTTAGTGCTTCTCCGGCATCCGGTGGTTCCGGTGGAGGGGGGTCCTCATCTTCAACACCTGTTGTTACCGCGACTCCCACTCCCACACCCACACCTGCCATGACTCCTGGTATCACAACAGTCGCAACGCCGGAAGAGACTCCCGAGCCTGTAGCAGATCAAGTGACCCCTCTGGATTCCGAATCTGGTCATATGGAGGATCAGGTGGTTTCGGTCGATGAACCGGATCTTCAGAAATCTCCCGGAGGGCTATTCCTTCCCATTCTGGGATCTCTCATCGCCCTGCTGTTGATTGGATCTCTGCATGGTCGTGATCCGGAGAATTAGCGTGAAGATCTCTTCTCATCTCCTCTTTCTTCTTCTTGCCTGCCTATGTCTGACAGCTTCGGCAGGCGCCGATGAGGCCCCTTCAATCCAGAACAATGGAGTTCCCATCTCGATCATCCCTGATCCCGAATATCTGGTTGCTGAAGTTGGCGATCTGGTCGAATATTCATTTCTGGTAGAGGATGCTCCTGATGGAATTTCAGGGTACGAATTCATCATCCAGATTGATGATCCAGAAATCGGCGAGATAACGTCAGTCCTCTTTCCCGGGTGGGCGGATCTCCCGGAGAACAGTACCCTTCCCGGTCAATTGGTCAGATGCAAGGCAGTTGATCTTACCGGTGCTGCCGGGACAGGGGAGGTTCTCCTGATCACCATCTCTGTCCGGGCGATTGCACGTGGATATACTCCTCTGCAGATCCAGGTAGATAGTATCGATCCCCTGGGACCAGGCAAATATGATCCGATCGTCTCCTCGGCTGTTCTCAATGTCGGGGATGTCCCTGTTCCTCCCCAGAAGCCTGCTGCACGATTCAGTGCTGATCCGGTTGCAGGTGTTGCCCCTTTATCTGTCCGCTTTATGGATCAGTCAGATGGGAATCCTGATGAATTTTTATGGGATTTTGGAGATGCAACCGGTTCAATGGAACAGCACCCGACAAAGATATACACCATACCCGGACTCTATACTGTATCCCTGACGGTGTCGAATACCGGGGGGAGTAGTATCCTCACAAAAGAAGACTTTATCCACGTTCAGGAAACACCTCTTCCACCCACTGCACATTTTCTTGGAGATCCGACCAGCGGGGCTGCACCACTCCTTGTTGCTTTTACCGATCATTCCACCGGAGATCCGGACTTCTGGCTCTGGGATTTTGGAGATGGAACAGCCTCTGAAGAACAGCATCCAACAAAGATCTATGAAGATGTCGGTACCTATACCGTCAGCCTCACCACCGGGAAAGACATAGGGAGTAATCGTTCAACACGAGAGGGGTATATCACCGTCACCTCTCCCGCTGATCCCGAATATTATCTCTTCCGGAGGAGCTGGGGATCGTTTCTGAGTTCTCCTCGTGGCATCGCCATATCCTCATCAGGCATCGTCTCTGTCGCAGATATGCTGAATAACCGGATCATGATCTTTTCTTCTGAAGGCACCTTCGTCCAGGAGATCACCGGTGCTCCGGGAGAAAACCTGGGCGGACCTGTCGGCGTCTCCTATGATGAAGCCGGCCGGCTCTATGTGGCTGATACAGGGAACCACCAAATCCGGATATTTGACTCGGATATGCAGTTCCTTCGTTCATTTGGTGAGAGGGGATCTCTCCAGGGAGAGCTCTCATTTCCCGGCGGCATTGCCATAAACCGATCCGGGGTTCTTGCTATTGCTGATACAGGAAACCACAGGATTGATCTCTTTAACTCTGAGGGTGGCTTTATCCGCCATTTCGGCTCACAGGGGTCGGGTGATGGAGAGTTCAGATCCCCGCAGGGTGTCCGGTTTGATCGTGATGATACCCTCTATGTTTCCGACTCCGGGAATAACCGCGTGGTTGCTTATGATCGATCCGGGGTCCAGATCCGCACCTACGGCCCTTCGCTTGAAGGTGATGGGGGGCTGACAGCGCCCCGCGATGTTGCCATATCTCCTTATGGAGAACTGTTCATCGCAGATGCCGGAAATGGAAGAATTATCGCATTTCATCAGAACGGAACATATATCGGATCATTTGGCACTGGTCGCCTCTCATCTCCGTCCGGAATTGCCGTTGATAGCCGTGGTGATCTCTATGTGACAGATGCAACCCATAACGCCGTCTTTGTATTTTCACCATCAACTCCCCCTTCCCCTCCTGTTGCCGATTTTGCTGCAGATCTGCTCGTTGGTCCTGCCCCTCTTACTGTAACTTTCACCGATCGGTCAACCGGCTACCCGGACAATTGGGAATGGAGTTTTGGTGACAAAACAATCGTCCGTGATCAGCATCCCATAACGATCTTCGAAATCCCGGGAAGATACCGGGTATCCCTCACGGTATCAAATCATGCCGGAAACGATACGCTGACACGAAATGAGTATATTATTGTCAATCCGAGAGGTGATCTGAATGGCAACGGCAGGGTGGATATCGGAGATGTTGCAAGAGTGGCATACATTGCGGTCGGACTCATTGACCAGGATCCCAGGGCGAAATTAACGGATCCTCTTTCCGATCCGGTAAATCACAGTGATGCTGCAAAAATTGCGTATCATTATGTGGGTGCGATACAACTTGGATAAATAGTATCTCAAATTTTTTCCCGAGTCTGATATTCGATATCTCGGGATACCATCGGAGAGTGGTTCGATTCTCCGGGATGTTATGTTTTATAGTCTTGCCTGATCCAATAAACAGGGATGAAACTTGAAGAGCTGAGGTTTGGGACGGAACTTCTGAAGCGGGGTTTTGCATCGATGCAGAAGGGCGGCGTCATCATGGATGTCGTCTCTGCTGAAGAGGCAATAATCGCAGAAGAAGCCGGTGCGGTTGCGGTAATGGCGCTTGAACGTGTTCCTTCGGATATCAGGAAGATGGGGGGTGTCGCCAGGATGGCAGATCCAACCAGGATCGTCGAGATCACCGAAGCGGTCTCGATCCCGGTCATGGGGAAGGTCAGGATCGGCCACTTCGTCGAGGCGCAGGTGCTCCAGGAGCTTGGTGTCGATATGATCGATGAATCTGAAGTGCTGACACCGGCAGATGAGGAGTTCCATGTCGATAAGAAGGTCTTCTCGGTGCCGTTCGTCTGTGGGGCACGCAATCTTGGTGAGGCGCTCAGGCGGATCAACGAGGGGGCAGCGATGATCCGGACGAAGGGTGAGGCCGGGACCGGCAACGTCGTCGAAGCCGTCAGGCATATGCGGGCCATTCAGTCCGAGATCCGGCTTATCTCCGGGATGGATACCCAGGAGCGGGCGGCGTATGCCCGGAAGATTGAGGCCCCGGTCGAGCTCGTCGAGGATGCAGCAGTCCGCGGGCGTCTTCCGGTTGTGAACTTCTCTGCAGGCGGTATTGCAACACCCTCCGATGCCGCACTGATGATGCAGCTTGGTGCAGACGGCGTCTTCGTCGGTTCAGGGATCTTCAAGTCAGAGAATCCTGAGAAGATGGCACGGGCGATCGTTGAGACGGTCCATCACTTCAATGATCCCAAGGTTATTGCAGAAGTGAGCCGTGGCCTTGGTGAGGCGATGAAGGGCATCGACATCCATACGCTCCGTCCGGACGAGGTGTTGCAGACCCGTGGCTGGTAGGATTGGAGTCCTTGCACTTCAGGGCGATGTCTCCGAGCACCTGGAGGCATTTCGCTTAGCGCTTGGTGATCGGGGGGAGGTATCTGCCTTCCGTACAGCATCCGAGATACCGGACTTTGACGGCATCGCACTCCCAGGAGGGGAATCAACAACGATTAACCGACTGATCCAGAATGCAGGGATGCAGCGCCCCCTTCAGGAGTACGATGGGGGGATTTTTGCCACCTGTGCCGGGATGGTTCTCCTTGCTACAGAAGTCGAGGATGACAGCCTCTTTGAGCCACTCGGCATCATGGATATGACGGTGAAGCGGAATGCTTTCGGACGCCAGCGTGAGTCATTTGAGGCCGATATTGACTGCGTCGGACTTGCAGATCCATTCCATGCAGTCTTCATTCGTGCACCTGTGGCAACCCGTGTCGGATACAAAACAGAAGTACTGGCGAAGCTTCCACAAGGATATATTGCAATCAGGCATGGCCTTCATATGGCCTTCTCGTTCCATCCCGAACTCAGTGGAGATCTGAGACTCCACCAGCTCTTCCTTGAAAACCTCGGCCTCTGATCTGCATCAGAGGAGCTCGAGGGCTTCTTTTCCTATCATTCCTTTGACAATTCCTTTTCCAACTGCATGTGTATTTGCCTCTTTGACTTCTGCATAGAGGATCTCCTCAATTGAGGTGATGGCAGGCCCGGTCATCGCCTGCATCTTTGCTGCAGGTACCCCGAACTTTTCAAGCGCGGCGATATCGAAGGCCCCACATCCGATCAACCCATCGCCTGCTGTAACAAAGATGAGATGAACACCGCCAACCGGGATCGAGTATCCGTCCGCCATCCGCTTCTCGAGGGGTATTGTGAGGTGTTGCATTGGACCCTCCCCCTCAGTCATCGAGTGTTCCAAAGTAGGAGACGATCTTATCGGCAATCGGTTCTGCCGATCCCATTGCGATGCTATCCTCCCGGACATCACCTGGATAGAATCCCCTTCCGATGATATGGCCGATATACCCGTACTCATGGGTCGAGAGGAAGGCTTCAAGTGTCTCAAGTGTCCGGGTTCCTCCCTTGTCTGCACAGACCGCGATTGCAACCGCCTTCTTTCCGGCAAGCTTGCGGTCATGCCAGAGCGAGTAGGTCCGGTCGATGAGGTTTTTCACCTGTCCGCAGACATCAAAATAGTATGTGGGCGATCCGATGATCAGAAGATCTGCATTGACCATCTTCTCGATGATCTCATGCCAGTCATCATTTTTAATGACACAGCATTTCTCTTCCTTACATTTCTCACACCCGATGCAGGGTTTGATCTCTTTGCCTGAGAGTGAGATGAACTCGGTTGGAACACCCTTTTGCGCGACATGCCTGAGGATCTCCTGGACCAGAATGGCGGTATTCCCCTCGCGCCGCATACTCCCTGATATGCCAAGTACCTTCATAGAGGTATCCTTCATCTCTGATCTCTAATATCTTCTGATCGTGGCCATGAGTCCGATTGACGAGAAGATATCTGCAAGTTCTGAAGCCGGATCATCCAAACGGATAAAGAGGTGGGACCGACACCGGCAGTCGGAGGCCCCGAAACCCGGTATTGACGGGCCGCCCACCAGATCTGCAAGGGTGCACTCAAGACGTTCGGTTGTCGGTGCAGCAACCGATGCAATCAACCGGGTTGAAGGATGCTGGAGGAGGTAGTCGATGTGCCAGTGCGGCCGCCTCCCGTCATGGGCGGTCGTTTTGTGGCGGCTGATCCGTCCAAGCCCCCCCGGCCCGAGGGCGGATCCGACATAGATGAGGTATCCTCCGGGTATCGTGAGATTGCCAAGCGCTCCAATCTCTATATCGGCGCCTTTGGATTCGAGCACGAGTGTATAGATTCCCTTATCCATGATAGGACTGGAGGCACTGCCGGGTGGCAAGCAGATGTCTTCCTGCGCCACTCTTCACCGGCTGCTCATGGCCTGGCCAGAGCGACTCAACCCGGAGCATTGCGAGCTTTTCGACCGATCGTTTCAGGTCTCCGGCGTTTCCACCGGGAAAGTCGGTCCTCCCGAATGATCCCCCGGGGAAGACGGTATCACCGGAGATGAGTGCCGCCTCTTCCTCATGATAGAGGCAGATGCTTCCCCTGGTATGGCCGGGGGTATGGATGACCCTGAGTGGCCCGATCTGGTCTCCGTCGCTGAGGATCCGATCGGGTATGATCATTGGGGGGCGTGCGCCGAAGTGAAACGAGAGGCTCTCAGCCTCGGATCTGAGGGCACCTGCATCCTCCTCATGGATACAGACCGTTGCACTGCACATCGCCTTGATCTGAGCGAGATGGGCTGTATGGTCGAAGTGTCCGTGTGTCAGAATGATCGTCTCAATCCTGTCTTTATATTGTTCAAGAGCCATCGGGAGAACCCCTGCATCGATCAGAATATCTCCGATAAGATAGGAGTTCGCCTGCCAGCCGCTCCCGGGTATCCACTGGACGGGCATGCAGGATAATAAGCTCTCCAGACAGATGGTTCTTATGCATGCACTCATCAGGCAGTGCCGCTCTGATCCCCCTCCGGAGCTCACAGCGGTTGCCAGGACTGAAGGTATCTCCCCGGAGAGGATGGCAGAAGCAGTTCAGCGAGGGCGTATTGTCATTCCTGCCAACCCGCGGCGGAATGCCCGTCTGATCCCTATCGGGGAAGGGTGCCGCGTCAAGGTTAATGTGAATATCGGGACCTCACAGGGAAGATGTGATCCCGATCTCGAGATGGTCAAGGCTGCCGCCGCCATCGATGCAGGTGCGGACGCCCTGATGGATCTTTCAACTGCCGGAGATCTCAGGGAGATGCGTCGGAAGATCCTCTCCCTCGATATCCCTGTTGGAACGGTTCCGATCTACGAAGCGGTCCGCCGTGCCGGATCTGCAGCCGATCTCACTGCTGATATTCTCTTCTCGGTGATCCGGGAGCAGGCCAGGCAGGGTGTTGATTTCATGACCCTCCACTCCGGTGTGAATCTTGATGCATTCGAGGCACTCCGGCTCGATCCAAGGACACTCGGTGTCGTATCACGGGGTGGGGCGTTCCATGTCGCATGGATGGCGGCAACGGGTGAGGAGAACCCTCTTGCAAAGGAGTTCGATTACCTCCTTGAGATCCTTGCCGAAGAGGATGTCACCCTGAGTCTTGGTGATGGAATGCGACCCGGAGCACTCGTCGATGCGAGCAGGCTTGCCAAGACGACCGAGTACCTGACCCTTGGCAGGCAGGCCCGTATCGCGCTGCAGGCCGGGGTACAGCGGATGATCGAGGGGCCCGGTCATATCCCGATCCATGAGGTTGCATGGAATGTGAAGGTCATCAAAGAGGTGACCGACCATGCGCCGCTCTACCTCCTCGGCCCGCTCGTCACCGATATTGCAACCGGGTATGATCACGTCGTCGGCGCCATCGGGGGCGCTATTGCGGCATCAGCAGGGGCAGATTTCCTCTGCATGGTCTCTCCGGCCGAGCATCTTGCCCTCCCTGATGAACGCGAGATCATCGAGGGGACACGGGTCGCACGGATCGCCGCCCATGTCGGGGATATCTCCCGGCGCGGCGGGGTTTCCGGATGCCCTGAAGAGGAACGCATGGCGATTGCCCGGCGTGATCTCGATTGGGAGGGGCAGTATGCTGAAATGCTCTTCCCTGACCATGCACGTGCCATCCACGATCGCGACACCGAGAGGGAGACCTGTTCGATGTGCGGGGATCTCTGTGCGGTGAAGATGGTTCGGGAGATATTTGACGGGGATCAGAAGAAGTAGGATTCGCCAATACTATCCTCCCTGGTCTCCGGAAGAGACTATTTTTCGGTTATTTTTACCAATGAAGGATCAGATTCATTCTGTAGACAGACCACAGGGTGGGAGGATACTCCCTCCCCTCATGGCTGGCTGCTCCCTCATGCAACGCCGAGTATCCGCGCGGCGAGGTGTGCTGCATTCTCCCCGCCATCAACTGCGACGCAGGCGACCGGGACGCCCTTTGGCATCTGGGCGATCGAGAGGAGTGCATCGAGCCCACCCATCACTTTTCCGCTCACAGGGACCCCGATGACCGGTTTTTTTGTCTTTGATGCGATGACGCCGGGGAGGGCGGCGGACATTCCGGCGATCCCGATGAAGACGCGGGCATCGCTCTTCCCGATATACTCCTGGAGTTCCAGAGGATCGCGGTGAGCTGAAATAACCCGTTCTTCATAGCTGATACCGTATTCTTCGAGTGTTACGCAGACTTTGCGAACGATCGCCTCGTCTGATTTTGATCCCGCGATGACAGCTACGTCGACCATAGGCTTCACCATCTATTAAGACCTTTATCTTCTTATAGTACGGTCGATCAGGATGCAGAACGAACTATTACTCATGATGCCAGGACCGGTCCCGATGCCGGAACGGGTCAGGAACGCGATGTCCCGGCAGGCGATCAACCACCGGGGGAAGGAGTTTGGCGGTGTCTATGCAGACTGCGTCAGGGTGCTGAAGGCTCTCTTTGGAACAGAGAATGATCTCTTCGTCCTCTCCGGGTCGGGTACCGCCGGGATGGAGGCCGCAATCGCCAACGTCGGCCTTGACCAGACGATCGTCTCGCTCGTCAACGGGAAGTTTGGCGAGCGTCTTGCTGAGATCAGCGGCAGATACGGGACCTCAGTCGCGATCGAATCCGAATGGGGCCATCCGTATGATCTTGAGGTACTTGCAGAGGCACTTGAGAACGGTGCCGGTATCGTGACGATGGTACATAACGAGACCTCGGCCGGTATCCTCAACCCTGCGGCAGAAGTTGGCCGGCTTGCCCGGAAACATGACGCACTCTTTGTGATGGACGGGATCACCTCCATCGGTGGGGAGCATGTCGCCTGTGATGAGTGGGGTGCTGATATTGCAATCGTCGGCTCACAGAAATGCCTCGCCGCACCAGCAGGCCTCTCAGCAGTCTCGGTCTCGGAGCGAGCCTGGGAGCGTCTCTCAGAGAAACGGCCGTATTATCTTGATCTGAAGGCATACCGGAAAGCAGGATCGAAGGATCCGATGGAGACGCCCTACACCCCGGCTGTCCCCCTCTTCTTTGCATTCCGGGAGGCATGCCTCATCGCCGAGGAGGAAGGGATCGAGAACCGTATCGCACGGCACAGGAAGCTTGCAGACGCTGTCCGGGCTGCTGCGAAAGAATGGGGTCTTCCCCTCCTCCCGGTCTCAGACAACCTCCATTCACCATCCAATACGGTGACAGCGATACAGTATCCTGACGGTGTCAGCGACGGAGACCTCCGGGGCAGCCTCAAGAAGATGGGTATTGAGATCGCCGGCGGCCAGGATCGCCTGAAAGGAAAGATCTTCCGTATCGGGACGATGGGCGCAACAGGCCCATCCGAGGTGCTTGCGACGGTTGCAGCGGTACAGGGGACCCTGAAGCGGCTCGGCTACAGCTTCGATGGAGATGGTGTCAGCGCCGCCACAGAGGTGCTGGTATGAAGATCGGGATCGCAGACACGACATTTGCACGGGCAAATATGGGTGCGGCGGCGGCAGATGAGATCCGCCGTCATACCAGCATCAGGATCGAGCGGTATACCGTGCCGGGATTGAAGGATCTCCCGGTCGCCTGCAAGAAACTGATCGAGGAGCGTGGCTGCGATCTCGTGATGGCGCTTGGGATGCCGGGTGGGGCAGAGAAGGATAAGGTCTGTGCCCATGAGGCGTCACAGGGCCTTCAGCTCGCGATGCTGATGACGAACAGGCATATCATCGAGGTCTTTGTCCACGAGGACGAGGCGAAGGATGATAAAGAGCTTGCGTGGCTGCTTGAACAGCGGACCCGTGAGCATGCAGTAAATGCCGTCAAGCTCCTCCTTTATCCGAAGGAGCTTGAACGGGATGCAGGGACCGGACAGCGACAGGGTTTTTCCGATGTCGGCCCGGCACGGCAGTAAGGAGATGATGATACTATGACGATAAAACTAGGATTGGTCGTTGCGGAGTTTAACCGCGATATCACGTACATGATGGAGATCGAGGCAGAGGAGCATGCAAAGTTCCTTGGCGCGGAAGTCATTGACCGGATATATGTCCCTGGTGCATATGACATGCCGCTTGCCATCAAGAAGATGTTAAAGGATGGAAATGTCGATGCGGTTGTCACCATCGGCTGTGTCATCGAAGGGGCAACCGGGCATGATCAGATCGTCGTCCAGCATGCCTCCCGGAAGATCATCGACCTCTCTCTTGAGTTTGAGAAGCCGGTGGCACTTGGTATCTCGGGTCCGGGTATGACCCGTCTTGAGGCACAGGAACGGGTCGATTATGCCCGCAGGGCCGTCGAATCGGCGGTGAAACTGGTTCAGAGATTGTCATGAAGCATCTCTCAACGGCGATAGGGGCGATCACCCCTTCGGCAACGATGGCTATCACTGACCGGGCGAAGGAGATGGCCCGGGAGGGAATCGATGTCATCAGCCTCTCGATCGGTGAGCCGGACTTCGCGACCCCTGACCATATCACCGAGGCGGCGATTGCGGCACTGAGGCGTGGAGAGACCCATTATGCCCCCTCACGCGGGATCCCGGAGCTGCTGGATGCGATAGCAGAGAAGCTCGGGAGAGAGAACAATATTCCTGCCTCATCTGCCGATATCATCGCAACCGCCGGTGCAAAGGATGCGATCCGGCTCCTCTGCCAGGCGGTCCTGAACCCGGACGACGAGGTGATCATCCTTGATCCCTCCTGGGTCTCCTATGAGCCCTGTATCCAGATGGCTGGTGGCCGGGCGGTCCATTACCCTCTTGATCCTGAGACATTTCAGCCGGGAGAGGATCTGGCGGATCTGATCACCCCTGCAACGAAGATGATCATCATCAACTCCCCGTCGAATCCCACCGGGTCGATCCTCTCCCGTTCATCCCTCGGGATGATCGCTGATCTCTGTTCTGATCACGATATCCTCGCCCTCTCGGATGAGATCTATGAGAAGCTCGTCTATGACGGGGCCGAACATATCTCCCTTGCCTCGATTGGGGATATGGCAGAGCGGACCGTGACCGTAAACGGCTTCTCAAAGGCGTATGCGATGACCGGCTGGCGGCTCGGCTATGCCGCAGGGCCTGCACCAGTGATCAACTATATGAACCGGATCCAGCAGCACTCGGTCTCCCACCCGACGACCTTTGTGATGTATGGCGGTGTTGCTGCCCTCACCGGGGATCAGGGATGTGTCGAGGATATGCGGGCTGAATTTGCCGTTCGCCGGAGATATGTCATCGATCGCCTCTCCGGTGCAGGCTACCCCTGTGCACCCCCTGACGGTGCATTCTATGCATTTGCCCATGTCGGGGGGGACGATCTCGCTGTCGCCTCGGAATGGCTCGAAGAGCGGCATGTGGCGACGACCCCGGGATCAGCCTTTGGAGCGCCGGGATGGGTTCGGATCAGCTATGCAACCTCAATGGAACGGCTGGAAGATGCAATGGAGCGGATCTGCGGGGCGTAAGAAGCCTCTTTCAGGATCCCTTCCCAAATCTTTTTCCTCCTCTGTCAGAAACCAGGGATACACCAATGTCTCCATCTCCTCCCCATGACGACTCCTCACGGGAGAAGACAGGGATCGCCCTTGTCGCGGTCTTCAGCAACACCTTCCTCGTCATTCTGAAGCTCGCCATCGGCTTCTTCACCGGATCGGTGGCGATCATATCCGATGCGGTGCATTCGGCAACAGACATCATCGCATCCTCGATTGCCTACTTTGCGGTGAGAAAGTCCGCCCGGCCGCCGGATGATCAGCACTCGTTTGGCCATGGGAAGTATGAGTCGCTCTCAGGACTCATCGAGGCTGTCCTGATCCTTTCTGTAGCCGGATACATTATCTACGAGGCTGCGGGGGCCCTCATCGCAGGCGAGAGCACCCTCAACCCCGACCTCATCGGCCTTGGCCTGGTGGCAGTCGGTGTCTCGGCACTTGCCAACATCATCATCTCCCATCGGATGATGGAGATTGCGAGACGGACCGAGTCGATTGCACTCGAGAGTGACGCCTGGCACCTGAGGACCGATGTATATACTTCAGTAGGTGTCTTTGCAGGACTTATCCTGATTCATTTCACCGGAATTCTCCTCCTCGATGCGGTTATTGCCATCGGTGTCGGTCTTGTCATCATCAGGACCGGGGTGGAACTTGTCAGAAAAGCACTTGCACAGATCCTTGATACCCGGCTGCCAGAGGAGGATGTCGCACGGATAGAGGAGATCCTCAAGGAACACTGCACCCGGTATGTCAATTTTCATGGTCTTCGAACCCGGCGATCCGGGCCTGACCGGTTCATCGAGTTTCATGTGATGTTTGACCAGGATATCCTCCTGAGCACAGCACATGATCTCGCAGATCATCTGGAGGCGGATCTGAAGACCGAATTTCCAAAGAGCCACGTTACCATTCATATGGAGCCGTGCCATGAAAAATGCGATGAGTGCGGGGTATTGCTCTGTCCCGCACGCAGGGAATAGCCGCTATTCCGGCTGGCTGATCGCCTTCTTAATGGTGAGGATATTCTTCCCGTCATCACGCCTGTAGGTGAGCCGGTCGGTCAGCTGGCGGGCAAGATAGATACCGAGGCCGCCGATCTTCCGGTCGCTGAGATCCAGGCCGATATCCGGGGGTGGAAGGTTCTCCGGATTAAACGGCATGCCCGAATCTGTGAAGGTGATGATGACCGTCGTCGCATCTCTGATAACCTCGATGCTCACTGAACCACCCTCTGCCCCATAGGCATAGGAGGCGATATTGGTAAAGATCTCATCTGCAGCCAGCTGGAGATCAAATATCTCTGTGGGTGAGAGTCCCATCGAAGAGAGTGTTTCTTCGAGAAAAAGAACCATATCAGGGAGTTTTTGGATATCTGCCCGGAATATCTCCTTTACATGCAGCGGTCTCACATCCTGAGAGGTGTTCTTCATCTTCCGGATCTCCTTTCCTACCCTGACAACGCCTCGGATACCGACTCCCTGATGGTGAAGACGGATGTCAGCCCGGTCATCGTGAAGACTGCGTCTATCTCGGGTCTGAGAGCGGCGATCCGCAGTTCCCCGCCTGTCTGTTTTAGCCGTTTCTGTGCAGAGAGGAGCACCCGGAGACCGGATGAGCTTGTATAGAGGAGCTCTCCGGCATCGAGGATGATGATTCTGAGACCTTCTCCGATCAGCCTCTCAAATGCCGCGTCAAGAAGCGTGAAGCTGGCAGCATCAAGCCGGCCGGATGGCCTGATGATCCCGATATCCTCCTCCATCCCGGTTTCGATCTCCAGCATCTATCTGATCATTACAGCCGATAGAAGATAGCCCTTTTCTCTCCGGCGTCCTGTGAGGGCGATAGATATACAAGGTTGATATACATTGATCGTGTATATTTATACTAATGCGAAATTCGTTCCTCGTCGCAGCTCTCGTCGTCGGCATCCTTCTTGGTGCCGGATCCGCATCTCTCCTCTCTTCTCCAGCCCTCCCGCAGGACAGGGAGGTGTTCTATCAGGTCTCTGCCATAGATGCCCTTCTTGAGAGTGTGTACGATGGCGTCATCCCGGTCGGTGATCTGATCCGGTATGGCGATACAGGGATTGGAACCTTTGACTCGCTTGATGGCGAGCTGATCCTTGTCGATGGAATCGTCTACCAGGCACGGGGGGACGGAACTGTCAGGATTGCACCATCCGATCTCCTCACTCCTCTTGCGATGACCACCTTCTTTGATCCTGATAGAACCCTCACCGGGGCATCGACGAGCGGATACGCCGGTTTTGAGAATCTTCTTGATGCAGAGGTGCGATCAGGAAACCTGATCTATATGATACGAATTGATGGTTCTTTCTCCTCTGTTACCGTCCGTGCCCCCCATCGGCAGGAGCGCCCCTATCCACGCCTTGTTGACGCACTGGCAGATCAGTATATCGCCACCCATACCAACGTCTCCGGTACCGCAGTCGGGACACTCCTTCCGGAGTATATGGGGGGTCTGAATGTTCCCGGTTATCATCTCCATTTCATCAGTGATGATCGTACGATCGGGGGCCATATCGTTGACTTCTCCCTTGAGAATGGAACTATCTTCCTTGATGAGACCCCACGTTTCATGATGCTCCTTCCATCGGAAGGAGGTTTTATTGAGGCAAAACTGGGCCGGGATCTCTCCCATGAACTAACAGCTGTTGAACGGCCGGTGACCGGGTGATCAGAAGTGGCGGATATCCCTTCCATTCTCTTCGTCTGCAACAGGAATGCAGGGCGCTCCCCGATGGCGGCCGGTCTCCTCCGCCACCTTGCACCTGGCCGCTACATTGCCCTGAGCGCCGGGATCACCCCTGCATCGAGAAGCAATCCGCTCGTCACCCGGGTGATGGATGAGATGGGGATCGATATCCCGGATCACAAGCCCGGCTCTCTTTCTGCACTCCTCGATCAGTGGTTCGACCGGATCATCCTCCTGACAGACGAGGTACCCCCCTTCCTCCCACCGGCAGGGGAGGTCATCCAGGTCCCGCTCTCCGACCCTGCCGTTCTTCAGGGCCCGGAGGAGGTGCAGCTTGCCGCCCTCCGCTCTCTGAGGGATGAAATTGCCGCATGGATCAGGGGGAATCTCCTCTGAGAGGGTGGCTTCTATCTCTTCTCCTCCTGATGTTCATCTTCTGCCCGGCAGCCTCGGCCGATGAAAGAATGGTTCTTGTTCTCCACTCCTATCATCCCGAGATGGTCTGGGTGACAGATATCAGTGCCGGTATCGAGGGGGTTCTGGGTACATCAACGGATCCAATCCAGATACGGACCGAGTATATGGATACGAAGCGGTACGATTCACCTGAGTATCTTGACCAGCTCGCCGCGATGTACCGGTACAAGTACCGCGATGACCCCCCTGACTGCATCATCGTTGCAGATGATGCCGGACTACGTTTTCTTCTGGATTACAGAGATGAACTCTTTCCCGGGATCCCGATCGTCTTCTGTGGTATCAACCATTATGATCCCCTGCTGATCGAGGGGCATACAGGAATCACCGGTGTCGTCGAGGGTCTCAATATCCATGATACACTGGTGCTGATCAGAACCCTTCATCCCGATATGAAGCGGCTGGTTGTGATAAATGAAAAGAGTATTACCGGAGAACAGACGCTGAGGACGTTCAGTGGGGTTGCATCTGTCCTCCCTGCTTCTGTATCTGTTGATTATATCGAAGGGGAATCGCTTCCTGCAATCGGGAATCGTCTCGGATCATATGGTGGGGGGGATGTTATCCTCCTCCTGGCACTGACCAATGATCCGGATGGTGCGGCATTCATCCCGCATGACAGGGTGGGATCCTCCATTGCGGCGAGGACGGATGCCCCTGTGTATGGTATCTTTGAGTACTATCTTGGAGAGGGGGTGATCGGGGGGGTCTTCTGTATTGGACGGGACCAGGGGAGGATTGCTGCTGATCTTGCACGGAAGATCCTTGATGGCGCAGATCCCGACGACCTCCCCGTCATTGAAGAGATTGAGACGAAAGCGATCGTCGATCATCGGGCTCTCATCGCCCATCAGATTGCCCCTGAAGATCTCCCCCCGGGAACGGAGATCATCAACACGCCTCCACCTATCGTTGAGATCCCCGTCTATATCCTCATCGCCCTTCTCTTCGGGTGCGTCTTCCTCGTCACCATCGTCGTTATGAAAGAGGCCGAGCTTCAGAGGCAGAGAGGGATGGAGGCTGAGCTCCGGGAGCGGGAGGAACTGTATCGCGGGATCAGTGAGCGGAGCTTTGATCCGATCGTCACCATCGATCCGGATGGCAGGATAACGTACCTCTCACCATCATTTCAGCGGGTTGCCGGTATGGCCGTTACGGCTGTTATCGGGACGCAGCTCTCCGGGTTCATTGCGAATGACGATCGGGAGAAGGTAAGCAGAGCCTTTGAGACCATCCGCAATGGTGAACGGGTGGAGGATCTCACCTTCCGGTTCCTGCGATCAGATGGCAAAGAGGCAATGATCGAGGCGACCTTCTTCCCTATCCGAAAAGGAGGGAGTATCATCGGTATTCAGGGGCTGCTCCGGGATATCACCGAGAGGATGGAACTCATCTCGCAACAGAAGGAGGCATTCAGGCAGATCGAGGAGAATATCACCCAGCTTGCGATCCTTGGGGATCATATTCGAAATCCCCTCCAGGTTATCGAAGGCTACACCATCCTCGGTAATGGGGAGTATGCTCTGGAGATCTCAGAGCAGGTTCGAAGGATCAACGACATCGTCTCCCGGCTTGACCAGGGGTGGGTTGAGTCTGAGAATGTCCGGGCGTTTCTGAAGCGCCATTATGCCATCGATCCCGATCATGAGGATGAGAAGCATTAAGTGCAAATGTAACGAATGTTTTACATTCTCAGGCACCCGGCCCGGGTGCTGGTGGTGAATATTTATGGCAGAAAGCATCATGAAAATACTCTTCCGGCCCGATGAGTTCTTTGAAGAGCATGCAGGGAAGGAGCCTGCACTCGGGCTGCCGTTTGGTATCGTCCTGATATATGCAGCCCTCTCTGCGATCCTCGGGTATCAGATGACGGTACTGATGGCCCCGATGTACGCCTCGATTGCAGAGGGATATGAGGGGATCATCATCTTCTTTGGAGCCGCCGGTGGATTTGTTTCGGCAATCATATTCTGGATCATCGCATCGGTCATCTTCTATCTGCTGAGTATGATCTTCAAGGGTGAAGGCTCGATGAAGAAGGTCCTTGAGGCGGTCGGATACGGGATCGCCCCCCTCATCGCCTCGGTCGGCATTGCCATCATCTGGCTCTCGATGATCGCCGACCAGATCATCACCCCGGTGATCCGTGATTTTATGGATCCTGCCGCAGTTGATACAGCCCTGGAAGCATTTATGGCCCAGCCGGCGATGGCGGAGTACACCCTCCTCCAGACGGTCCTCTCGATCGTCTTTATGATCTGGGCTGCAAACATCTGGTATTCAGGGATGCGGTATGCCAGGAAGCTTACTGCACGGGATGCCGCATACACAGTTTTTATCCCTGTAGGATTATATCTTATCATAACCATCATTTCAGTCGGGGTTCTCTGATGCGGATATATCTCATACTACTGGTTCTCCTTGCGGCTCTTGTCTCCACAGGGGTTGCAGCCGAAGCCTCGGCACAGGTGACGGTGACCGGAATCTCCCTTGATCCCGAGGTCTTTATGCCATGGGATACCGGGACATTGCAGCTCACTGTTCAGAATACCGGAACGCTCCCGATCAGCATCTCGGCTGTCCGCCTGACCGGCCAGCAGAATGTGGAGGTGCTCACCTCCCCGCATACCGGATCAGGAGCCCTGGGTGCCGGAAACAGCATGACGTTTACCTATACCATCCGGGTCCGGGGCGAGGAGGGTATCTTCTACCCACGCTTCTCCATGAATTTCATGGGAGGCGGCTCCCTCTCTGAGCCGATCCTTCTCAGGGTGGACCGGCGGCCGCTCGATGCTGCCATCTCATCCCGGCCTGACATCTTTATGGAGGGGAGGAAGGATACTGTCGTCGTCTCCCTTGGAAACCCACGGATGAACAGCATATCATCCGTTTCGGTCGTCCCCGTCACCGGTGTTGCCGATGTCGTTCCAACGACCATCTTCATCGGGTCGCTTGCACCGGGTGAATCGAGGGATGCTTCGTTTTCAGTCACGCCGACTGGAACAGGTGATCTCACATTCAACGTAGAGTATCGCAACGGCCAGAATACCCACTCTGTACCGCTGACCATCCCGATCACCCCGGGTACTGCAAAGAAGGCGGCAGATCCGATCGTCTCGAATATCGAGGTGACATCGGTTCCAGGCGGATACCGTATAACCGGGGATGTCTCAAATGCCGGACTTGAATCTGCACGTTCTGTTGTGATGACTACGTCATCCCCGGCAACGCCAATCGATCCGTTCCGGGTCTATGTTGTTGGAACGCTTGATCCCGATGACTTCTCCTCCTTCGAGGTGACCTTTGCCGCCTCAGATGCCGAAGAGATCCCCCTTCTTATCCGGTACCGCGATGATGATGGAAATCTCTATGAAGAGACGGTGATGGCGACGATCAGATCCGGGTTACAGCCTGTACAGGAACATGAGGGCGGCCTCTCTCCGATGATGATCGGGATCATTCTCCTCTCAGTCGTGATCGTTGCAGGAGCGATCATCTATTCACGAAAGAAGAAGAGATGACACCCGCGATCCGGTTTCTGGACGTCTCAAAGATCTACTCTCTCAGGAGTGGGGATGTCACCGCCCTCGACAATGTCACCCTCTCGATCGAGGAGGGGGAGTTCATCGCAGTGATGGGGCCGTCCGGATCCGGAAAATCAACTCTCCTGAATATGATGGGGTGCCTCGACACCCCGACAAAAGGCCAGGTCTTCATCGGGGAGAGAAATATCGGGGAGATGACCGATGATGAACTGACGATGCTCCGGCGTGAGCACCTCGGTTTCATCTTCCAGCAGTTTAACTTAATCCCCCTTCTTTCAGCGATAGAAAATGTCCGGCTTCCCCTGATCCTGAAAGGGGGTGATCCGGGATGCACCGACCGGTGCATGAATATCCTTGCCGAGGTCGGCATTGAGGTCGATCGCCTCGATCATACCCCTGCAGAACTCTCCGGCGGCCAGCAGCAGCGGGTTGCAATCGCCCGTGCCCTCATCAATGATCCTGAGGTTCTGCTTGCGGATGAGCCGACAGGAAATCTCGATACGAAGACCGGTGCGCAGATCATGGATCTCCTCGTCCGCCTCCAGAAGGAGGAGGGGAAGACGATCATCATGGTGACCCATGATCCAACCCTCTCGGAGTATGCTGACCGCGTCATCCGGATCGTTGACGGGAGGATTGCATGAACCGCCCGATCTTCTTCCTCTTCGCGATCCGGAACCTTCGTCTGCACTGGCTTCGGTCACTTCTGGCGATGCTTGGGATCATCATCGGTGTGGTTGCGATCACCTCGATGGGTATCCTCGGCTCCTCCCTTGTCCTCTCCATCTCAGAAGACCTGACGACGGTCGGCGATACGATCGTCGTCGTCCCCCATAGCGGCGGGAGCGGTATGGGTGGCGGGCCTGGTGGCGCCGGGATATCATCGGATGATACAATCACTTCCCGGCAGCTTGAGCGGATCACCCGTGCATCCGTTCCTCATACCGTCATCCCGATCTATTCAGGGGGTGAACGGATCAGGATCGGGGCTGAGACAGGATTCGCCCCCATCTATGGGATGCGGACAGCCGATATTCCGCTACTTCTTGAACGGGAGGATGGCCAGTACCTGCGGGGATCATCAGGTGCGATGATCGGGGCCCTCCTTGCAGAGACCTACTCGCTGAAGGTCGGGAGCAGGATCCTGGTCGGCTCTGATGAACAGCCGGTCAGGGTGACCGGGGTTCTGGAGGAGCGGGGCATGGGGTTTGACATCAACACCGACAGTGCCATCGTCGTCTCTGAGAGATGGTATGAGAACCGGTATGAGCCCTCCGGGTATGATCGGGTCATCGTGAAGGTGCGTGATCTTGAGGAGATCGAAGCGGTGAAGAGCTCTATCGAGACCTCACTGAACCGGAGGGAGACGGAGGTGGATGTCTATGATACCCGCGCCATCCTCGCGACCATCCTCGAGACATTCGGCAGGATCTCGACCTTCACCATCGCTATCGGTGGAATCTCCCTCATTGTGGCAGGGGTCTCCATCTTCAATGTCATGATGATGTCGGTGATGGAGCGGTACCGGGAGATCGGGGTACTCCGTTCCATCGGTGCCCTCAGGCGGGAGATCAGGCGTATGTTCTTCTATGAGTCGCTCCTCCTCGGTGTTGCGGGATCGATTATCGGGGGCATCCTCTCGGTTGCCGGAGGATACCTTGCACTCCTTGTGATGCTTGAGGATACCAGCTATCTCCTCGCCCCGTCAAGCCTCATTTACATCCCGATCGGGATGGTCTTTGGCGTAGGGACGTCGATCCTTTCCGGATTGTATCCGGCATGGAAGGCATCCGAAGCTGATCCGATCGAAGCGCTCCGGCATGAATGAACGGTCGCCTGGATAAATCCACAACTATTATCTCTTCTTTTTCCAGAATGTACTACCGGATTCTCCGATGATCAGATGGCTGGCTGAGCCCGCCGGAGGTGATGTCAGGGTTGTTCTCTGTTATACACGATGAAGAGGCATTCACCGGCCTTGAGGCGGCGGTCATTCTGATCGCCTTTGTCGTCGTTGCGGCAGTTTTTTCATATGCTCTCCTCGGATCAGGCTTTTATGCAACCGAGAAGGCGCGCCAGGTCACCTCGGATGCCGGGACAACCCCCTCTTCGGTGATGGTGGCCGGATCGGTTATTCTGAAGACCGATGCATTTTCCAATCCGGAATCACTCAGTTTCTTCTGCGAGGTTATCGGAGGGGAGGCTGCCATCTCGGGTATCCACTACTCGCTCCATACAACCGGGATGATCTACCAGGTCCCGGATACGGATCTTCAACTCAGGTGGCCATCCGGGGGATCGGCTGAGGGACTCCTCTCCCGTGGGGAACTCCTCAGCGTCAGACTGACCATCACTGATGCGGGCCTCTCCACCGGAGATGACTTCACCCTCACCATCATTCCACCCCGCGGGGTGCCGGTCAACATACCATGCACCGTTCCGGGTACGCTCCTTGGGAACAAACGCTATGAGGTGGGATGAGTGGAGGACGGTTTCACCGGCCTTGAAGCTGCAGTCGTCCTGATCGCCTTCGTCGTCATCGCCGCCGTCTTTTCACAGATCATCCTTGCCGCAGGCTTCTCAATCTCACAGAATGTCGGAACAGAGGTTATCGAGGGTGTTCACCGGGGAAACTCGGGCTTTGTTCTGGCAGGAAGCATCTTTGCGGTTGATACGAATAATGATCTGAGATGGGCTGAACACCTTGAGATCCCGGTCCAGCTGACGCCGGGATCCCGTCCGGTTGATCTCAGGACCGTCTCCATCAGGTTCAGAGGGTTTTACCATTACGAAGAGATGTATGCGCATGATCCCCTCTTCACCTCTTCCCCTGCCACTCCCCGCTTCTCGATCATCCGCCCGATACGCGATGATCAGAATCCAATCCTTGAACCCGGCGAGGTGGTCGTCTTTATGGTGAAACCCGGCATGTCGCGGGATCTCTCTCCGGGGTCACGGTTCACCGTCGAGATCATCGCACCAGGTGTTTATCCTCTTCATATCCCTTTCCTTTTTCCACCAGCCATAACCAGATATACCAGGGTCGGCTGATGATGCGCAAACCCGAAGCCTCATTATAAAGGAATGACAAACGTACCCTGATTCGGATGGCTGAGATACCAGAGGATGAATACCTCCTCAAATGCACGACGGCCTGTGCCGGGTGCAGCGCAGCGCTTGCACTCAGGTATGTGCTCAAGGCGGCCGGACCAGATACGGTGCTTGTCGTTCCGGCATGCTGTACAAGTGTTCTGCAGGGAATATACCCAAATACCGCATTTGCTGTTCCTGTGTATAATATCGCATTTGCTGCTGCGGCGGCATGTGCATCAGGAATGAGCGAAGCGTTTGCGAGTGAAGGAAAGAAGACGAACGTCATCGTCTTTGCGGGCGATGGTGGAACAGTGGATATTGGTATCCAGGCACTATCGGGTGCACTTGAACGTGGCACCAACTTCCTCTACATCTGCTATGATAATGAGGCATATGGAAACACCGGGATGCAGCGGTCGGGTGCAACCCCGATAGGGGCACGGACGACGACGACACCGGGTGGAAAGACCGATACGAAGAAGGATATCGATCGGATCATTGCCGCTCATAACATCCCCTACCAGGCGACGGCATCTGCGGCACATCCAAAGGATCTCTTTGAGAAGGTGAAGACCGCCCTTGCCACGCCCGGCCCCTCGTTCATTCATATCCTTGTTCCCTGCCCGCCGGGCTGGCGTATCCCCTCTGATATGCCGGTGACGGTCGGGAAGATGGCGGTGAAGACCGGCATGTGGGTCCTATGGGAGAGGAAGTACGGGGAACTTACCATTAATGGCCCCTCCAGGGCTGTGATGAAGAAGCGGCTCCCGCTGAAGGAGTATCTCTCGCTTCAGGGTCGGTTCAAGGGGATCACAGAGAAGCAGGTGAATGAACTTGAGCAGCAGCTCGGGAAGAATCTCGCCATGCTTGCGAAAGAGGAGGCAGGAGAATGCTGACGATAGCAACAGGGAACAAGGCGGTTGCGGCTGCCGTGAAAGCGGCAAAGCCCGCCGTTGTTGCGGCATACCCGATCACCCCCCAGACCGAGGTGGTCGAGCAGATCGCAGAGTATGTTACTGCAGGTGAGATGGATGCCCGGTATATTCCGGTAGAGAGCGAACACTCGGCGATGACCGCCTGTATCGGGGCCTCAATAACCGGTGTCCGTTCTTTCACGGCGACCAGCTCCCATGGGCTTCTCTATATGCATGAGATGCTCCACTGGGCTGCAGGTGCCCGCCTTCCCATCGTGATGGCAAACATCAACCGCTCCCTCGGTCCCGGATGGAATGTCTGGGCAGAACATACCGATGCCTTCTCACAACGAGACACCGGATGGCTTCAGTTCTTCGTCGGCGATGTTCAGGAGGCGTATGATACCACCCTGATGGCATTCCGTATTGCAGAGAACAATGATATCCTCCTCCCGGTGATGGTGAATCTCGATGGTTTTGTCCTCTCCCATATCATGCAGTCACTTGAGACGGTGGAGCCTGGAGACTATATTCCTCCGATGCGGCTCCCCCACAGGATCGATCCGGAGAACCCGGCAGGCTATGGTGCAATGACCGGGCCAAACGATCATTTCAGGTTCCGGTGGGAGATCGAGCGGGCGATGCGCAATTCGCCGGCTGTCATCCGGGATGCGGAGGAGGAGTTCTTCAGACAGTTCGGGCGGAAATATGGCCCGACCGAGGAGTACCGATGCGAGGATGCCGAGGTGCTCATCGTCGCACTCGGGACACTTGGCAAAGAGGCCGAAGTGGCAGTCGATATCCTCAGGGACGCTGGTATCAAGGCAGGCTCCATGAGAATCCGCTGGTTCAGGCCATTCCCTGACCTTGATATCGGGGGACGCGATCTCGTCGTCCTGGATCGGGGGTACTCATTCGGGTACGGCGGGGTCCTCTCTTCTGAGATCCGCTCGAAGTATCCGGGTGCCTCGATCTACTCGGTCGTCGCCGGACTTGGCGGCCAGGAGGTCACCTATGATGATATCGCCGGTTTTGTCAGGGATCGCCGGATGGGTGAAGAGTTCTGGTTCGGGGTTGATGCCTGATGTATGAGATCCGGATCCATTCGCGTGGTGGACAGGGTGGTGTCACTGCCGCCCGTCTCATAGCGATGGCGGCCTTCCTCGACAAAAAGCATGCAACAGCCGCCCCGTTCTATGGTGCCGAACGACGTGGTGCTCCTGTCGTCTCGTTTGTCCGTATCGATGATCATACCATCAAGATCTACTCCCAGATCCGATCCCCTGATCTCGTCATCGTCCTTGATGCAAGCATCATGGATGCGGTCGATGTCCTTCAGGGGATGAAGCCAGGCGGCCGTGTTCTCATCAACAGCCCGCATCCGGTTGATCTCCCCGGGGTTGAGGTTATGACAATCGATCTCACCGGAATTGCCCTCTCCGTGGATCTTGTCGTCGCGGGGAGCCCGATCCTAAATACCCCTGTTCTTGGGGCGATTGCAAAGATGGGTCTCATCACCCATGAATCTGCGCTTACCGCGATCCGTGATATGTTTACGGATGAGCGGAACGTGAAGGCGGCTGAGGCTGCATATGAGGAGTTGACGCTATGAGTGACCCTGTTGCGATGAGCAGGCCCCGGAAGGGAGCTGCAGGAAAGACCGGAACATGGCGGACATTCCGGCCGGTGGTCGATCGCGAGGCATGCAATGCCTGCGGCCTCTGTGCGATGTACTGCCCTGACGCCTGCATCGATGCCGATCTTGAGATCGATCTTGAGTTCTGCAAAGGATGTGGGATCTGTGCCCAGGAATGCCCCAAAAAGGCAATCCGGATGGACCGCGAAGAGCGGTGATCACCCCCCAATCTCTCTTCTGCCCTCATACAAGGTTTTAAATATTTTTAGTTCGTCTATATCCTTACAGTTCGTTGGGTTACGAACATATGCCAGGTCCAGTCTCCGGGGAGTTCCGGGTCATGAGCACCATCTGCTCTCTGTTTTTTTTGGGCCGGTCCTGGATGTGAGGAAAGTCTATGGCAAATATTGTATCAGACGTAATATGCACCTTCTGCGGAACACTCTGTGACGATCTTGAGATCGAGCTCTCCGATGACGGCAGGAAGATCAAAGAGGTCTATCATGCCTGTGCCATCGGTGCAGAGAAGTTCCTTCATTCCCAGGCAGAAGACCGGATCACCCGGCCCCGGATGCAGGATGACGACGGCAACTGGACCGACGTCTCCTACGAGGAGGCGGCAAAATACACCGCCAAAATCCTCTGTGACGCAAAGAAGCCCCTGATGTATGGCTGGTCCTCAACCTCCTGTGAGGCACAGAGTGTCGGCCATGAGATCGCCGAAGCTGTCGGCGGCATGGTGGACAACACCGCGACCGTCTGCCACGGGTCATCACTCATCGCCGTCCAGGACGTCGGGATTCCATCCTGCACCCTCGGCGAAGCGATGAACCGTGCCGACCGTGTCGTCTTCTGGGGATGCAACCCGGCACACGCCCACCCACGGCACATGTCCCGGTACTCGGTCTATCCCCGTGGATTCTTCACCGGAAAGGGCTCAAAGAGCAGAAAGGTCATCGTCGTTGACCCACGCAAGACAGATACCGCATCCCTTGCCGATGCACATCTCCAGCTTGAACAGGGTCGTGACTACGAACTCCTCTCAGCTCTCCGTGTCGCGTTCCGTGGCGAAAAACTCCCGGATTTCGTTGCAGGCATCCCCAAAGACCAGATCTACGAAGCAGCCGACCTCTTAAAGAGCGGCAGGTTTGTGATCATCTATTTCGGGATGGGTGTCACCCAGTCACTGGGCAAGAACCATAACATCGATATCGCAATCGCAGTCACCCGTGACTTAAACGACTATACCAAAGCGGCCATTATGCCGATGCGGGGCCACTACAACGTCACCGGCTCAGGCGAGGTCCTCGGCTGGCAGTTCGGGTTCCCGTTCTGTGTCGATCTCTCCCGTGGTGTCGCCCGATATAACCCCGGCGAGACCAGTTCAAACGATCTGCTTGTCCGGGATGAACTCGATGCCGTCTTCGTCCTCGGGTCTGACCCCGGTGCACACTTCCCGATCAGCTCGGTCAAAAAGATTGCCCAGCTCCCATCGGTTGCCATCGACCCCCATCTCACCCCGACGACCGCGGTCTGCAAACTGCATGTCCCGGTCGCCTTCGTCGGTGTCGAGGTCGGCGGCTGCTGTTACCGGATGGATAACGTTCCGATCGAGTCACGCAAAGTCGTTGACCCGCCGGAAGGGATGCTCACCGACCAGGAGTTCCTCACGATGGTCCTTGGTGAAGTCAGGAAATGCAAGGGAGTGTAGAACCAATGGCAGAATATCTCATCAAAAATGGTTTTGTCTTCGACCCGGTCCTGGGGATCAACGGAGATAAGAAGGACATCGCCATCAAAGACGGCAAGATTGTCGAGAGTGTCGGTGCATCTGCAAAGGTGATCGATGCTGCCGGCAAGACCGTGATGGCCGGGGGTGTGGATATCCACGCCCACGTCGCCGGACCAAAGGTCAATGTCGGCCGGTGGTTCCGCCCTGAAGACAAGAAGCAGGCGACCTATGAACCTGGCCGCGGTGTCCGCAGGATGTCGGGCGGGTTCTCTGTCCCGACCGTCTTCAAGACCGGCTACGAGTATGCGAACATGGGATACACCACCGTCATGGAGGCGGCGATGCCCCCGTTCTATGCACGGCATGTCCATGAAGAGATGCGGGACACTCCGATCCTTGACCAGGGTGCGTACCCGGTCTTTGGGAACAACTGGTTCGTCCTTGAGTATCTCAAGAACGGCGAGATCGAGAATACCGCGGCATATATTGCATGGCTTCTCCGTATGACGAAGGGATATGCAATCAAATGCGTTAATCCCGGCGGTACCGAGGCATGGGGCTGGGGACTGAACTGTACAAGCGTTCAT
>NZ_JWHL01000017.1 GCF_018132105.1 Methanocalculus chunghsingensis | reverse complement strand
CTTGATGATGATCCCCTTGCAGAGATGCATCTCGTTCCTGAGGATTACGGGCTCCTGACCCGGCTTGTGACCGGGATCGATCTCCCGGTCGCCTTCGTCCTCGAAGGGGGGTACGGCCCGTCGATGGGGCGATCCCTTGCGGCCATATTCTCGGCACTGAAGGGGGATCCTGTGAAGATCCCCGAGATCGGGGAGGTGCGATCAAGTACACGGCGGATAGGAGAGCTCCTCAAACGGGTGCAGATGTAGCAAAGGTTTATGCACTCCGGTACCAACAATGCGGATATGACAGATGCTATCATGCCCGGCCAGGCGGTCCGGTACGGGCCGACCGGTACTGTCGGGACGATCACCAGGATCGAAGAGATCGGTGGCCGGAAGTTTGGCCTCATTGATACGACAAATCTCCTCTATCGTCTCGATCTCCTGGTCCCGGTCATTATCAGGGAGGGAAAAGCGAAGAAAGCGCCTGCCGATGCGCGAGAGGCGATTGCAGAAGAGAGGATCCGCGAGAAGGTTGCCGCAGAGAGTGCCTGGCTTAACGTTGATGGGAGCTGTGAGGGAGGGGGATAACCCCTTTCACCTGTTTATCGGGATCGTCGTCAGTTTCACCGACTCAACCCCTTTCTGTGACATCAGGCGTTCGGCGACGGCTTTGATCTCTCCTGCATCTCCTCTGACCAGGATCACCTCAAGACAGCGATCATGGGTGACATGGGAGTGGAGCGATGCCTGGATGAGGTTCATAAAGTCGTGCTGAATCTCAGTGAGCGTCTGGATGAGGCCGCGGTGCTCATGATCATAGACGATCGTGATGACACCCTGCCGTTCTCCCTTGACATCACTCATCCACTGGTAGTAGGTGATGTAGCTCCTGATGGCGTCCCTGATCCCCTCAGACCGTGATGAGTACCCGCGTACACCGATGATGTCATCGAACCTGTCAAGGAGGTTCTTTGGAAGTGATATTCCAATCCGGGATAATTCTGAATCTCCAGTCATAGACCTTCCTTTAAGTATCTACTGCGTGATTGGTTATTACAATTTCGGAAAAAGCACCCGGTTCATGACATACGTTGTATGTGATAGTGAGGGAAGAAGGAGTATAGAGATCCCAAGGAACACACTGAGATATTATCTATGAGAAGAACGATTATATAGGCTAGGGAGGTTTGAGTTTCTTTGCATGATCCAACAATACCAACGATAAATATAGGCGTCGTCGGCCACGTCGACCACGGAAAAACGACGCTCGTCTCCGGGGTGACCGGTACATGGACTGATCGCCACAGTGAAGAGTTGAAACGGGGTATCTCGATCCGTCTTGGATACGCGGATGCGACGTTTTATAAGTGTGAGAGCTGTGAAGGCCCGGAGATCTATTCGGCAGACGGGACCTGTCCATCCTGTGGAGGGAAAGCAGCGCCGATGCGTTCTGTCTCCTTCGTCGATGCCCCGGGCCACGAGACCCTGATGGCAACGATGCTCTCCGGGTCTGCGATCATGGATGGTGCGATGCTCGTCATCGCGGCGAACGAGCCATGCCCGCAGCCCCAGACGAAAGAGCACCTGATGGCCCTTGAATTAACCGGGATCACCAGGATAATCATCGTCCAGAACAAGATCGATGTCGTCACCCAGCAGGCGGCACTTGAGAACTACAAGCAGATCAAAAAGTTCGTCAAGGGAACCGTTGCAGAGAATGCACCAATTGTGCCGGTCTCTGCCCAGAAGGGTATCAACTTCTCAGCCCTTATCGCGGCCCTCAATGAGACGATCCCGGAGATGGATCGTGATCCTGAGGCCCCACCGCTCCTTCTCCTCGCGCGCTCGTTTGATATCAACAAACCGGGTGTCGGATGGAAGGATATCCGTGGAGGCGTCATCGGCGGATCGCTCATCAGAGGAATCCTTCGGGAAGGCGATGATATCGAGATCAGGCCCGGAAGACAGCATACCATCGAGAACAGGACTATATGGGAGCCGATCTATACGAAGATCACCTCGATGCATATGGGCTCAAAGAAGATCAGTATCGCAACACCTGGCGGCCTGACCGGGATTGCAACCAAACTCGATCCGGCGATCACCAAGAGCGATACCCTCGTCGGTCAGGTGGCAGGCCACCCCGATGCACTCCCCCCGGTCTGGGAGAAGATGAAGTTCAATGTCACCCTGATGGAGCGGGTCGTCGGTGCCAGCTCAGAGCAGCTGATCGAGCCGCTGAAGCATAAAGAGCCGCTGATGCTCTCCGTCGGGACAGCGGTGACGGTCGGTATCGTCACCGGGACGAAGAAGGACAGCATCGATGTCATCCTGAAACGCCCCGTCTGTGCCGAGCTCGGATCCCGCATCGCCATCTCGCGGCAGGTGGGTGGACGATGGCGCCTGATCGGAATGGGAATCCTCACCGAGTAGTCATCCTCCTGGATACAAATGCACTCCTCATCCCATCGCGATCCGGTGTTGATATCTTCACCGGCCTCCTTGAGATGGTTGGTGCATTTGAGCCGGTCGTTCCGGCTGAGGTGGTCAGTGAGCTGCACGGGCTTGCACAGGGGAGGGGGAAGTCTGCAGCGGCAGCACGCTTCGGCCTCACGCTCACCTCCCGTTGCAGAATCCTCCCAAAACGGGATGAAGAGGTGCCGGTCGATGAGATCATCTCCCTCCATGCAGGAGAGCTCAACTGCCCGGTGCTGACAAATGACAGGCAGTTAAAGGAACGCCTCTTTGAAGAGGGTGTTCCGGTTATAGTATTACGAAACCAGAAACGATTGGAACTCATCAGAAAGTAGGAGTCTCTATGTATTACAAACTGAAACTGAGCGATAAGGTCCGTGTTCCGGCTCACCGTCTTGGAGAGGATCTTGCGATTGTTCTCCTCGATGTCCTTCAGGAGCAGCTTGAGGGGAGTATCGACAAGGATCTTGGTATCTTCATCGCCGTCACTGCAATCGACCGGATCGGCGAGGGTGAGATCATCCCTGGCGATGGATCCGTCTATTTTGATGCTTCATTTGAGGCGATTGCACTGCGCCTCAACCTTCAGGAGATCCTCGAGGGGCTCGTCGTCGAGACGACCGGATTTGGGGCTTTTGTGAGCCTTGGCCCTATCGATGCGATGCTCCATGTCAGCCAGATCTCTGATGACTATATCAGCCATGATGAGAAGAACTCCCGTCTCGTCTGCCAGCAGACAAACCGGACGATTACAGTGGGAGATACCATCCGGGCACGGATCGTTGCATTATCCCTCAACGAACGCGAGCCGCGTGAGAGTAAGATCGGTCTGACGATGCGACAGGCAGGTCTTGGATCCGCACAATGGCTTGAAGACGAACACCAGAAAGAGCTTTCGGAGAAGAGTGTCGATGGCCGCACGTAAGAAGGTCGATCATGTCTGCCGGAAATGCCACCGGGTTCTTGACGCAGACAAGGAGGCATGCATCATCTGTGGTGACAGCAGCCTCTCCACCGACTGGCAGGGATACCTGATCATCATCGATCCGAAGCGATCCGAGATCGCAGAGAAGATGAATATCGACCTTCCAGGAAGGTATGCGTTGAAGGTTCGTTGATGCTCAGGCTTCCGGATGAGTTTCGGGACCTCTTTAAGAGGCCTTTTGGAATTCTTTTTAAAACAATCGATGAGGTGATCCCCCATCTCTCCGGACGAGCGGTCTACACCGTCGGGGATGTCGTCACCGACACACTCCTCTCGCGCGGCATCTACCCTGATATTGCGATCATTGACGGGTATACGATGCGATCGCCGTTTCTGAAGACCCCGCTCTATGCAGGGGCGCGGACGATCAAAGTTGCCAATCCTGCAGGAATGATCACAAATGAGCTCATCCTCGGACTCGATGATGCCGTCTCTGATACACCGGCTCTCGTCTTCGTCGAGGGCGAGGAGGATCTCGCCGTGATTCCTCTCGTTCTGGCCGCTGAAGACGGGGCTGTCATCCTCTACGGCCAGCCCAATGAAGGGGTTGTACTCAGGCTGGTTGATGATGAGGCCCGGATGGAGGCGAGGAAGCTCCTCACCTTCTTCATCGATTCCAACGCCACTTTTAAATAACTACCATGTCAATAGTTCTGGGATACCGATGGAGATCACTATCACAAACGATACAAGAAACGAGCTCCTATACCGCAAAGAGGTAGAGTTCACCATGACCTATGAAGGCGCAACCCCTTCAAGGAAGCAGATCATCGGGAAGATTGCCGCACTTCTCAATGCAAAGGAAGAGACGATGGTTCTTGACCCGATCAAGACACGGTTTGGATCCTGCGATGCAACCGGAGTGACACGGATCTATGACACCGTCGAGGCACGTGACCGGACCGAGCGCCCATATCTGATCAACCGTGGTCAGCCGAAGGCAGAAGCGGAGGAGTAAAGGATGGTAGCACGCTACAAGCTCTACTCCATCGAAGGCGACAAGGCAGTCGCAGGAAAGCGCCACTGCCCACGCTGTGGACCCGGTGTCTTCCTCGCCGAGCATGACGACCGTGTCGCATGTGGAAAATGCGGTTTTACCGAATTTAAGAAATAATAATACATGCCTCGTATCGGGCAGGTACTGGGGATTGAGGGGACAGCATGGAACCTCAGTGCCGCTGTTTTTGATGATGATCTCATTACGCTGCGATCATCTCCGTACATTCCACCTCATGGCGGTATCCACCCCCGTGAGGCTGCACAGCATCATGCATCAGTTATGAAGGAGGTTATCTCGGATGCCCTTGCTGATGCCGGTGAGATCACCGGGGTTGCCTTCTCACAGGGGCCGGGGCTCGGCCCATGCCTCAGAACGGTGGCAACCGCCGCCCGATCACTCGCCCTCTCCCTGGATGTCCCGTTGATCGGTGTTAACCATTGTGTTGCCCATATCGAGATCGGGAGGTTTGCAACCGGCTATACCGATCCGATCGTCCTCTATGCAAGCGGCGCCAATACCCAGGTCCTCGGGTATCTCAACGGCAGGTACCGGATCTTTGGCGAGACCCTGGATATCGGGATCGGAAACGGCCTCGATAAGTTCGCCCGGCATCACAACCTCCCCCATCCGGGAGGGCCGGCCATCGAGGAGTTTGCAAAGGAGGGCTCCTATATCCCCCTCCCTTATACCGTCAAAGGGATGGATCTGGCATTTTCGGGTCTCATCTCTGCTGCGAAGGAGGCGGATGCCCCACTCCCCGATGTCTGTTACAGCCTCCAGGAGACGGCGTTTGCGATGTGTGTCGAGGTGACCGAGCGTGCCCTTGCCCATACCGGCAAAGACGAGGTGATCCTTGTCGGCGGGGTCGGGGTCAATGGCAGGATGCAGGAGATGCTCGCCGCGATGTGCGAGGAGCGGGGGGCGGCCTTTGCCGTCCCTGAGCGGAAGTACATGGGCGATAACGGGGCTATGATCGCCTACACCGGGAGGGTGATGCTGGCAAGCGGCCAGACGATCCCGATCAGCGAGTCACGGGTGAACCCGGGATACCGGTCCGATCAGGTGGAGGTCGGCTGGCGCAGTGATACAGGATCGATCTTTGCCGGTGCGAGGAGCGGCGATCTCGTCCGTGGAGCCGAGGCGGAGGTTGATCTCTCGGGAGATGATGTGGTGAAGCGGCGGCTGAAGAAGGGATACCGCCATCCCCATCTTGACGCGATGCTGATCCGGGAACGTACCCGTGCCGAGGCGAGGATCATCTCTGCTGCACGACGGGCCGGGGTTGCCACCCCGGTGATCCGTGATCTGACGGCAGATGCGATCATCATGGAGAAGGTGATCGGGTCAGAGCTGAAGTACGTCCTTGACCATACCACCGCAGAGAAGGCGGGCTCCGCTGTCGGAAAGCTGCATACGGCGGGGATCGTCCATGGCGACCTGACGACGAGCAATATGATCCTCCGCGATGGGGAGGTCGTGCTGATAGACTTCGGCCTTGGCCAGATCACCGGCGAGATTGAGGCACGAGGCGTTGATCTCCATGTCTTCTTCCAGACGCTTGAGAGTACCATGGCAGATGCCGAAGATCTGAAGGAGGCGTTCCTCAGAGGATACCGGGAAACGTTCCCCCATGCAGATGATGTGGTGGAACGGGAGCATGAGATCGAGCTCCGGGGGCGGTACCACTGAAGATAACCGTTGTGACCGGGAACCGGCACAAGGCCGATGAGGTCGCCTCCTTCTTCTCCGGTATCGCCGAGATCGAGCACCTGGATCTCGATCTCCCCGAGATCCGTGATGAGAATGTCGGTACCGTCGCCCGGGAGAAGGCAAGGGCTGCCTGGGAGCAGATCGGCCGGCCCCTCATCGTCGATGATACCGGTTTCTTCATCACCGCACTGAACGGGTTTCCAGGGGCAACGGCTGCGTATGTGATGAAGACGATCGGGAACCCCGGCATCCTGAAGCTGATGGAGGATCAGGTCGATCGATCCGCATATTTTGAGACCGCCATCGCCTATGCATCAGAGGAGGGGATCCGGGTCTTCACCGGGAGGATCGACGGATCGATCCTGGGTGCACCCCGGGGCGAAGGGGGTTTTGGCTATGATCCCATCTTCTCTTATGAAGGCAGGTCACTTGCCGAGATGCTGCTTGCAGAGAAGAGCGTGGTCTCCCATCGTGGCCGGGCACTTGCCGCATTTCGGGACTGGTTTGTATCCGGAATATAACAATGGTTAAGACGTTTTGACGTCCACTAATAAGAACGCAATCTCGTGGTGTTTACTATGGCACGGTTTCCAGAAGCTGAAGCACGACTTCTCAATGTCAAGATCTGCATGAAATGCAGCTCAAGAAACGCTATCCGCGCAACAACCTGCAGGAAATGCGGTTCTAACCAGCTCAGAACGAAGAACAAGGAACGGAAGGCATAACCGACCGTTCACTCCATTTTTTTTACGCATTATAATACGTGACCCTCTTCCCGACAGAGCTGTACTCTCCGGCGAAGGTCTCGATGTTCCGTTTGTACCCGATCCGATCGATGATCCCAAAGTCGCGGAGCTTCTCCCGTACCCGCATCACCTCATCGGTCTCCTCCCAGTTGCTGGTATAGACATAGATGACGAGCCGGTCATCGCGGGACTGGGGGTTTGGCTTTGCAGTACTGACCTTGGCTGAGATACCAAGATCCCCCGCCCATGTCGCATCCCGGATCTTCTCCCAGATGGGATCGGCTGCGTCTTTTTCAAGGAAGATGAGCCATTTCCCGGCAGCTTCGGCATTGACTGCCTCCGGGTGGCTCCCAGGTGCGTCCTGGATGATCCAGTGCATCCTGACCGTCTTTGACGGGAGAATTCCTTCACCGTCATGGTAGAGGGCGGCGATGGCGTCTGCATCACCGGGGTCATTTCTGATCGCCTCTGCAAGGGGCGGGTATTCCTCCTGGAACGAGGCGAGTGCTTCCTCGCAGGCAGTTCTAAGATCATCGGGGCGGTGGATGAGGTCAAAGAGGGGGGTATTCTTCGCCTCCAGCCTCTTGCCAAAAAAGATGGTGAAGATGCCAAAGGCGATCCCGGCGAGTGATTCGGTCGTCTCCATTGAAACACCCTTTTACATCTTATTGAGCTGATCCTGTGCGATCTGTGCCGCCTTCTCGCCTGAGAGGAGCATCCCGCCAAAGACCGCTCCCATCCGTGCTTCCCCGGCAACGGCGTTTGCAGCCATGCCACAGGCGATGACGCCGGGGAAGATCTCGCGGGTGTGGTCGAGGATGTTCGTCTCTGCCCGTTCGGCCCACATGAAACTCTCGCCATGGATGGTGATATCCCCTTTCTTCTTTTTGATGCAGTGGGCGACGACGGCGTCATGGCCGGTTGCGTCGATGGTCACCTTCGCCGAGAGGGTGAGGGGATCGACATGGAGACCGGTCATCTCGACCGGGGTCGAGGTGATGACGAGGCCCGAGACCCTGCCGTCCCCCTTGATGACGACATCCTCGACCGAGGTGAGGTTGAAGAATTCTGCTCCGGCATCGCAGGCTGCTGCTGTCAGTTTTGCAACCGACTCAACGGATGATGCGACATAGTAGCCCGGCTGGAAGAGCGTGGATCTGATCCCGAAGTGATCGAGGAGCCGTCTGCCCTCCTCCTGGACGACGATCCGGGGGAAGGTCATCCCCCCGCCCCACATCCCGCCGCCGACGGAGAGCTTCTTCTCGATGACGGCAACCTTCCTTCCTTCTTCTGCAGCCAGGGCAGCACAGACAAGGCCGGAGGGACCTCCCCCGACGATTGCGATGTCGAGTTCCAGGTACCTGGAGAAGATCTCTGCATGGGTCTGCAGGATCGCCCTGCTGATGGTCACTTCGTCAAGCTTCATCTGATTCCTCATCCGATATAGTGGCGCTGATCATACTAATATCTCTTGATTCCTGTTCGCAGGTATTATGAGTTCGAAAGAACAAAGATAACGTATGGAATGGAAGCGCGACTATGGCCTCACCACGAGGATAATGTTTACGTGGTTTCTGCTACTCCTCGTCTATCTCGTCTTCCTTGCTGCACTTCAGGCAATTTTGGGATTTTCATTCCACCTTCTGGTCGCCATCGCCTTTGTGATGGCATTCGCCCAGTACTTCTTCTCCGCCAAACTGGTGCTGATGAGTACCGGTGCCCGTGTGGTGGAGGAGGATGAGTATCCTGAGCTGCACCGGATGGTTGAACGGCTCTGTGCAACCGCAGACCTCCCCAAGCCGAAGATTGCGATTATGCAGTCCCCGGTGCCAAACGCCTTTGCGACCGGGCGGAGCCCAAAGCATGGTGTCGTCGCGGTGACCGATTCGATTATGCGAATCCTGACAAAGGAAGAGCTTGAGGGAGTGCTTGCCCATGAACTGGCACATATCAAGAATCGTGATATGATGTCGATGACGATCGCAAGTTTCCTTGCGATGGCGGCAGCGTTGATTGTGCAGAACGCACTTTTTGCCTCCCTCTTTGACCGGCGGGAAGGCAATCCCTGGATGATCGCCTGGATCGTTGCGATCCTCGTCTATGTGGCGGCGACACTCCTGATCCGGACGCTCTCACGATACCGTGAGTTCACGGCCGACCGGGGTGCAGCCTATATCACAAATAATCCACGGGCACTCCAGAGTGCACTGATGAAGATCAGCAACCGGATGGATGCTGTGCCGCCACAGAAGAAGCAGGAGGTGGAGGGGGCAAACGCCTTCTTCATCATCCCCGCACTCACCGGCAGGTCACTGATGGAGCTCTTCTCGACCCATCCCCCGCTTGAGAAGCGGCTCGCGGCACTTGAGAAGGTCCAGGAAGAGATCCGGGGATACTAAATTTCCCTTCTTTTTTGAAGCAGATTCGTAATCCTTAAATCTCTTCGGGGATAATAGTAAAGAGCATCGCATCGATGGTCTAGTGGTATGACTTTGGCCTTCCAAGCCAATAGCCCGGGTTCAATTCCCGGTCGATGCATCTTCTTCTGAGCGTTTCGATGATTTTTTATCATCGCATAGTACAAATCTGCTGATGAAATACTGGTGCTATGGAATCTGCCTTCTTCTGATCCTTGCCTGCGGGTGTGTCGCAGGGGAGGAGAGGGGAGAAGCCGGGGATCTCAGGGAGTATCTCCTTGCTGCCGTCTCGTATGCGGAGATGCACGGGAAAGAGGCGGCCCTTGTCGAATTCGGGAAACCCGATGGTGCGTTCACGTATGATGGCTGGTATATCTATGCCTATGATGACGACTGCATCCTCCTTGCCCATCCATATGAGGAGGCGAGCGTCGGGCTGAATCGCTCCGGGTGGACGGACAGCCGTGGGCTCCCGGTGATCCGGATCGGATCTGATGTTGCACAGGCGGGGGGTGGCTATATCACGTACCTGTATCCACGGCCGGGGGATGCCGGGATCGATGAGGCGGCCTTCTCAACCTATGAGCTGAAGCTCGGGTATGTGATGCCGGTGGATGATGACTGGTGGCTCGGGTCCGGGGTTGCTCTTGCTGATCTCACCTGGGACGAGGGCTATCCCCCGGTGATCCGGGATATGGTGGCACTCGTGGTGGACGGGACCGCCTATGCCGGGCGTGAAGGAGATGCGGCGGCCCTTACTGAGATATCGGATCCGGGTGGCCGGTTTGTGAATGCGAATGGCCATTACCTCTATGCCTACCGGTACGACGGGACGCTGATCGGCCACCCCCATCTGCCGGAGATGATCGGGTCCAATCTCATCGACCGCGAGGACCAGTACGGGATGCGGATGATCGGGAGCCTTGCGGCGACGGCCCGGGATGGTGGCGGATTCGTCGTCTTCATCTGGCCAAACCCTGAGGAAGGGAACCGGGATGAGCTGAAGATCGGGTATGTGATGCCGGTGGATGATGACTGGTGGCTCGGGTCCGGGGTGTACCTGAGCGAGGTGACGGGGGAGTATACCCCTATACGGGGATGATGGGGAGGAGGGCGATCCCCCTTCTTTGTTTGAAAAGGGTTATACGTCAGGGTGGAGAATAGATACTGGAACGGGGACTCGTGGTCTAGCTGGTTATGACGCCGCCTTCACACGGCGGAGATCTCGTGTTCGAATCACGACGAGTCCATCCTCTTTTCGGTTTGTTTTTGTTATCGGGCTCGTGTACGGAAGCGGTCATACCAGTACCCATGAAGCAGAAGAGCTGGCTTTGGGGATAGGAAGGCCATCCTCTTTCAAGCCTTCGATGTGAAAGGCGATCGCCTCATGCATCTCTTCTTCCGCTTCTTCACGGGTCTTTCCGGTCGCGACACAACCAGGAAGATCCGGGGAGTATGCAGCGTAATTGGTCTTGCCCTTCTCGATGATAATGAGAAATCTGTGCATTATGTACCCTCCTTTAATCCTGCTTGTTTCCAGATGCTGTTCAATGTTCCGGGCTGCAACACATCAGATGGTTTACCGGGGATCGTTATCCTGCCGGGTAGTACAGGATGTTTGTATTGCCGGTGACTGCCACGGGTTGATACAAGATACCACCCTTGTGCTTCTATCTGGTGTATACGATCCCGCATTTTTATAATGATGGTACTGTAAACAGGTCCTGAATGCATAGACTCATATCCCAAGTGTAAGATATATCTTACTGATTGCAGATGGAGATCGGCATTATCAGAATGAGTTCAAAGGGGCAGATCGTCATCCCGATATCGATGAGAAAGGACCTCGATGAGGGAGAACAGCTCGTCATCATCAGGGACGGAGATCGTTGTATCCTCAAGCCGCTTGCCGATCCTGAGCCGGCACTGGAAGACGATATCAGGTTCGCCGAACGGACGGAGAGGGCGTATCTGGAGTTTGAGAAGGGAGAATGTACCAGAAAGAGCGATGTTGATCTCCTTCATACGCTGAGTTCATGGTAACCGTTGCATATAATGCATCGTTCCATCCCTGCTCCCGTGATCGGAGTTCCTGATTTTCTTCCAGACTCTTCTTCAACCTCATTATTGTACTATTGTAAGAATGGCATCCCCGACATAGCATTCAGGAAGATTTATATTTAAAAATCTGATATATCCTATCCAGAAACCAATGCCACCATGGCAGGACGGAGTGATGACAAGATGGCCATAGAAGAAGATGAGATCAGGGGAAAGGGAAAGCAGATCAAAGGGAAGGTCCGGGAAGAGGTCGGCAAGCTGACGGGGGATAGGAGCGAGCAGGCCAAAGGAAAGATTGAGCAGGTTGTCGGAAAGGGCCAGGAGGAGATCGGAAAAATCAAGCGAAAGGCCAAAGAATAGGCAGGGAACCCGGATAGGTCCCCTTATTTCTATTTATTCCGTATTATGACTATAGAAAGGAAGTGCCGGATAGTACATCCCTCTGCCGATAACGGCCCGTGCTGCCGGAATACTCTGTTGTCTTCCGGGAACAGACGGTTTATTTCTTCTGCTGTTGTTGTGCAGCCTGTTGGGCAGCCTGCTGTGCTTTCTTCTGCTGTTCACTCTGCTGTTGCTGGGCAGCCTGTTGTTGCTGGGCAGCCTGTTGTTGCTTCTGCTGCTCCTGTTGTTGACCAGCCTGCTGAGCCTGTTGTCCCTGCTGAGCCTGCTGGCCTTTCTGCTCATGATGCTGCTTTGCCTGCTCATGGAACTTCGTCTGTTCCTGGAGTTTGGCTGCCTGCTGCTGAGCCTCCTGCTGCTTCTGCTGTTCACTCTGTTGCTGGGCAGCCTGCTGTTGACCAGCCTGCTGGGTCTGTTGTCCCTGCTGCTGTTGCTGGGCAGCCTGCTTTTGCTTCTGCTGCTCCTGCTGTTCACTCTGCTGCTGCTTTTCTTCAGATACCATAGTTTTCACCCCCCCATCCCATAGATGGGGATGGGGATTACATAGCCTCAGAGACCATAACAATATCGTACACTTTGGGCTTGAATTTGAAATAGGAGAGATTATTCTTTGTTTTTTAATTCGGAGACCCCCTGTCTTTAAAATAAATAATAACATTTAGATATATAAAATAATATATTTATAGAATCGTCTTATATTAGTCGATTAAGACAGATCTGTGCCTTTATGAGGGAGGAATGGGGGAGGGGGATGTACACCTGGGGACGGAGGAAACTCAGGGTAGCGTCGTGAGGGTAGGAAGCAGGAGGATGGTGGAGGAGAATGATGGATCCTGATACAATCCTTCCTGTATAGCTGTGACCTCTGGTTTATGGAGGCTCTTCTGCTCCATGACTGTTTTCCGAATGTCGATCATACAACACTGAACCATTGTAATCCTTTTCGTGGAAGTACTTCTGCTACTCAGAGGAACGACACATGAAAAAGACACACTATAGGGGTTGCAATCCTTGTTTTCGTGGAACCCCTTCTGCTACGTGGCTCTCGAATGAGAATTCCGCTCTCCGGCACATGTTGCAATCCTTGTTTTCGTGGAACCCCTTCTGCTACAGCATCTTATGATAAGACATACGAATATCGAGAAGATGGTTGCAATCCTTGTTTTCGTGGAACCCCTTCTGCTACGGGGCTCTCGGTCGCAGCAAGTTTGAAGGTGATGGGGGTGTTGCAATCCTTGTTTTCGTGGAACCCCTTCTGCTACATCAGAATCGGAATTTATCGAACAAATAACCTATCAGGGTTGCAATCCTTGTTTTCGTGGAACCCCTTCTGCTACATTACGAGGTTTCGGATGGGTTGTTCATGGAGATTGAAAAGTTGCAATCCTTGTTTTCGTGGAACCCCTTCTGCTACACCAACCGAACCTGAACTTCTGTATAGCGAACAGTGTTCGGTTGCAATCCTTGTTTTCGTGGAACCCCTTCTGCTACGAGAAACGCAATCTTTGAGGATGAAAACCTCACAGTTTGCAATCCTTGTTTTCGTGGAACCCCTTCTGCTACGTACGTCCCCAGACAGGAGGGCTGACAAGTCAGCCGTTTTGCAATCCTTGTTTTCGTGGAACCCCTTCTGCTACACCTCTCTTGGCTTCATCCTCTTTACGATACCTTCTTTGCAATCCTTGTTTTCGTGGAACCCCTTCTGCTACAGAGCGGGTGGGCAGACATGCAGAGCAAAAGCCCTCTTGCAATCCTTGTTTTCGTGGAACCCCTTCTGCTACGGTGTCTCTTGCAGATTTAATCCACTCTATTGACCTCTCTTGCAATCCTTGTTTTCGTGGAACCCCTTCTGCTACATAGTTGGAAGTTGAGGGGATATTTGCCCCCCTCTTCCTTGCAATCCTTGTTTTCGTGGAACCCCTTCTGCTACAAGGTTACGAGTGGCGACGTACCACCGGGAGCCATGGACTTGCAATCCTTGTTTTCGTGGAACCCCTTCTGCTACGCTACGGCTAACGCCACTGCGCTAACCTTCGTGTCTACTTGCAATCCTTGTTTTCGTGGAACCCCTTCTGCTACATGATACATACGAATTTAAAAATGATGAGGGGAAAGCCTTGCAATCCTTGTTTTCGTGGAACCCCTTCTGCTACTGCGCTACCCGTCTTGTCTACATGCCAAACCATACCCCTTGCAATCCTTGTTTTCGTGGAACCCCTTCTGCTACACCATGAGGTGAAAAAAATGGACAACCAATCGATCGACTTGCAATCCTTGTTTTCGTGGAACCCCTTCTGCTACCTCTGATCGGTACGCCCTTAGGGCAACGTTCAGCGTCTTGCAATCCTTGTTTTCGTGGAACCCCTTCTGCTACATGGAACAATCTCTTCATTAGTTGAATTATGTATAAAACTTGCAATCCTTGTTTTCGTGGAACCCCTTCTGCTACTGCCATGAGAGGAACGCTAATACGGCGTACTCCTTACTCTTGCAATCCTTGTTTTCGTGGAACCCCTTCTGCTACATCATTTTTAGCCACTCGTTAAAGTGGCTTTCCATATCTTGCAATCCTTGTTTTCGTGGAACCCCTTCTGCTACTATACCTTAGTTTTGGGTATTGGTGGCCCGCATGTAGACTTGCAATCCTTGTTTTCGTGGAACCCCTTCTGCTACACAACAACTGAAAGGATATACATCAAGAATACTTCCTTGCAATCCTTGTTTTCGTGGAACCCCTTCTGCTACTTAGAAACAATGATGAGGATCGCCGGAGAAGAAACTATTGCAATCCTTGTTTTCGTGGAACCCCTTCTGCTACGGTATCTTAACGCATTGCATAAAAGACATAACCAATATATTGCAATCCTTGTTTTCGTGGAACCCCTTCTGCTACTGTATAGGAGAAGATCTATGGATCTCAGGCAATTCGCATTGCAATCCTTGTTTTCGTGGAACCCCTTCTGCTACACTGCCGGAGAGCGACAGATCAGAACACACCCGAACCCATTGCAATCCTTGTTTTCGTGGAACCCCTTCTGCTACGATATATGGATCTCAGGCAATTCGCCTCTTCAGAGGATTGCAATCCTTGTTTTCGTGGAACCCCTTCTGCTACCGTTACCGCGTTACTTCTCGCGGAGATCACTCGCGGGAATTGCAATCCTTGTTTTCGTGGAACCCCTTCTGCTACCAGACAGGGTGAAGTCGATCACTCAGGACAGCCTCCCGGCTGGGTATTGCAATCCTTGTTTTCGTGGAACCCCTTCTGCTACATTTTTCTGAGTGTGAAGAGTGTAGACGGAGATGTGCGATTGCAATCCTTGTTTTCGTGGAACCCCTTCTGCTACACCACAATCACCGCATGGGACAGCTGGGAGATGGAATTGCAATCCTTGTTTTCGTGGAACCCCTTCTGCTACGGGTCAAATTTGTTTCTTTTCCCAGATAACCCTTTCTATTCGCTCCTTTTTGTCAGGGTATATAAACCGGACGACCCCCTCCGATCACCTTTTCCGCATTTTTGCAAAATTTCAAACTCATTTTGCTATTATTTTTCAATTTAATCGGTTTAAATCAAATCTCCGAGGTTTTCATACCCATTCCGTAGTTTTCCATATCATCCCCTCCCCCATCCCCACATCCATCTCTCCGCCTCGGGAGGGAGCAAGATGAGAGGCGGTCCTTTGGTAATATTCAAAAGGATTGAGGTGGAGAGACTGATGCAGAGCATTATGAAGACCGCAGTTATTGCCCCGGTCGGAATGAGCCCCCCTGCCGTCAGCTCATTTATAGACGGTATCGGGGAGCCGATATCCGATGTTGTCCTTCTTGTCACCCGGGATCGCGATGTCCTCGCCGGAACCCGGTTCCTGGATGCAGGTCTCTCCCTCAGATATCCCTGGCTCCGGATCCACCCGGTCATCCTCCCCTTTGACGATGTCGCCACCCAGGATGATACGCTCCGGTTCATGTCTGAAGCGACACGGGCCTTCCGGGAGGAGCGTGACACCCACCAGTGTGATACCATCTACCTCAACATCACCGGCGGGAGGAAGAATATGTCCGTTGTCCTGACACTCCTTGGGCAGATCCTCGGAGCAGACGGCGTATTCTCGGTCGTCAATCCTGATATCAGATATATGAACGAACTCCTTGAGCGGTACCGGGGTGAGATCAACCGGTTTGCGGATATCGAGTCACGGGAGGAGGGATTCGCCCTCTATGAAGAGCATCGTGAGGAATTCGATCGGATCCTCTTCCCGCCCCGGACAGGCTATGAGATCATCAGGATACCGACGCTCCCCTTCCCCGCAGATCATATCGGCTACCTCATCAGGGCATGCCTCGGGAGCGGTGAGCGGCTCGCCCCCCAGGACGAAGCCCTCCTCATCCGGCACGGGGTACTTGAGAAGAAGACAGGGGGCGGATCCGTTCTCACCCCGTATGGGGAGAAGTTCCTCTCTATCCTTCTGGGGAGGCAGACCGATCGGGGATGACGGTGCCAAACCCCTGAGATACCCCTTTTCCGAGTGCAAAGAACTCCGGGATGATAACATTCGTCTGGAACTCCCCGGTGAACCCGGTCATCCCGATGCCTTTATACCGGACTGCCACCGGATCAAGATGTGTTCTGACCCGGATCTCCCGTGAGATGACAATATCAAGCCCTTTCGCCATCGAGAGGATATTACCGATCAGGATCCTGTTGAGCAGTTCCTTCCTCTCGCGCCAGCCCCCGGCATTCTGGTAGATCTCATAATTTTTTGTGCTGAGGGCGATCCAGGGGCTGGTAAACCGGTACGACCGGAGATCACGGATCGGGCGGATAGCCCCCTCCATCTCATAGGTCGCCTTCCGGGTAATCCGGTACCGGCTGTTCCCAAGTGTCAGCTCATGCAGATCCCCGACGATGGCACGGAGCTCGTCTGCCCCGTCATCGATCCCAAGGACAGACGGCGTCCCTTCGATCACCCGGTACTGTACCCGGGGGTAGGTATAGATAAGCTGGGGGGCATGATGGTGCAGGAGGGGGCGATCCGGATACTGCCCGGCGATACATCCCCGGAGCTGTGTTCCGCTTTCGGTGACAGGCCGATCCGTCTCCATAACCAGGTAGAGAGTTCTGTGTGTCATAATTTCGTAAATACTGCTCGTTTGAGGAGCGGCTCCATCTCATTTGGACCACATGCCTGGAGTGCGAGATCATGAACCTTCCCATAAAACGTCATGGCACTCTCCCTTGTGACAGGGGTCATCCCATGAGCGAGGATGGAGCTGTTCCGCTGCTGGAGATCGTCTGCGAGAGCTTCATAACAGGTTCGTGCCCGTGTCCATCCGAGGGCCTGGAGGAGATGGAACTTCTCCCGGACACCGATCCTGAGCCTCCTCTCACCATCTGCCTTCGGTTCGCAGTAGGCAAAATACTCGCGATCCACCTTCCCCTTCAGCTTCTCAAGCCGGATCGACCCATTGATATCATCGAGATCGTACTCGAGGAGGCGGATCTGGGTGATCAGCTCCACGGCCCGGTACAGGCGGCCGGTTGCATCATCGTACTTCCCTTCTTCAATCCTGCGGCCTGCATTATTCAGGAGGTCCGCAAGGATCATCCTGTATTTATATGGAAGCCCGTCTGTTTCGACCAGTTGCTTGATAAAACCCTTATTCACTGAAAACCGGGTGTCGGAGCTCCCTGCAAGGATACCGGCAGCCCCCTTATGATCAAAGCGATCCCAGAGGCTGTAAGCATCAAAGATCTGCATGAGGTGGTTTTTGTCATCGACTGCAACCATCTTCCTCATTGTTGCCTTTGCGGACTCAAACCGGTAGGCATTGAACTCTGCATTTGCCGTCTCACGGAGGATATCGTTATAGGCAAGATAGAGTGACTGCTGGGTTATCGTCTCGGTACCCTGGCCGACGAGCCCGTTCTCTCCCCGTCGCCCACTGATGACCGTCAGCTCCTTCCTGTGGAGCATCGAGGCGATCGCCGCCGACATCGTCATCGTCTTGGTCCCGGAGGTATAATCGATCCTGATATCCTCATCCGGCCTTCTTTTGATCTCGTCGCTGATCTGCTCAAAGCAGTCGGAGAAGGAGTCGATATTCCGAAGCTGAATCCAGGTGACCGGGGGGAGATCCATCCCTCGATTGATCTTCAGGCAGTCACGGATGAGAGGAACCATCGGTTCGCTCTCGGCAGACCCGAAGAAGATGACCTCTTCCGGCCGGTGATAGTGGATCCCATGGGCGAGGCCATGGGCGAGGTTGCGCATCCGCTCCTCTCTGTCCGGGCCTGAGCCGGTACCGACGGTCATGAAGAGGGTAACCATTCCACCCACCCCGGCATCAGCAGTTCTCCATTCGTCCGAATAAACTCAATACTCTTTGGATACGGGGGATCCAGTGCTTCCCCGTCATATGAGCGGGGATATCTTCCCAGTTTCATATCCGTAATTATCGCCGATGCGAGATCGGGATCCTTCTCCTCGATGAGATCCATCACTGTCTGGTAGGTCGTCCCGATAGAAAACCCGACCCGAAGGAGATCCATCCCGGCATGCTTCTTCTGCATCGTCTGGATCTCGGTACTCAGTGGCGAAGGGGCTCCCGAACCGCTCACAAGACGGAGATCATGGAGGAGTGCCGCCTCGATGAACTGCCGCATCACCGAGCGGAGATGTGCGGTCATCTTCTCTTCTGCCGCCTGCAGGACCAACGGATCGGAGAGTCCCCTGATATCGCTCTTTTTCAGCCCAAGCAGCGGGAGCTTGCCTTCAAGCAGCGAGAGATCCCGGTGGCCTGCCGCCGCCTCGATCTCCGGGGAGAGCCGGATCGTTCCCTCCAGGCGGGCAAAGAGGGTCTCACAGGGGATGGTGAATGGTTTGGGCGCCATAATGCCGTTCCGTGACATGGAGTACGTCCCGAACTCTTCCAGATAGAGGAAATGTTTCACCGGCATGAAATCCGAGACCTCAAGGAACCGGAGGAGATCATACTTGGGATCGTACCTTCTGCTGTTTGTTGAGAGGATCCCCTCGAAGATTTCCTTCCCTATCATCCGTTTATTACGGGAATAGAGCCGTTCCGGGGGGAACGAGGGGTCATCCCTGCATGCCTTCCATAGCAATGCCGTCCGGATCGCCCCTTTCACCGTCGATCCCGGGATGTACGGGATATCAAATCCGGTTCTGATGATCTCCCGAACCTCACCTGGCGGATGTGGAATGGATGATTTCAGGGTATATCGCGCCGGTGGCGAGAGCGGATGCCGCTCCATAAACTTCTGAAGCGAGAACCCCGGCTCTTCCACTTCATAGAGGAAGTCCTCATACGCCCTGCCCTCAAGGAGGGAGACGACATCACGAATCCCGGTCCGGGCATACCCTTCCCTCACCCTGAATATCTCGGCTCCTCCGTACTTTCCACCGGATCCGACATGGACCGGTGTTACTGTCTTCAGCTCAACCCTCATGCTGCACTCCTGAAACGGATCGGGAAGGCATACCCGTACTCAACGACCGGGGGATCGTCCCGGACACGGGCGATCCCGCCGTACACATCGTCCCCGGTATCAGGGAAGACCGACCCTTCACCGAGCATCATCACCGACCGTTTCATCACGCCGTCGGCACTCCTCCCCCGGATCCTGACGAGGTTGTAGAAGGCATCCTCGCCGAGAAGATCGAAGTCGTCGGGGAGATAGCGGGAGAGGGTGACGATCCGCTCTCCCGTAGATGTGGGGAGGATATCGGTATCTCCAAAGGAGATGGAGCAGGCGCCCTGGCCGCTTGAGACTTTGGGACCAAAACCCCGGTCTGCAAGGAGACGGAGTGCCGCCAGCACCTCATTCTCCCATGCCTTCTCTTTGAAGTCGATCAGGAAGTATAATCCTGCATTGGAGAACCTGAATCCTTCCGATGCGAAGAAGGCTTCGGAGGCGACCGAGAGGCGGTTGATCCGGTTATGCGGGATCTCGGATCGGCTGATCTCAAAGTGGTGATCCTGCTTCTTCTCGTACAGCATCCCCGATCCGATCCGGTACTTCCCGTCGCCCCGGTCCAGATCCCGGAGTATCTCGTCATCTGAGAGCCGCCCCTCAACCAGCGAGGCAAATATCCCGCTCTGGAGGTACGAGACCTTCCTGAGCTTCTTTGCGGCATCAAAGAGTGCTTCTCCGGGGAGTTTCTCCGGAGGGAGGATCGGGGCAGGGAGGAGATGCACCTTCTCCTCCTCCCCAAACCAGGGGAACGCCGATGTGAGGAGGAACGGGGGATCCTCTTCAAATGCGGCGACCAGATCCCCGACCGGCCCCCCAAGCTCCGCCATCGCCGAGCAGATCGCCCCAAAGAGCGTATTTGACGGCAGCGTCCGGGGAAAGGCCGAGGTGGGTGTTATGTAAACGGTACGCATATCCCGGCTCCATATATCAGAGGGATGCGAGGATTCCGCGTGCCGTCGTCTCCCCCTCGGCCTTCGTCAGCGGCTCCCAGTCTCTCCCCTCACGGTACGAATCCGGATCCTTCCGTGCAATCACGATATCGGCAAAGGCGATCTTTCCGTAGCCCCTCGATCCGCTCCCGCCAAGATAGCTGTCCTCGAGGATGCTCATCGCCTCAAGCACCAGCTTCAGCCGGTCCTGATCCTCGGGAGAGTAGATGGTAAAGATCATCTCAAAGTCAAAGGCGGAGCCTGCGGGGACACGCTCGATGAACCGGGGCGTCGCCATGGAGGTGATCCGGTTGAGGAAGTTCTCCCCCTTGATCTCGGTCCCATGGGAGATGCCGTCCTTGTCCTTCCAGGCCTCCTTCGTCACTGCATCCGGCATCGCATCCCTGACGATCAGGCGGGTCGGGCCGGCCATGACCCGCTCTGTTGCGCCACGGCCAAACGTTGTACAGAGGTTGCAGCCGGGTTCTTTGCAGGTATGGACCTTTCCCTCACTCTTGTCAAGCCAGAGGCCTGAATACTTCAGCTCAAGTGCTGATCGCATCTTCCCTTTCAGGGATGAGCCGGGGATGATCGGGACCTTCTGTATGCGGTCAAGGATGACGGGGCTGTCCGATCCCCCGATTCCGAGTGTATCTGATGAGCCCCCGATATGCAGACCGGTCTGGCAGATGATCTTTCCTGATATACGGTAATTTTCGATGAATTCTATCATATCTCTCGCTCCTATTCTCCATAGTGATATTTGTGGTACGCCACCACTGACTCGAGGATCTGGATGAACCTGATGTAGTTCTTCTTCGTCATCTCCATGTCGTTATCCGGTGCAAGGACCTTTGCCATGCAGGATGAGATGAAGAGATAGAAGTCATCCGGGATCAGCCTCCTCCCTTTCGCATAGGCGAGGATCGGCCGGAGCATTGCAAAATCCGCACTCACCGACTCCCATCCGTCCTCTTTCAGCCCCGCCTCGATCGACTTTGCCTGATCGAAGAACTTCCTCAGCTGTGTCGTCTTGAGGTTCTTTCCAAACGCCTTTGCAGCCGACTCGGCGATCCCATCCTCCCGGGCGACCTCCTCGACGGTGATACCCGAGAGGTTTCTGGCTTCCTGTATCTTCTTTATAAACTCCTGACTTCCACCGCCGGCGTATGATCCCCCGCGGTTCTGACCCTGGCCCTTACCATACAAATTATTATATGACATCTACTTCCTCCTGGTTCTCATAACTGTCCATGTGATCGGAAACCTCGCCCAGCCAAAGGAGGGAAGGATGAGATCCTCGATCCGTTTCTTCTCATTCTTCGGTACATTGCGTGCGATCTGGTACTTCAGGTACGGGAGATACCGTCGCCGTGCCTCCCGTTTCGCCGCCTTCTCCAAGACATCATCAATATCATCGAGATCGGCGAATGCATCCTCCCAGATGGCATGGGTGGCATGGATGAAGCTCCGGCTGACTGCCTTCCCGGTGAGGGCGGCCTCAAGCGCCTCCCCCTGGCTGAGGAGGGAGGCATATCCCTTCTCAAGGGTTCTGTCCTTCCATGGGAGGCATTCGCCGAAGATGGCTACCCGGCTCTTCCCCTGTCGTTTCGCCTCCTCAAGATGATCTTCTGCCATCGCCACTGCATGGGCAAGCGGCATCCTTGGCGGCACTGCGACCACCCCGGCAGAGAGTGATATCCAGGGGTTGTTGCAGGTATATGCTTCAAACTCCGACTGGAGGAGTCCGGCAAACCTGATGATATGGTCATAGGGGCCGATGATCAGGAGATCGTCCCCCCCCGAGAAGGTGATGTAGAGGGTCGGGACGAAGTGGTGTTCGCATGAGGGGCATGCGGTCTCTTTTTCATAGGCGGTCCAGCTCGTCCGGACGGCCTCGTCGTCCTCCCTCTCCCGCTCATCATGGTGGAGGGAGATCTCGCGGGCACCGTTTCTGCATTCTTCGCAGAGATGGGTATAGATCCCAAACGTCCGGCAGAGGGTATTGAGGTACCCGCTGAAGAAGTGCTCAAACCCTGAGGAGAGGGTATAGATACGCGATATCGACCGCTTCTTCCTCTCCCCGATTCCAAGAGCAAAGATCTTGCCGAGATTATCGACATCCGCTTTCAGGATACCAAGCTTCGGATCCCCCTGCGAGACCTCTGCAAGCTCCCCGAAGGTCAGGATCCGCCTCTTGTGCAGCGGAACCGTATTCCCAAGGAGGATGAAGCTCATCGCCGGTGACCCGGTCCTGAGGAAGTCGGTACTGTTTATGGTGGCGGTGAACTCCGGGGGTTCTGCAAACGGCTTCTCGGTGAGATCATACCGTGCCAAGAGGCCAAACTCCGCAAAGCCGAACCGGAGGCCACTTCCCCTGCTGAAACAGGATGCATGGGCAAGCCGCTGGCCAAGCTCTTCATGCATCGTACAGGTGGGACAGATCCCCGCACTTTTGCGGTGTTCGCAGATGGGGCAGAAGCCCTCGAGATCGGTCTCTTCCCCGGTGGGGGTGCTGCTGATCCGGCATTCAGAGAACTTCCTGAGCTTCTGCCGACCGGTGATGAGGTGCAGCCGCTCAAGGCAGTCTGCAAAGTCCTCGATCTCACCCCGGTTGCAGGCAAGGCTCCCGAATGCACAGTAGAGCCGCCCGTCGGTCTCCCGGAGGAGGCCGGTATTGACACTTCTCCGGACCCGGCCAATCGCCTCCTCCACCCGGCTGTTCCCTGGGAGGAGGAGGAGGAAGTTTCCACCGGTGTTCCAGAGGATATTCGCTTCAGATACCCCGGCCGCCTCGATGATCTCATGGACGATCGCATCGGCCAGGAGAGAGATCCAAAATGATCGCCCCCGGAGCCGCTTTGCCATCCCTTTCCGTGCCGCCTCCGGGGTCCTGACATCGAAGATGAACCGCTGGATGCCGGAGAGATCGCCCTGTACAAGCAGGTACGGTGATTTTCCCTCACCGGCGGCGATGCAGGTGGCGAGTGCCGCCGTCGTCTTCGCATGATCATAGAGGGGAATGTCCGGGTAATCGACATACGCTGCCGAGGGGATCGATGAGGTATACTTACGGAGGAGTGCGAGGAGGGTCGTCGGGTGCGGCCTCCTCCCTGCCTCTGAGAGCTCACGATAAAACTCTGCCCAGAGCCGGGAGTACGGAACATCGTTCTTCCAGTGGTATGGATCCTGTTCCCTGGTCGGGAACGCCTCCCTGGTGAGGGTGAATGGAAGAAGCCTGTGATGCCAGTCTGATCCGTTCACCTCCTGCTGAGTTCCACCAAGAGATATCCCGGAGAATATACTCCAGAGATGCTCTCTCTTTGGATCACCCTTCTCATCCCGCCTGCTCCGGTCGATGGCGGCAGAGATATGATCTGCCTCCTGGAGGATCTCTGCAAGGTTCCGATATGCCGAGGCCTGCGGTTGATGGTGATGAAGAACGAGGTCTTCAAGCTGTTTATCATGAAACACTCTTCGGATCAGGTCAGCCGACCATTTGGCATGGGCTCCGCTGTATCCATAATCCTTCTCCGTGAGTTCCTCATATTCCTCTGCATGCTTTGCCCCTGTCCTCTGGTAGAACTTACCGATATCATGGAGGAGGGCTGCATACACCAGTGATTGAATATCAGGCTCCACATCTCCTGATTGGTGTATGCAACGGTAAACATTTCGATTGATTTCTGACATAATGGTGATCCGGTACGCATCGGTTGCGGTTGTTCCACTCTCTCTTCATATCGCCCTCAGATTGAAGGGGGGAGGTAATGGTAACACCCCTTACGAATGGCTGGTTAGCCTCAGAATCCCCCCGATGAGGAAGAGAAGGAAGGTCGGAACTCCGAAGAGCGAGACGGAGATCAGGACGAAAATCCCTGACAGGACCATCGCCCATCCCCCGGCACGGTTGCTCCTGAGGCTCCCTCCGACGATCCCGGATACCGAGAAGATGAGGGCGGCGACCCCAAGCAGGAGGATTGTCCCGAACTCCTCCCCGGCCCCGGTTCCCGCTCCGGCAAGGCCGGTACCAAGGAAGGATATGAAGAAGGCGAAGAAGGCAGCAGCGATCCCGAGGAGGCCCCCGATGACGCCGAGCCAGAATGGGCGTGTATCTGCATCTGACATGCTCAAAGTTATGTTTCAATCATATTTATAATTGGTTGCTTTAACTATTGAAGTTATAAATAATTTTTATTGTTTTTATATTGTGTAGTATGATTAATGATTAAACTAACCTAATAAAAAGATTTATCAACTATATAGTTCTAACATATTTTTATGCAACAAAGAAAAGTTGTTTTCATAGCAGGAGTTCTCCTCCTCGCGATCATGGTTGCCGGGTGTGTCGGGCCGGATTCGGTCTCAACAGGCCCTGCACCGACCACCGGTAGCGACCAGACCGCTCCTCCGGAGGAAGAGGCGGGATCCGATCTTGTCACTGCCGGGATGAACGAGGCGCTCGTCGTGACATCCGGCCAGAAGACATTTGAGATCACCGTCCTTGAGGTGATCCGGGGCAGGCAGGCAAACAACCTCATCCAGGAGGGGAATATGTTCAACTCCGAGCCTGACGCCGGTTTCGAGTATCTTCTCGTCAAGGTCCGGAAACGCTTTGCTTCAGGGGACGGGAGCGAGTACACGAGCTCGTATGAGTACCAGGTCTATGTTGAGGGGGCAGGAAACGGCCCGTCCTTTGTGGTGCTGCCACGAACCCACGCGGACTACAAGGGAACGACACTGATCCGGGGCGGTTCTGCCGAGGGGTGGCTCGTCTTCCAGGTCCCGGTCGGGAAGGAGGCGATGCTCGCCTATACATCCCTCTTCGGTGGCCCGGCCGGCTTCATCCGGCTGAGCTGATTAAGGGAGCAATTGCCAGGGGATGGATGTCGTGGTTGGCCCATCCCCCGGCCTCTTTTTCCCATTTACCTCCGGATTCGGGCACGGCAGGGTTGCAATGCCTGCAGAGTGCCGGAAAACCTCGGAGATTTGATTTACATCGATTAAATTGAAAAATAATAGTAAAATAAGTTTGGAATTTTGCAAAAATGCGGAAAAGGTGATCGGAGGGGGTCGTCCGGTTTATATACCCTGACAAAAAGGAGCGGATAGAAAGGGTTATCTGGGAAAAGGAACAAATTTGACCCTGTAGCAGAAGGGGTTCCACGAAAACAAGGATTGCAACACCTAATAACCATGAACGAACCACGCCGAGAGTATATAGTAGCAGAAGGGGTTCCACGAAAACAAGGATTGCAACATCTCCATATCACCCTATGATATCATGGGATGAACCGCGTAGCAGAAGGGGTTCCACGAAAACAAGGATTGCAACAGTATGTGGGTCTGGGATGGCCAGATCCATATCTCGCGTAGCAGAAGGGGTTCCACGAAAACAAGGATTGCAACCGTATCATAATTCATCAAATCACATCTCCGTGTATGGTAGCAGAAGGGGTTCCACGAAAACAAGGATTGCAACGACTCGTTCTCCTGCTGTAATTCTTCCGTTGTCATTGCGGTAGCAGAAGGGGTTCCACGAAAACAAGGATTGCAACTGGTTTTTGGGGAAAATTGGACAAATTGGATAATTGTAGCAGAAGGGGTTCCACGAAAACAAGGATTGCAACGGAGAAATGAACACTTCAAAAAAATCTTCATACTTGTAGCAGAAGGGGTTCCACGAAAACAAGGATTGCAACATAGACATACTCTGAGCATAGTTTTATTTTGTTCGATAGTAGCAGAAGGGGTTCCACGAAAACAAGGATTGCAACCTTGGTCAGCGAACTGCGCTGACCAGGCAACCCGGGGTAGCAGAAGGGGTTCCACGAAAACAAGGATTGCAACTCGGGGGCGTCGGTGAGAGTGATCATCCCTTCACCGATGTAGCAGAAGGGGTTCCACGAAAACAAGGATTGCAACCACAGTATTCGTTCGACTCTGGTTCCTTGAATCCACGTAGCAGAAGGGGTTCCACGAAAACAAGGATTGCAACCAGTTCAGCATCCCCCGGCAACCACCCCGGCGAGGGGGTGTAGCAGAAGGGGTTCCACGAAAACAAGGATTGCAACATGCCGAGGAGGACGGCAATGGGTTGGAGGAGGTCAATCGTAGCAGAAGGGGTTCCACGAAAACAAGGATTGCAACAGATTTGCACCGCTGAGATCCGCATCGCTGAGATTTGGTAGCAGAAGGGGTTCCACGAAAACAAGGATTGCAACAGCCTCAAGATCAATTACTACGGGCGCAGGAGCCCCGCGTAGCAGAAGGGGTTCCACGAAAACAAGGATTGCAACCGTCATAGCTATGTTCGATGTTATCGGACATGAGTATCGTAGCAGAAGGGGTTCCACGAAAACAAGGATTGCAACACCCAGGGCACGTTCACCGACGCCGGCAGCTGGTCGGTAGTAGCAGAAGGGGTTCCACGAAAACAAGGATTGCAACAGAATGCGAAACCGTAGGGGTCTACGACTCCTACAAGTAGCAGAAGGGGTTCCACGAAAACAAGGATTGCAACACCTCTGTTATGGGTAATGGGTGGCTGCTGGGCTGTACGGTAGCAGAAGGGGTTCCACGAAAACAAGGATTGCAACAGTACTTTTAATGGTTCCATTGTTGTCCATCCTCCCGCGTAGCAGAAGGGGTTCCACGAAAACAAGGATTGCAACTCTTTTAATATTACTTTTAATGGTTCCATTTTTTATCAGTAGCAGAAGGGGTTCCACGAAAACAAGGATTGCAACAAGATGGTGCCTTCTGATGTAAGGATTGCTTTTTCGTAGCAGAAGGGGTTCCACGAAAACAAGGATTGCAACAGTTTATGAAGAACTCTGCCTTCGTCTATACCAAGACACTCGTAGCAGAAGGGGTTCCACGAAAACAAGGATTGCAACTACGCCAGAAGCGTAATATTTCACCATTTGAAGATGTAGCAGAAGGGGTTCCACGAAAACAAGGATTGCAACTAATGCAGTTGACTTATCGGCGACCTTCTGGTCAACCTCGTAGCAGAAGGGGTTCCACGAAAACAAGGATTGCAACTGGTTCTCCATTATACCCACCCTCCGTTGTTATGGAGTAGCAGAAGGGGTTCCACGAAAACAAGGATTGCAACTACAGTTTCTATAATCTCATCCATCTGTTTCATAATTCAGTAGCAGAAGGGGTTCCACGAAAACAAGGATTGCAACTTGTTAACCAATGAATCGATATTTTTAGCTGATACCCGTAGCAGAAGGGGTTCCACGAAAACAAGGATTGCAACGTAGTACTAACGACCTGTATTGTCTTGCCGCATACTGTAGCAGAAGGGGTTCCACGAAAACAAGGATTGCAACCATACAGGTTTTCAGGAGATGATCATAGTTTCCATCGGTAGCAGAAGGGGTTCCACGAAAACAAGGATTGCAACTATTTCTGGATTGGCTCGTATTCGTGTGCCTCATCCATGTAGCAGAAGGGGTTCCACGAAAACAAGGATTGCAACAAGAATTGTTCGGAGTGGGAAATATGCGTTTAATGGTCGTAGCAGAAGGGGTTCCACGAAAACAAGGATTGCAACGGAGATCTCCTTCTCGAGTAATACAGTGAACTTCTTATGTAGCAGAAGGGGTTCCACGAAAACAAGGATTGCAACTACATCCTTTTGTGACTTGTATATCCTACTAAATTAACGTAGCAGAAGGGGTTCCACGAAAACAAGGATTGCAACCTTCGCCCCGACTGGTCTCCGCGACGACGTACCAAGCGTAGCAGAAGGGGTTCCACGAAAACAAGGATTGCAACGTATTGTCTTACCGCATACGGGGCAGACTAGGTCGTAGCAGAAGGGGTTCCACGAAAACAAGGATTGCAACGCTGTCGCCCTGCCTGCCTGCCTGCCCGCTCTACCTCGTAGCAGAAGGGGTTCCACGAAAACAAGGATTGCAACGTGTAGACCGGGGTGTGCGTGCGTGCGTATAGTAGCAGAAGGGGTTCCACGAAAACAAGGATTGCAACTGCAGGGTCTGAACTCACGGAGAAGTGTATCAAGTGGTAGCAGAAGGGGTTCCACGAAAACAAGGATTGCAACATTTTTTTCACTTCCAAAAATTAGAAGAGTTCCTCGCTGTAGCAGAAGGGGTTCCACGAAAACAAGGATTGCAACATCGCATATAGGACAGAGTACGCGGGTGTCTCGTCGTAGCAGAAGGGGTTCCACGAAAACAAGGATTGCAACCGTGACCCTTGGTCGTAAACATAGGGTTCCGGAACCATGGTAGCAGAAGGGGTTCCACGAAAACAAGGATTGCAACAAATTGGACAAGTCAGGTTGTTTTCTGTGTCAAGGTAGTAGCAGAAGGGGTTCCACGAAAACAAGGATTGCAACTTTTTTTTGGCGCGACTTGTTAGAATGGCAAAGCAACGTAGCAGAAGGCGTTCCACGAAAACAAGGATTGCAACAAGCTCTTTAGCTTCATCGTTCAATTCTTGATACAATTTTGTAGCAGAAGGGGTTCCACGAAAACAAGGCTCCCCACGCATCCCCTGGCATAACCTCACCCCCTGTTCCCCAGATGCCCCGGGAGATTCAAAGAGATACTATTATCCCGGTCTTCTCACCAGGATACTATTATACAGGCGATCTGCCGGGTGGTTGAGTAGGATGTACTGCGTCATTAACGGATATGGGGCTGTTATACGGCGGAAGCAGAACCGTTTTGTCATCGAGTCCGAGGGAGAGATCCGGGAGTTCCCCGCATCTGATCTCCGGCAGATCCTCCTCTCGGATGCGGCAACGGTGACAACCGGGGCGATGGCACTGGCGGCAGGGAACGGTACCGACATCGCGGTCATCGGGCGGGACGGAAGACCGGTCTGCCGGCTTGTCCCCTGTTCCGTGACCGGGACGGCTGCAACCAGGAAGAACCAGGTGCTCTTCTCCAGTAGTCCGGAGGGGTACAGTTTCATCGCATCCATCATCCGTGCCAAGCTCTTTAATATGGGCTCGCTCATCCAGGCACTCGGGAGACGCCGGGATCGCCCTGATCTCGTCTCGGAAGGGGAGACGATCCGGGTTGCCGCTGCCGGAGTGCCGCCATCGGGGATACTCCCTGATGATGCCCCGCTCCTCCGGGGTATTGAAGGGGAGGCGTCGCGGCGGTATTTTCAAGCACTCGCCCACGTCCTCCCGCCGGATAGCTATCATGGAACCCGGACGCACCGGCCTGCCGAGGATGTCTTCAATGCAGCCCTGAACTATGGCTATGGGATCCTCTATAACGAGGTGGAGAAGTCCTGCCTTCTTGCCGGACTCGATCCCGGTATCGGCATCCTCCATGCGGATCGGTATGGGAAGACGCCGTTTGTCTATGACGTGATTGAGCAGTTCCGGCAACCGGTGGTTGATCGGGGGATCATTACGCTCGCGGTCCGGGGACGCCTCCGATCTGACGGGTGCGATGAACGGGGATACCTGACACAGGATGCCCGGAAGGTGATCATCGCGGAGGTTGTAGGGAGGCTTACCCTGGAACAGGAGATCGATGGGAGGGAGACGACCTTCTCCAGCGTGATCCTCGACAATATGCGTGAGGCAGTCCATAGCATCAACGAAGGACGTCCCTACACGCCGTTTACCCGCCAGTGGTCATAAGAGGGATCATCATGTTTGCCTGGGTACTCTATGACATCACCTCCACGCCTCTCCGGCAGCGGATCGCGGATGCCTGCCTGGATCACGGGCTTGCCCGGTTCCAGAAGAGCATCTTCTTCGGCGAGCTGACGACCCGGCAGGTTGAACGGGTCGGACTCCGGATCACCGAGCTGTTCAATGATTTTCCAGCTGATGAACGGACAGAGACGGACAGCATCCTGATCTTCACCCTCTGCGATACCTGCCTGACGAAGAAGGTTGTTGTTGGGAAAGCCTTTAATGAAGATGAGTACCGGAAGAGGGCGTTTGTCATCCTCTGAGGAGTACTGCCGCCCGGCCTTTTGGACCGAGGCAGTTCAGGTTTCCTACCCTGAACAAACGGATCGGAGAGAAAAGATTATCCGGGGGAAGGAAGACATTTGATTTTATCAGACGGGGTTCCACGAAAACCAGCCTGTTCACCCCCCGCCCAGAATCTTCACAATCACTGCCACCGCCCCGCCAACAACACCACCTGCCACCGTCCCCACAGCCGAAGCCCGCCGCTCCTCGCCCCGTTTCTCGGAACGCCACTCCTCAACTGCCCGGAGCCGGGCGGCATACTCCCTGTTCTCTGCCTCGATCCGCTCAAGAGCCCGGCAGATCCATTTCACATCCTGATGCGTCTCGAGGACGAGGTCGCGGGTCGTCCTCTCCCGCCCCATCCCGGCATCTCCCTCGTTCCCGTTCATCCAGACTATCCTCCTGATGGATCATAGGAGAGAAGGGGGGATGAGGGAGAGGTCTGTGTGGAGGGTGAACGTGTTTGTAGGATGACGGGAGGGGCCGGGGAAAAGTCAGGGGATGGATGTCGGGGTTGGCATATCTCCCGGCCTCTCTTCTCCAATGCCTGTGGATCGAGGCTCGAGAGGGGTGCAATGCCAAAAGAGTGGCGAGATGTTGCGTTATGCCGGTAAGGTAATCTCGCCTGCCGCTAAGGGGCGGCAACAGATAGTACCCTGGTGCACAGCCTCCATGACGACATCAATCTTTCGTGATGTTTCAGCTGAAAAGTATGCTCCACCACACTGCCTGCAGACATACGCCGGAACATCCCGGATGACAATAACTTGTTTGTGAACCCTGGCAATACATTCGGTTGTCCCTAATGTAAGGGCCCCTTTGCACAAGCTGCATTTTTCAGGATTCATGGTTTTTCCCTCCTCATATGATTGTCAGTCCATGCCTCTTCCAATGGCACATGGGCTGTGATGATACGAAGATTATCAGAGCAGATAGCCACTACACAATGATATACCTGATCCCCTATACATCCCATGAGGAGGACCGAGGGGCAGGGTTCACCATGAAAAAATATCGGGAGAGGGTAATCCGATCCTCTTATAGAGAGGGTTCGTTGTCAATGGCGGTGGAAAAGTGCTCACCTGCTCACCGCCTGGATCTCCTCAGCCTCATACCGGGGCGTGATGACGCTCGTCCTCCCCTTCTTCTGCCGAATCCGGAGATTGACGAGGCCATACTCCGCAAGCCGCTTCAGTCGTTCATAGAAGGTGGTGTAGGATATCTCCTCATCATCGGTGAGGCGGTTGTAGAGTTCGCCCGAGGTCAGGGGATCGCCTCCGCCGGAGTCGGCGATCAGATCGAGGAGGGCCCGTTCCCCCGGCGGCAGGACCCGGATCATCTTCTTCAGGGTGATGAGTCGTGCATCCCCATAGGCGAGGAGGATATCCTCCCGGACCACCGAGGATCTCGCATTCCGCTCAGCCATCAGGACGGCCCGTTTCAGGAGATCGAGCCCGACCCGGAGATCGCCAGCCTTGTGGGTCTTCCAGACGATGAGATCGAGGACCTCGGAGCTGATGACCCCCGGCCAGACCGCTTCCCGAACCCGGATCCTGAGGATCTCGCGGATCTCGTCCGGAGTGTACCGGGGAAACGAGATGTCATCGGCACAGAGGGAGGAGGCGACCCCGCTTTCGAGAACCCGGGAGACATCCAGATCCATCTCGCTCGTCGTCAGGATGACCCCGACCCGGCAGTCCGAATGGTTCAGGTACATCCGGAGAAGCGAATAGAGGACTGCATTTGCCGTATCTTCAGAGAGGAGATACTGAAAGTCGTCGAGGCAGACGAGGACGACGATCTTCTGTTTGATGATCGATGCTGCAATGGCATCGGCAAGCACCGTCGCCGCAACACCGGTCCTGGGGGGTGCATGGCCGACGACCCGCCGGTAGATCCGGGAGAAGACGGCATACCTGGTATGATCGGTCTGGCAGTTGACATAGACCGGAACAAGCCTCTTCTGGGATTCTGCAATCTCGGCGAGGAGATGTTTCACCGTCGTCGTCTTCCCGGTTCCGGGCGGGCCACGGCAGATGGCGCTTGCCGGCCGGGCACCAAAGACACCCGGCCTGACCCGGAAGGCAAGCTCCGAGATCTGCTCCTCCCGGAAGATGACCTGATCAGGGATGTAATCAAATTCGAATGCATCGATATTTTTGAAGAGCGTCTGATCAGCGAGGAGGAATGGTGATTGGATCATGATTACAGGTGGGAAGGAGTCCTATTAAGGAGCGAGCCATGCAGGGTGAAAGTGAGCGGGGCCGATCCTGACACACCTGAGCCTGCCCCGGAACCACCGGAGAAAAGAACGCGTCTCCATCCCCGGAGAGACACTCACGGCCTGCACGGCCGGCTCTCCCCCATCACCCCCCGGAGATAACAGAGATAGTGCCGGGGCATCGGTGAACCCACAGGCGGTTCATCCGGTGCCTGGCAGGAGCCACCACCAATGGCAGTAGACTTTGTAGAGACACGAAACACCAGAACAGCGGTCCGGACACTCCCGGCACCGTTTGTCGATACTGCGGCATTCGATGCCGTCGTTGAGAGCGTCATCGAGAACAACCCCCTCGGCTGCGTCCCGTATGAACAGGCCGGGGAGATGATCCCCGGGGTCGTCCGGGGACGTCAGATCTATACCGCACGGATCGCGTACCTTGACGGCGACGGGAAGCGGGTCGGTGCAGCCACCGTCACCGCAGAGACGATTCCCGGCATGACTGCTGCGGCAGATGCCCTTATGGCAGACAACACCCTCAAGACCGCAATCGGCGGAAACCCGGTCCGTGACTTTGGGAAGGATACCTACTCGGCCCAGCTCAGGTGCCGTGATCCGAACGGGGAGACCTATACGCTCACCTTCACCAGGAAGAATGTCCGGGTCACAAGCTACCAGGACGAGCAGATCCTCGCAACGGTCGAAGACTGGGCAGACGCCGTTCCGGCACTCTGCTGAAGGGGGAGGAGACCCACCTCATCTCCTTTTTTGGGATAGTGGGGAGGAAGTGACAACCTGAATCATTCACCGTCCCGAATCATTGCTTTTTTTCCCGGATCTTCGAAGCACTCCTCGATGAATGCCGGAATGTCCGGCAAGACAGGGGGGTCAGGCATGAGAGCAGCCGTATACCTGAGGAAGAGTGGAGTTCCCGGCTCAGGGTACACGTGCGGTATCAAGTGATGCATCGTCATACTTCTTTTTTCATAAATATATTTATATATCAAAATCAGTAATGATGTCATGTCTGGAACAAGCCAGACCATAAATAAAAAATTTAGGAAGGGGAGATCATGGGAAAAAATAAGGACGAAGTTGTTGGAAAAGGCAAACAGGTAAAAGGAAAGGTTCGCGAAGAAGTAGGAAAAATGACGGGGAGTAAAAAAGAACAGATCAAAGGGAAGATTGAGCAGGTCGAAGGGAAGGCCCAGGAGGGGGTTGGAAAAGCCAGGAAAAAAGTGTCGAAATAAGATACTCGGAACGATGCCGTGATGGGAAACCGTTCACTATGCGTTGTGTATTCAGATGAGATCTATCATCCTGATAACCGGTATACGACAACCCGTCTCCCATCACCAATAACCATGATATGCACCATTATCAATGCAGAGCATAATTATCTTAAAGGAGGTGAATTGTGGCTGATTTAATTGGATTGGCGGTATTATTCCTCATCTTAGCGCTTGTCGCGTATGTACTGGGGGCGAAAGGGGTTGCCGGGTTCTCGATGACCATCGCAAAGTGGCTCGTTATCATCTTTATCATTCTTGCGATTATCACATTTTTCCTGTAGCGGAACCCGCACCTCTTTTTTATAATTCCCACTCTTCTCCAGTCAATATTTTTCCTGATTACTGTACGGAGATGTATGTTGATCGGGTTTTTCATCGGTGCATCGACGTTCTTCCGGAGTATGACACGCTCCGTACCACCGTGATCACAAACTCCCGACCCTGTTTTTTTACTCCTGCTGGCTCAGCTGCTGTTTGGCCTTTTTCAATTGTTTTTCCCGTGGAGTTTTCTGCTGTGCATGGAGAGGTTCCTGTTGAGTCTGTTCTGTCTCTGACTGCACACCTTCTTTCTTCTTCTTCTCTTTTGATTCTCCTGGCACGGTGGATCACCTCTCTGATCATTATCGGATTAATATACTACCAACATACATATTTCAATAGTACTGGATGCACCGGATCCGGATATTATCTCCTTCCACAGTCAGGGATGAGTGTGGGGTGAACGCAGAATAATGATAATTATATGGTGTCAGTTGACAGAGGAGGCGAGGGGCACCTCCAGGGCTGGAGAGGTACTATGTTTACTAGAAAATCCGCATCTGAAAACCAATCTCAAATAAATGAGGACATATCAGAAATATCTCAGAGGATTTTGGAGGAACTGGAATCTGCAAGTTCCAAGGAGTTATCGGAGGCCAGATATGCAAGAAAGATATTGCAGCTATCAGACCTCAACTATACGAAAAACATCTTTTTTGAGATAGAGAGCGGCTCGTCCGGAGCGGACCGCATGATCGAGAAGAGAGCAGTCATTAAAGCATTGTTGCTTTCCACGTGGTTGCAGAGGCTCTATTTTATCATCAGGGCTGGTCTCATGTCGATTCTTGCAGCAGTTGTCACATTCTTCTATGTCTCATTCTTTGGCCAGATTGGTGTTGTTCTGGCCCTTTTGATGGGGGTATTAATTTTTATTATCGGACTCATCGTGACACGATTATTCGATACCCAGACGGTACAAATGACAAAATATATTGTTCATCGACTGGCATCTCATAAAAAACTGCGGGATTTTATCCTGAATTATCTCTGAAAAACTGTTTGGGGAGTGTTAGGGCCGATCATTTCTGATCGGCAGATCCATCCACCCTCTTAAAATTTGATAAGCCCCAGTACAATCATCACGATGATAGCTAAAATGACTGCCCCAAGCAGACCGAAGATATACCACCCGACCAGAAATGCTAGTACCGCTCCGATACCCATTGCACCCCAGTTGACTGTCATTGCCATCCTGTATCACCCTCTCTTTATGTCATTCCTGTCGTCTATGTCTCTTCCCCGGGGTCGGTTCATCCTTTCATCCCGGAGAGACCGACCCCGCGGATACGCTACTCTTCTCATAAGATCTATTAATAACCGACTGAAAAGAAGAGAGAGGCTCGCAGGGAGGGAGTTTTGTATCGTCAGAAGGTATGACGCAAACCAGCTTCTGTTCCAATACGTCTCTTTCCAGCTTCCTACTCCACCATCACCTTATTCGCCTTCTGAAACAGCCCCGGTGGCATCGGGCGATCAAGCTCCCATAGGATGCTCATCGGCCTGCTCCCCTCATGGGAGATGTACCGGGCAGTCCCAAGGAAGATGAACGGCTGGGTGATACCGCCGTTCTTCGAAAATTCCCGGACGAAGAAGAGTACATTTGTCCCATGCTCTTCATGCTCGATGTACCGGCGGCCGACTGGGGATGTTTCGGAGGTAGCGTTCTGGGACTGCCAGTGGAAGAGGGTGTCGGTCACCGCGTAGTCGTTGTACATCGTCGTCGGCGAGTAGAGCTCCTCGGTCTTCTGCAGGGTGATGAAGAAGATGTCAATCTTCTGGTCTCGAAGATAGACAACACCTTCACGCATCCCGGCAGCAGCCCGTTCTGTCAGGGTATGGTGGCCGAGAGCTGCAAAGGCCTGATCGCGGGTGTAAGTGCAATGGAGTTCAAGCGGGCTCTCAAACTCTTTGGCAATCGGTTCAGGAAGAAACTCGATATGATCATAGGTATAGCCCAGGAGATCATCAATCTCATCAGCGATCTCCCGATGGTCGAGGATATCAGAGAAGATCTCCTGTAATGAGAGAGTGGGATCGGTAATCTGTCTATCATAGAGGGAGTAGTAGAAGAGGGCAATAATCTTCTCGTCAATTGGTGTAAGGGGGCGATCTGTGAAGGCAACCGGATCCTGCAAAAATGATCGAATACAGTCAATAACAAGTGGAGAGTCAATGGTTGAGAGCCGTCGTGCAGCCACCTTTGAGAAGAGAGTCTCATTCAGGTACTTCTCTGGATAGACACCTGCTTCTGAGGCAAGACGTGTAAAGGTTCCTTTCGCATAGATATCATCTGGTGTGAGTGTATGCTCTTCCAGAAACCGCCTAAAGGAGAGGGGCTTTCCCGTCTCCATCTCAAATCCTTTGATCCGGTCGATGAGGTACCGCTTATTCAGGAGATTCGCCTTGATGTTCTCTAATATTCTCTCCTGAGCAACCTTCTCGAGATGAAGGTGGCATCCCTTTGGAAGCTGATAGGCACTGCTCTGAACCTGAGCCTGCAGGTTCATGCCGCCTGGTGAAAGGAGGGCAAGAAGCTTCTCTCCAAACCGATACCGGGTATTATGCCGCCCAACAAAGTCAAGGACCGTCAGACATTCCTTTCCTTCCATCAGGCGGAGCCCACGGCCGAGCTGCTGGAGGAAGACGGTGAGGCTCTCGGTCGGTCGGAGGAAGAGGATGGTGTTGACCTCCGGGATATCCACGCCCTCATTGTAGAGATCGACGATGAAGATGAAGGTGATCTCCCCTGTGACCAGTCGTTTCTGGACAGAATGCCTCTCTTCTCTCGAACTCTGGCTATGGAGTGCTGCTGCCGGGATACCGGCTTTCTGGAAGGATGCAGCCATATATTCTGCATGCTCGATGGATACACAAAATCCAAGCCCGATGATATCCCGGATATCCGTCATATACCGCTCGATCGACTGGATAATATGATCGACCCGTTGGCTGGACGCGGTATAGAGTTTTGAGAGTTCCCTGGCATCGTATCTCCCCTGCTTCCATGAGACGCCATCGAGATCGACGACATCGGTGACGCCAAAATAGTGGAACGGTGCAAGCAGTTTCCGGTTGATCGCCTCGGCCAACCGGATCTCGGCAGTGATCTTCCCCCCAAAATATCTGAGGATTTCAAGGCCATCCATCCGTTCCGGGGTTGCGGTGAGGCCGACAAGAATCTGTGGAGTATAGTAGGAGAGCAGCCCTTGGTACGAAGGGGCAGCAGCATGATGAAACTCATCAACGATGATCATATCATAATAGTCAGGTGTCGTCATCTCCGGGAGATTGGTACTGTTGAAACTCTGGATAGAGACGAAGAGGTGATCGATCTCTGAAGGCCGGTTCCCTCCCACCATGAGATCACCGAAGTTGGGATCCCGGAGGATCCCCCTGAAGACCTGAAGGCTCTGCCTGAGGATCTCTTCCCGGTGAGCGACAAAGAGGAGTCGGGGGTACTGTCTATCATCTGGAATCTGGTTCTTATAATCAAATGCCGAGATGACGGTCTTGCCGGTACCTGTTGCAGCAACGATCAGGTTGCGATAGTTCCCATGAAGCTGCCGTTCAGCCTGGAGCCGCTCAAGGATCTCTTTCTGGAAGTAATATGGCCGAATATCAAAGACAGGATAGAGGGTCGGCTCTTTTGAAGTTTCTTTTGAGAGAGCATGCCTCAGCCGGTCCCGTTTCTCATGCCGGTAGAGGACGAACTCTGGAGAATGCCAATATGACTCAAAGGTGGTCTCAATCTTTCGAATGATATCCACTGAGTCCTGTTCGGTCACCTTGACGTTCCATTCGAGGCCGCTCGTCATTGCGGGATTGGAGATGTTAGCCGATCCGATATACGCAGTAGAGAACCCAGTCTTTCGATGGAAGGCATAGGTCTTCGCATGGAGCCTCGTTCTATCGGTATCATACGATATGCGAATCTCTGTATTTGGGAGTTTCGCGAGCTCTTCGATTGCCTTGAGATCTGTTGCACCCATATAGGATGTGGTAATGATCCGCAGGGTATTGCCTCGCTGTACAAAGTCGCGGAGATCATCGATGATCAGCCGGATTCCACTCCATTTGATGAATGATATCAGGAGATCAATTCTATCTGATGATCGGATCTCCTGCTTGAACTCATTTGCCAGGCTTGGTTCATTCGGAGACCCCGTAAAGAGACTGCTCTGAGCGATTGATGTCCTGGGCCGGGTGAGGACCCGATCCCCGGTTCGTCCACCCTGTTGAACGGCTAAAAGAAGTTCTGCATCTGATGTGATTGTGCAGAGCTCAAGATCAGTATAGTTCAGCTGAGACGAGAGGAGCCGGATGATCTCGTTGCAGAAAGCAACCTGCCTATCGAGTGGAATATGCTCCTCATCAGCAATCCGCAGGGTGCGAAGGATCGTTTTATGGAGATACTGCGAGAGGATCGCCTGTGAATCGAATTTTTTTATCTTCTCTCTCTGGATCGAGTTGCCTTCCCTATCGAGTTGGTTGAGCTTGGATGAAAGATGCTCATAGATGAGCTGCTCGTAAATGCCCGGGGCAGGATCCATACTACAAATCTATTCTTATCATAAAAAAGTTGTTGATAGTAAAATGAGGAGATTGGCATCAGCAGGGAGGGGATCAAGATAATCCATTCCGACATACTGACAACGGAAAAACCTCCGGCATTTTAACAGGTGATAAGCTCACTCCCGACAGAAGTGTATGATATGATCTTCATAAAATAGAGTTGATGGAGGATGCTGCCCTGTGGGGTACACCATATTCGCATATGATTGATCCGGGCGAATGCCTTTGTACAAACAGGAGGGTACCATCCCCATTATGTCAGTTTCGTTCCTTTTCGATGATGATACAATTCAGGCCCCCTGGTTCTTTGCGATCATCTGGTCCACATAGGCATTTACATTCCTGATGAAGATATCTACATAATCAGGGGCAGGAATTAATGGCTGTTCAAGGAGGAGACTGGTATCCGACGATATTTTTCCATCCTTGACAAACTCGAACCCCGCCTTCCTGACCAGAGCCCGGTACTCATCAATGAGCGGTTTCATCTCATCATCCTGCAACAGGGAGCCGCCACCCCGGTATATCTCCCCCACACATTCTGTCAAAAAATTCCGTGCCATCCTCTGGGTAAGCAATTGAAGGACCTGGAAATGACTTTGTTCCGGATACCCGGAGTTTGCGATCATAATAAATCCTGGATCCCGCTTCTTTCCCATGACATGCCGGACCTCGCCGTTTGGATCTCTTTCAAAGTGGGGATCACCGGTTGGTAGGAGACGATCAAAGAAGTCCTTCATAATACCTGAGACGTTGTCCATGTGCAGTGGTGTTGCATAAATGACAATGTCAGCAGAGAGGTAGGTATCCAGTAGCTCATCCATATCATCGGAGATGATACATTTTCCAGGAGTTTTCCACCAGCAGGAGAAACACCCCTGGCAATGTTCAATCGTTCGATTGGCAAGGAAGATATTCTCTGTTTCCGCACCCCCATCCCTAGCCCCGGCAAGAAAAGCATCAACAATAATATGCGTATTGCTTGCTTCTGCATGGGGGCTCCCGTTGAATGCAACGATCTTCATACAACCTCCCCGAATCCCTGGTCTCGGGGACTCGTTGCGCACCCATTATACGAAGAGATATATAAAATTATAGTTGAAGAGTCCCTTCACCGAATCCGTTCCATCCTCTCAAACCCCTTCCATCACCTCCGGGATCACCTCCTGCATCATCTTCCAGACAACCGCCGCCGGGACCCCGGATCGCTCGGAGAGGGCCTCTGCCCGGCGGCGGATCACATCTACCGGATCGAGGCCGTCCATCCGGATATTCCGCTTCCATAGGAAGGGGTGAAGGATGGCATCGGCAAACTCCGTCCGGATGGCCTCCCGCTGCCGGTCCCTCACCGCGAGAGCCTTCCTCGTCTGCTCCTCATCCTCCCGCTCCACCTTCTCGACGAGCGTGGTGAGGCGGTTGATCTCGGCCGTCTTCTCTGCAATCTGGTCCCGGAGGAAGGAGAAGTTCAGCCCCTGGCCGGGCTGGGCGATCTCGCCATCAAAATAGAGGCAGAGGAGGCGGGAGGCGAGGCGGGACGGGTTTCCCCCGCCGGTCCGATACTTCTCAAGGGGGAGGGCAAGGGATGGATCCAGGCTGAAGGTGACACGGTGCCGCCGCCGGGTTGTCCGGATCTTCTGCTGAGTGGAGGTAGTTTGTTCTGCCATCAGGTCATCGTGATATTCCGCTTCCATGCAGAGAAGGTAGAACATTCAGGATAATCTCCCTTCACCGTGCAGGTCGGGAGTGTTTTTTATCGATTCTGGCGATCCGGGGATGGCTGCTGCTGTTCTGGTGGTCAATCGGGAAAAAAGTCTCTAGTACTCCTTCAGGGTATGAACATTCATCATGGTATGATCCATCATCAGGGGGGGAAATGTGGCAAAATGAAAACACATTCGGACTGCGGGAGAGGGATATATACTCCCCAAAACGAAGAGAGATCCATCTGTTTCATCGGATAGGGGGGTCGATCCCCGGAGGGTACGCCAGAGAGTACCTGCTCGAACGTTTTCTGGATCAGTATGATCCGTCATACACTGATGATCCATCATACACTTCTCCCCCTGGTATCCGGATTCTTCGCCACCCTCTCTCCGGCGCTCTCCTTCTCCCGATCCCGATGATGGGATCCGGATCTCCTGATCTCCCGGCAGCCTTTATCACCGGAACAAACACTCGCACCCTGCACACGGCTCCTCCTTACATCCACCATCATCATTCCTGATAGGTATGAAGCAGGAGCTCATCACTCATCAGGAACTCTTCAAAAACGCTGCAATCCTTGACTGTGACCATACCCCGGAGACAGTGCATTTCCGGGAGAGACAGCTTGCCGAGCTTGCCTTCCGGGTCCGGCCCGGCCTCAATGGGTTCCGGCCGGTCACCACCCTCTGCCGGGGTCTCCCCGGAACCGGGAAGACGGCCTGTATCCACCATCTCTTCACTGAGATAGAAAAGACGACTAAACGGCTCGTTCCGGTGTATGTGAACTGCCGAACCGATCAGACGAAGTACCAGGTCTTCAGCACCATCTACACAAAGCTCCTCGGCCATGCCCCGCCGAGGACCGGCATCCCTGCCCGGCGGCTGATGGACGCCATCGCGAAGGTGATGGTTGACCGCGAAATCATCCTCCTGGTCTGCCTCGACGATCTCTGCCACCTGATCCATGCAGGGACCCAGACCGCGATCCTCTCCTCCCTCACCAGAATGTACCTCGACTATCCGGGCTGCCGGATCGGCCTCATCCTGACGATGAGCGACCAGGATACCGATCTTGCCGATCTCATCGAGGGGAGCGTCTATTCAGGACTCCTCCCTGAGGAGATCTTCTTCCCCCCGTACTCAGGGGATGAGATCAGAACGATCCTCAGTGATCGGGTGAAGGGGGCGATCCGGCCGGATGCCCTCTCCCCGGAGATGCTGGATCTCATCGTCTCGGAGACGCAGAAGGGAGCGGATATCCGGATTGGCCTTGCCCTCCTGCAACGCTCCCTCCTCAGTGCCGACCGGGCCGGGAGACGATCTGTTGAGAGGGAGGATATTGTCTCGTCATCGGGGGATGCCCGGCTCCTCCGGCTGAGGGAGACGATCCGGATCCTCTCCGCAAAGGAGCGGCGGATCCTCCCGATCATCGCCACGCTCCCGGAGCGGCCGGTCCCCACCTCGGGCCAGGTCTATGCCATAGTCAGGGATCGGGAGGAGATCTCGTATACCACCTTTTACGAGCGGCTGAAGACGCTTGCACACCTCGGGCTTCTGGAGCTTTCGATCCGACAGCGAAAGGGGAGGACGAGCGAGATCCGGCTGCGGTACGAGGCGGATGAGGTGATGGGGATCTGTGCGGGGATGGAGGAGGAAAGGGGGTGAAATTACTTCTCTCTTCTTTTCTTTCATCACAGGACGATCCGAACACCATGCTGAAGTTCAGGGAATGGCGGTCGTAAATATTTCCTCATCATTTCTGGCAGGTATTATATTTTGATAATGCCTATTTCCACAATCTTCTACAATAACTCTGAAATCAAAAATGAAAATATAGCACATATCTGTTATATCCGAATTTTAAGACCTATGTGTGAAGCTCATTTCTACAATCTTCTACAATAACCCTGAAATCAAAGATGAAATATAAGCAAATATCCGTTCTACCCCAATTTTAAGAACTATGTGTGAAGCCCATTTCTACAATCTTCTACAATAATCCTGAAATCAAAAGTGAATATAAGCATATTTCAATTAAATCTCACTTTCATGCCTAAAACACTCTACGTTCTCACTCCCTCACACACTATCCTTTTCATCACAGAAATCTCAGGTCGTCTCCCTCCACCCAAAAAAGAGCGAATCAGTTCTTCGCCACAAGATCGATTCTGAATGCTCCCATCCCAAACAAATCCAGATCCAGCATCGATACATCACTGAGAATTGCAGGATACTGTCGGACAAGCCTGAATACGGCGGCATCGTCGGGATACGCCGGGTCAATAGCTGCATCGACATTCTTCTGGATGACAAGCCGTGTCGGATCGATATTGCTGCCATAGTACTGTTTGAAGGCTCTGCGTTCATCCTCGGGTATATCGAAGAGATCGGCAACGTCGGCAACCGTCGGATCAACCGGGACCCAGCCGTATCCCGGGAGATGGTATTCAGCCCAGAAGTGTGGACCCGGCGTCTCCTGGAGGAGCATCTGGTATCCGCCGGTGGCACGGGCCGGGATGCCAAGGGACCGGCAGAAGGCAGAGAAGAGCATGCTCTGGGTTCCGCAGTCGCCCCGGCCGGTCTCAAACATATGCGTCGATTCAGCGACCTTCGGCTGGCGGCTGTCAAGCGAGATATGCGGAACATGGCTGTAGGGGTAGGTCTCGATGATATGCATATAGATCATCTGTGCCTGCAGATGGGGATTGGTCTCATCGCCGACGACTGCCCGGGCCGTCTCCCGGATTTCGTCGGTTATCTCGATGTTCCGCTCGGATCGGGTATAGAGGATATAGTCGGGATCAGTTCTGTCATATGCACCGACCGTTGCCGGATCGATAGAAAAGATCCCCTCATAGGAGGTGAAGCTGATATCTGTCGTGAGGATGAGATCGCCATCGATGGCATCGGCCGGGATCTCGTAGTAGATGATCCCGATATCGGCATTGGTATCCGGCCCCTTCACGATATACTCCGGGTATGCCATATTCGTCACAGTAACGTCACGCTGGATATCGGTCTCGATGGGGTGCGGGTACCAGATCTTCAGGATCCCTGTTGGAGGGAGATCATCTTCTTCAATCGCAAGGTGCATCGTCCCCTCATAATGAATCGGGTTTCGGTAGGGGAGATCCTCTGCCTCCGGACCATCTGCCTGAGGATCAGCGGCATACCGGGAGAGGTGTGCAAAGGTGAATGGCTGCTCCTTCTGCTGGAATATCTCGGGATGTGCATAAAGGTAGTTCGTCGCAGTATCGGAGAAGTACATGGTCTCGCCATCAGAGGCGATCGTCTGGGCTTCGGTCGCGAGCCAGTCATCGATCCCAAACTTTTCCACACAT
>NZ_JWHL01000044.1 GCF_018132105.1 Methanocalculus chunghsingensis | reverse complement strand
CGATTCACCCTCTCCTGTGAGGTGAAGATCGGCCAACTCCGGAGGGAGCTGGAGGAGATACTGCTCCTTACTGATCTTGTCAGCCTTCTTCTTATGCGAAGTTTCGGCATTCTCCTGAAGATTGGAGTTATCCTTGGACTCAAACCCTCTGCCGACATCGATCAGGTGCGCATCAAAAACAGGAGTTCCGACCCGTGTGCAGACGTTCCGGTAGTCGACCAGCCCCTCTTCGAGGAGGGTCATGTTCATGATCTCACGGATAAGAGGGCCTGAGAGAAAGGTGAGTCCAAGCTTTTTTATTCTGTTTTCAACTTCAAGTGCAATCCGCTCGGCGAGCTCGCGCTCCGCCCCTTCCCTCCCATAAAAGGTCTGGACAAGCCGTGTCTCCTGAAGGATTTGGTTCTCGATTTTTGTCCGGTCCCAGTCCATCATGTGGCCAAACGAGGTCCTGACCTTCGGCATAGCGTGCCGCAATTCTCAGCG
>NZ_JWHL01000051.1 GCF_018132105.1 Methanocalculus chunghsingensis | reverse complement strand
TCACGATCTAACAGGCAGGAAGCCCACGACTTCAGTCGTGGGATGAATGCCGACATAGATGTATTTAAATATACTTGTGGGATATGTATATTTAATGCTTCTGACAGTGAAGGTGAAGCTCCATCCAACCGAGGATCAGCACCAGAAACTACTCCGTACAATGGAGCGTTTCAACGAAGCATGTAACTACATTTCAGAGTTCGCCTGGAGAAACAAGGTTTTTAACAAAGTCGAC
>NZ_JWHL01000047.1 GCF_018132105.1 Methanocalculus chunghsingensis | reverse complement strand
GTTGGTTCGGGTAGCGGAGAGGAAATGATCTCAACATTAACGAAGTCTGTCATCGCTCTATACACTGAAACACCGTCAACCCGAACGAGTGATTCTGGGTTGGAATTTTGAACCCCAAACCTGTATCCATCGATCTTCGAATTCTTTATAAGAATTTCTGATGGAGTGTGAACAGCATTCGTTATTGTAATGCCAGGGGCACTTCTTGTAGTTGCACCCGAATGGATATCAACTCCATCGATAACAACATTTTTGGGATCTCCACTGTGGAAGT
>NZ_JWHL01000039.1:513-969 GCF_018132105.1 Methanocalculus chunghsingensis | reverse complement strand
AGATGTCAGCATCAGCAGGTTTTGAAGTAATTCTAATCCCCGCATAAGTGACCCCAATTAATGTTGGATTATATGACCACGTGGTTCTGAGAGCGGCCTCAGTCACATCTATCTCTTTTACCCAGGTCTGATACCCACTCTTTCTCAGCTCAATCTCATGTTCACCAAGAGTTATTCCGGAGACGGTCAGCGGTGTTCTCCCCATATGAATACCATCAATATAGATGTCAGCATCAGCAGGTTTTGAAGTAATTCTAATCCCCGCATAAGTGACCCCAATTAATGTTGGATTATATGACCACGTGGTTCTGAGAGCAGCCTCAGTCACATCTATCTCTTTTACCCAGGTCTGATACCCACTCTTTCTCAGCTCAATCTCATGTTCACCAAGAGTTATTCCGGAGACGGTCAGCGGTGTTCTCCCCATATGAGTACCATCAATATAGATGTCAGCAT
>NZ_JWHL01000039.1:0-376 GCF_018132105.1 Methanocalculus chunghsingensis | reverse complement strand
GTCACCTCTATCTCTTTTACCCAGGTCTGATACCCACTCTTTCTCAGCTCAATCTCATGTTCACCAAGAGTTATTCCGGAGACGGTCAGCGGTGTTCTCCCCATATGAATACCATCAATATAGATGTCAGCATCAGAAGGTTTTGATGTAATTCTAATCCCCGCATAATTGACCCCAATTAACGTTGGATTATATGACCACGTGGTTCTGAGGGCGGCCTCAGTCACCTCTATCTCTTTTACCCATGTCTGGTACCCACTCTTTCTCAGCTCAATCTCATGTTCACCAAGAGTTATTCCGGAGACGGTCAGCGGTGTTCTCCCCATATGAGTACCATCAATATAGATGTCAGCATCGGCAGGTTTTGAAGTAATTC
>NZ_JWHL01000009.1:5124-78824 GCF_018132105.1 Methanocalculus chunghsingensis | reverse complement strand
ATGAACGCTTGTACAGTTCAGGCCCCAGCCCCATGCCTCGGTACCGCCGGGATTAACACATTTGATCGCATATCCCTTCGTCATCCGAAGGAGCCAGGCGATATATGCCGCGGTGTTCTCGAGCTCGCCGTTCTTGAGATACTCAAGGACGAACCAGTTGTTCCCAAAGACCGGGTAGGCACCCTGGTCGATGATCGGGGTGTCCCGCATCTCTTCATGGACATGCCGTGCATAGAACGGGGGCATCGCCGCCTCCATGACGGTGGTGTACCCCATGTTCGCATACTCGTAGCCGGTCTTGAAGACGGTCGGGACAGAGAACCCGCCCGACATCCTGCGGACACCGCGGCCAGGTTCATAGGTCGCCTGTTTCTTGTCTTCAGGGCGGAACCACCGGCCGACATTGACCTTTGGTCCGGCGACATGGGCGTGGATATCCACACCCCCGGCCATCACGGTCTTGCCGGCAGCATCGATCACCTTTGCAGATGCACCGACACTCTCGACAATCTTGCCGTCTTTGATGGCGATGTCCTTCTTATCTCCGTTGATCCCCAGGACCGGGTCGAAGACAAAACCATTTTTGATGAGATATTCTGCCATTGGTTCTACACTCCCTTGTTTTTCCTGACTTCACCAAGGACCATCGTGAGGAACTCCTGGTCGGTGAGCATCCCTTCCGGCGGGTCAACGACCTTGCGTGACTCGATTGGGACGTTATCCATCCGGTAACAGCAGCCGCCGACCTCGACACCGACGAAGGCGACCGGGACATGCAGTTTGCAGACCGCGGTCGTCGGGGTGAGATGGGGGTCGATGGCAACCGATGGGAGCTGTGCAATCTTCTTCACCGAGCTGATCGGGAAGTGCGCACCGGGGTCAGACCCGAGGACGAAGACGGCATCGACTTCATCCCGGATGAGCAGATCGTTTGAACTGGTCTCGCCGGGGTTATACCGGGCGACACCACGGGAGAGATCGACACAGAACGGGAACCCGAACTGCCAGCCGAGGACCTCGCCTGAGCCGGTGACGTTGTAGTGGCCCCGCATCGGCATAATGGCCGCTTTGGTGTAGTCGTTTAAGTCGCGGGTCAGCCCGATTGCGATATCGATGTTATGGTTCTTGCCCAGTGACTGGGTGACACCCATCCCGAAGTAGATGATCACAAACCTGCCGCTCTTTAAGAGGTCGGCTGCTTCGTAGATCTGGTCTTTTGGAATGCCTGCAACGAAATCCGGAAGTTTTTCGCCACGGAACGCGACCCGGAATGCGGAGAGAAGTTCGTAGTCACGACCCTGTTCAAGCTGGAGATGTGCATCGGCAAGGGATGCGGTATCGGTCTTGCGTGGGTCAACGACGACGACCTTTCTGCTCTTTGAGCCCTTCCCGGTGAAGAATCCACGGGGGTAGACCGAGTACCGGGACATATGCCGTGGGTGGGCGTGTGCCGGGTTGCAGCCCCAGAAGACGACACGGTCGGCACGGTTCATCGCTTCGCCGAGGGTGCAGGATGGAATCCCGACGTCCTGGACGGCGATGAGTGATGACCCGTGGCAGACGGTCGCGGTGTTGTCCACCATGCCGCCGACGGCTTCGGCGATCTCATGACCGACACTCTGTGCCTCACAGGAGGTTGAGGACCAGCCATACATCAGGGGTTTCTTTGCGTCACAGAGGATCTTTGCGGTGTATTTTGCCGCCTCCTCGTAGGAGACCTCGGTCCAGTTACCGTCGTCATCCTGCATCCGTGGCCGGGTGATCCGGTCTTCTGCCTGGGAATGAAGGAACTTCTCTGCACCGATGGCACAGGCATGATAGACCTCTTTGATCTTCCTGCCGTCATCGGAGAGCTCGATCTCAAGATCGTCACAGAGCGTTCCGCAGAAGGTGCATATTACGTCTGATACAATATTTGCCATATTCTGCCTCACACCTTGAGTCCGCACGCCCTGCGAACGAGTTCCTGGGAGTCATAGATCGGCTCGTTGATTGCCACCTCAATCTCGATGGGTGTTCCCTTAAAGGTCGGCATACCGGTTGAGTATGTGTTTGGATCAACGACCATGTTTGACCATGGCCCCATCGGCATGTAGGCATCGCCAGGGTGGAGACCCTGGTCTGCTACTACGGCCTTGACGGTGACGCTGCCAAACTCGTTTGAGACGCGGACGTTTGTGTTCTTCCAGACGTTGAGTCTCTTCATATCCTCAGGGGTCATCTCGATGATGGCGCAGGCCTTTGTATAGGCCTTCTTCTCTTTGCCGCCCTCCATCGTGGCTCCCTGCTGAATGGTACGTCCGGTGAGCAGGTTCAATGTAATCTTTGTCACGTTTCCAGCCTCCTCTATTCGTATCCGAACTCCTTGAGCGGGCTTGGTCCAAGTTCTTTGACTGTCTTGACGACATCGGTAACGACTTGTGCCCACTTTGCTCCCTCAGAAGCTGAGACGAATGTCATTCTGAGCCGCTTGTCTTCAAGTCCCATGTTCTTGAGGACACTCTTCATGAGGAACATCCTCTTTGCCGCCTTGTAGTTTCCTTCAAGGTAGTGGCAGTCTCCGAAGTGGCATCCTGAGATGAGAACCCCGTCTGCTCCGTCGATGAATGCCTTCATGATGAAGAGGGTATCGACCCGTCCTGTACACATGACACGCACTGTCCTGATGTCAGGCGGGTACTGTGTCCGTGCACTCCCTGCCAGGTCTGCACCTGCGTAGGAACACCAGTTGCAGATGATCCCGAAGATCTTTGGCTTCCACTCGTCTGACATTTACTGTTCACCTCCAAGGAGGAACGCATCAATCTGGGCAACAATCTGGGGTGTGCTGAAGTGCTGCATCCAGATTGCACCGCCGGGGCAGAACCCTCCGCATGTCCCGCATCCTTTGCACTTTGCCTCTGTCACCTGCATAACCTCGCGGCCATCCTTCTCGACGAGAGCGAGTGCTGAATATGGACACTGGTCGATGCACATTCCACAGCCTGCACACTTCTCTTCGATACACATGGCGAAGTATGGCTCAAGCTCGACCTCTCCGACATGGATCGGAATCGATGCTGCTGCCGCTGCTCCTTCTGCCTGTGCTACCGTGTCAGGAATATCCTTTGGTCCCTGACAGACACCTGCGAGGAAGACACCTGCTGTTGTTGTACCGCATGGGTTCAGCTTGGGGTGACCTTCAAGGAGCCATCCGTCCCCGGAACATGAGATACCGAAGAGGTTTCTGACATGTGTTGTCTCTGCTGTTGGCTGTACTGCCGATGCGAGAACAACCATATCCAGCTCGATATCGACCGGCTGGCCAAGGAGCGTATCCTCGGTGATGACATGGAGGTTCTTGGTGATCGGATCCTCTTCGATCTTAGCGACACGTCCACGGATGAACTTCGCTCCCTCGTCCTGGATACGGTAGTAGAACTCCTCGTACATCTTTCCGAAGGATCGGATATCCATGTAGAAGATGTATGGCTGTGCACCCGGAATCTTCTCATGTATCTGGTGGGCGTGCTTGAGCGAGTACATACAGCAGAACCTGCTGCAGTATGGCTTGCCGATACCGGTGTTGTCCCGTGATCCCGCACAGAGAACGAACCCGACTCTCTTTGGCGTCTCTCCGTCGCTTGGCCTGATCACTTTACCGCCGGTCGGTCCTGACGCACAGATGAGACGTTCAAACTCGAGTGCGTTGATGACATTGTCGTAGCGCTTGTATCCCCACTCGGTCTTCTTCTCGACCGGGAAGAGTTCGTATCCGACGGCAAGAACTGCTGTACCTACCTTGACGGTGACAAATTCGTCCTGCATCTCGAGATCGATGGCCTTCTTGTCGCCACAGATATCGACACAGAGGTTACACTTCACACAGGAGTCGAAATCAACCGTGTAGATGAGTGGAACAACCTGTGCGTGGTAGATATAGATCGCCTTTCGTGGCGCCATTCCCATCTCGAACGGGTTTGGCTTGATGACGGGGCAGACTCCTTCACAGTCTCCACAGCCGTTGCATCCTCCACCGACGATACCGCGTGCCTCAGCCTCGGCAGGGGTGAGGACACCACGTGCCTTCTTCCGGAGTGTGATATCGAAATTTCCGATATATCCCTCGACCTTCTCGACCTCGGTATAGGTCATCAGTTCGATGTTTGGATGTCTGTCGATATCCACCATCTTTGGTGTCAGGATACACTGTGAACAGTCGAGTGTCGGGAAGGTCTTGTCAAGCTGCGACATCCTGCCGCCGATTGTCGGTGACTTCTCGATAAGATAGGTCTTGATCCCTGAGCTTGCAAGATCGAGTGCTGCCTGAATACCTCCGACACCGGCTCCGACGACCATTGCGGTATGCTCGACCGGCACGGACTTTGGATAGAGATCCTCAAGGAGTGATGCCTTGGCAACTGCCATCTTGAGAGCATCCTTTGCCTTGTCGGTTGCACCCTGCCTGTCATGCATGTGGACCCATGAGTTCTGCTCACGGATGTTTGCCATCTCGAACCTGAACGGATTCAGTCCACCCTCTTTGGATGCTGTCCTGAATGTCGGCTCGTGGAGACGTGGAGAACATGCGGCAACGACGACACCGGTGAGATTGTACTCTTTGATGTCCTCTTCGATCTTCTTCTGTCCCGGGGTTGAACACATGTACTGGTATTCGTCTACCCGGACGACATTTGGAATTCCTTTTGAAAACTCTTCAAGTTCCTTAATGTCGATAGAACCAGCGATGTTGGTACCACAGTGACAGATATATACACCAACTCGTGGTTTTTGTGATTTTGCTTCGTCAACCATAGTGCACCTCACTGGAGTTTGTTCAGGAATGGTTCGCAGGAGATTCCATGGAGATCAAGTGCGAGATCCTGCGGGCTCATGCCCTGTGCAAGGCCAAGCAGTTCATTGAAGTGGAGAACAGGAATCGTCCACTCGACACCGAACTTCTCTCCGATCTCGATCTGGCCCCGGTCAAACTGGAGCTGACAGAATGGGCAGACTTCGGTGATTGCGTCCGCACCGACCTCATTCATATTGATCAGCTTCTCGTTGGTGATGTCGAGGGCATGTGCAATATCATAGCCCCGGACACCGCCGCCTGCGCCACAGCACTGCATCTTGTTGCGGTACTGGACCGGCTCTGCACCAAGTGCGCCAACGAGCTCTTCCATCCACATCGGGTTCTCGGTATCTCCGACCGCCTCGACCTCAAACTCACGGTCTTTCCGTGGTTTCAGCAGGTGGCATCCGTAGTGGACGGCGATCTTGACACCCTTGAGGGGTGTTGTCACGCTGTCGGCGAGTTTTGCCACACCACAGACTGCCTCATCATAGTAGATCTCAGCAAGGTGGCGGACATCGATGGTTCCTTTAAACTCCATATCGATCTCTTTGAGGACTTCGTTGACGTCGTCCCTGAGCTCGTCATGGTGTTTGAGCTTGTGGTTAACCTCCCAGATTGACTTGTAACAGCCGTTGCAGATGAGAGCGATATCCATATTCATCTGCTCTGCGAGGACGAGGTTGCGTGCCGCCATCGCGTACCAGACCTTGAGGTCGATGGACCCGAATGCACCTGGTGCAGGACAGCATGATGCGCCTTTGAGAGGGAGAAGTTCGATACCGACGTTCTTACTGGTCTTGATGGCAGCTGCCTCAATGCCAGGGTACCGGTTTGGTGCGATGCATCCAAGGAAGAATGCGTATTGGTGTGTTTTTCCTGACATTACTGACCCTCCGCCAGAATTTCATCAGCTTTGTCCTTCAGGCCATAGTGGTCGAGGATCTTCTGAATTCCTGGAATGAAGTCCGGATATTTTGCTGTCGTCTCGGGTTCTGCTTCGAGTCCGAGCCTGACACGGGCTGCACGGTTCACATCGTTATTTGGAACCCCGTGCCCGGTCTTATAGATGAACTGAACAGTGTTTAGGAAGTTTCGTGGGACAATCTCGCGCTTAAATGCGAGATTTCTCATCGCCATGATAACATCTGTCGGGGCGATGTCACGGGGGCACCGGTCAGTGCATGAGTAGCAGGTGGTGCAGAGCCAGAGATCCGGGTCTGTCAGTGCATCATTCTCAAGTCCGAGGACGGCCCGGCGGACAAACTTCCGTATCCGATACGAACTCCTCGGTGCTGATGGGCATGACCCTGTGCATGTGCCACACTGGTAGCACATATGAGGGATGGTCATCGAGATCTTCTCTACATTCTCGAGAAAGTCATCGGATGATTCTTCTGGGCGGTAATATCTGTCGGCAAGCCTGACAGACAGGGTTTCGTCGGAGTAACCTTTTGCTTTTGCCATAATGAAAACCTCACGCAGTCTCCATTCTCTTCAGCTGAACCTCTCCGATCTTTGCCTGGTCTTCCCGAACCTGGGATGTCCGTGGAGTCAGAAGCTTCGCTTTGATCGTCTTGAAAAGGTCCGTCTCTTTACCTTTGACCCTGATTCCGGTTCTCTTGAGAACGATGATGTCTTCACCCGGACAGGCGTTGACACATGCGCCACAGAGCATGCAGAAGTCCTTGTTCACGGCAATAACATCTTCCTGCTCCCTCTTCAGCTCCTTTGCGGGCTTTGGAGTTGGCAGATAGATTGCATTACATGGGCATACTTCAACACAGGTTGAGCATCCTGACGGGCACTTGTCTGCATTGAAGGTGATGTCTCCCTCAAAGATCTTCTCGACGGTGATCGCCTCTTCCGGACAGTTCTGTGAACACCAGGTACAGGTACAACATTCTTCCTGGATGATCGTGACTGTTCCGGGAAGCTTCTTGGACTCGACCGTCCTCTTGACGGTGATCGCCTCTTCCGGACATGCCTCTGCACAGATGTTGCATGCATCACAGAGGTCCTCGGTCCAGATGACTTCTCCATCAACGGTCCCGGTCTCGGCGGTGAAGGGTTTGTGCTTCACATCGATAGCCGGGCAGAGTGCACCACAGATACCGCAGTAGTTGCATTTCTCGTCATCAACGACAAATTCGGTCTTCGCCGTCAATGCGTTCTGGCGTGCAACACCCTCATCATCTGCTCCCTCAAATAAGGGGACATCGCGGTCAATTGCCTCACGTGGGCAGATCTCGTCACAGATGGTACAACGGACACATTTCTCGTCATCGATCACTGTGACCATATCATACTGTGGGAAGCCTTCATTCTCCAGAATCGGAAGTTTCTCTTCTCCATCTATCTCCAGGGACAGTGCATTGAACGGGCACATAATGACGCAGACACCACAGTAGGAGCACTTCTCAGCATCGACGCTTACGGGGGCGTCATCTACTGTTGAAATAGCTCCCCTGCGGATTGCTCCGACCAGGCCAAGGGAGATTGCATCTTCCGGGCAGGCCTCGACACAGATGCCACATCCTGTGCAGGTTTCGCTGTCTAAGATCAGGTTATTCGTATGCTGCAGGAGCTTCTGCTCCATAACAACCTTTACGCCGTCTCTTGTCCTGGAGAACTTTGGGTACAAATTGCTCATAGCCATTTAAAATCCCTCTCTTCTCCTCCAATCAGTGGTAAGCTCCGGCACCCTGAACAGGCGCCCGGACGGTCTCCCACGGTCCTACCAGTCGAATAACATTGTATGGACATGCCTCGACGCATACGCCGCATCCGGCGCAGAGCTCGCTGTTGACGTCAAGTACGATTGCCTTTCCGTCGCGTACAGAGTAGATCTTGTCTTTGGTGACGGGATCGACAGTGTAGAGCTCTAATGCGTTTACCGGGCATGCAACAACACAATTGTTACAACCAGTACAACGCTCCAAATTGATATGCATTGCAAACGCCATGCTATCATGCACCAGCCTTTCTATCGATATAAAATCGATTACAGGAATTGTTGTTAGATAAGATAGATAAACTTTCTTAATTTTTCTGGAGTTTATCTCCATGATAATCTCCACAGATTAAGATATAATAGTTAATTTCCTCTCATGATGCCGTCAAAGTGCTTTCTTTAAGGGGGTTCATTATGCGCTCTGATACGGGAAAAGAAGATATTTATTGTAAAAATTATATGTCATCGAAATACCTGCACAACCGGTCTCGTATCTCTGTTCCTCTGTTTATGAGGATGATCATATGCGTCCCGGGTCGGATCATACCCGGGGGATGGATCATCATCTGCCGGAGATCATCACCCGGAATCAGATGAGGAGAATCCGTATTGCCCGCATCAAAACCCCTCATCTGATCATTTATTATTGTTGCCTGAGCCGGATGCCCATCTGAAGATACTCCGTCGGAAGTACAAAGAGAAATCTTCTTTTATCCATCCCCCTCATCTAATCATAGACGAAGGTGTCACAATGGAGTACAATGGAGTTATTATTGAGAATACCTACGCAGAAGGGTTCCCGACCTGGGTCTCCCGCGTAATCATAACCGCAGTAACGAAGGAATGGGCCTATAAGGCAGCAGTGGAAGCAACCGGATTTGCAACATCCACCATCGGATGCCCCGCTGAGGCAGGCATCGAGCGGTTCGTTCCTGCAGAAGAGACGCCCGACGGAAGGCCAGGGTATGCAATCCTCATCTGTGTCGGAAAGAAGAAACTGAAGGAGCAGCTCGTTGAGCGTATCGCCGAGTGCGTTCTGACAGCCCCGACGACTGCGGCTTTCAATGGCCTTGATGCAGAAGAGAAACTTCCGGTGAAGCTCCACTTCTTCGGTGACGGCTTTGAGTCAAAGGTGACCGTTGGTGACCGTGAATGCTGGTCGATCCCGATCATGGGCGGCGACTTCATCATCGAGGAGGAGTACGGAGCAGTGAAGGGTGTTGCTGGTGGAAACTTCCTGATATTTGGTGAGAACCAGATGGCAGCACTCGTTGCAGCAGAGGCAGCGGTCGATGCTATTGCACTCGTGCCAGGTGTCATCACCCCCTTCCCCGGCGGTATCGTCTCAAGTGGTTCAAAAGTCGGGAGCAAGAAGTACAAGTTCATGGGAGCTTCCACCAACGAGGCCTTCTGTCCGACCATCCGCGAGAAGGTCGAAGGTACCGAAGTTCCTGAAGGTGTCGGTTCAATCTACGAGATCGTCATCGATGGTGTCGATGAGGCTGCTGTAAAGGCAGCGATGGCAGCCGGTGTCAAAGCGGCATGCAAGGTACCTGGCGTCAAACAGATCTCTGCTGGAAACTACGGTGGATCCCTCGGTCCATTCAAGTTCCAGCTCCATGAACTCTTTTAATCCTTTTTTTCCCGGCAGGATCGAACACCTTATATGATCTTGTAGCCGATTATTCTGTTAACGAAATTATCGGCAATACGGAAGGTTCAGATCCAAAGCCCGACTTCTCCTGAGAATGAAGGTTCATCCATCGCAGCCGATCTGATCGTACGATTCACCATATCATGGATTACTCATATACTGGCGGCTCATCATGAAGAGTAGTAATGACCCGTATTCAATAATATACCCCGAGATCCTCGGGATTGCATCAGAGGATGGAGCGTCTGTCGAACTGATCGAACGGTTTGACTGTATCGGAGGGGCGATGTGGGTGAGACATCACTATGCGAAGAGTCCCCTTGTCCGGCATGTCAGGACCATCGGCCTGACGAACCGGTACCTTCTCACACCGGGAGCCGTCGATCTTGATCTCGTCGGCTCACGGTTCCCCGCTGGTATCGCCCGGGTTTCTGCCTCTGATTCTGAGATAGGAATCACCTATATCGGTATGGGGGGTGGAGGCGTCGGGGCCTCCATCTGCCGGGCCGGTGCAACCGGAGTGATCCGCTCAGAGTCGGATCCCTGTGGTGGCGGAAAGATTGCCGGTTCACGGATCGTCCTTCCACGCCGTCAGCGGCTGATCATCGGTGTTGACGATACCGATACCCCGGATGCAGGGGCAACCTGGACCCTCTGCCATAATATCGCAGAGGCAGTTGAGGATAACGCAACCCGGTACCTCTCCCATACCATCACCCAGCTTTACCCGGTCGCCTACAGGACAAAGAACTGTGTCGCGGTTGCATGTGAATTTGCAACGACTGATCCTTTGGGATGTATCGATCGGTTTGAGAAACTCCTCATGGAGCATACCCTCTCCGATGAGACGGGGATGGCGGCATATAGCGGTTTTGATCCCTCCCCTCTTCTTGAATACGGATGGAAGGTGAAACGTGGTGAGATCACCCGGTCAGAGATGGATGACCTCCTCCCGCTTCTCGATGTCAGATCCGCCGGGCGGGGACTGATCGGTGCAGTTGCAGCGATTCCGTTTGCAACACGGTTTGACGAGGCACTCCTCTTATGCGATGGCACGAACTAAAGGCAGAGCTCCTTGCAACCGGATCATGCAGAATCACCGGTGCCGATGCATCATCCTATATTGAGCGGTCCGCTGCCGGCCCGGGCGCAGGCGGTTCCGGCTCAGTCTTCTTCTCGACAGGTGGCAGAAGGATCCGGCTCTCCGTATCTCCTCACTCTCCAATAGAGATCCGGCATCTTGGCGATGGTCAGGCGATCATTCGGCACGGATCAGCCGAGTGCACAGGAATCCTTGAGCAGGTCGGTCTTCACTGCCCCCGCCAGGCATATATCACTATTACCGGGAGGTGTATCTTCTCTTGTAAATACTGTCCTGTCCCTGGAACTGATGGGAGGATCAAAACACCGGATGAGATTGCAGCGATGATCGCCGGTGTCCGGGAGAGGATCGATGCAATATCCCTGACAAGCGGCGTCTTCGAATCGATCGATGATGAGGAGCGGCGGGTGCGTGCCGTTCTGAAAAGGATCGGGGAGCAGGAGATACCGGTCGGTGTCTCCATCTATCCGGGCCGGGATACGCCGGATAATCTCTATGCAGACGGTGTTTCAGAGGTGAAGTTCAACCTGGAGGCGGCAACACCCACCCTTTTTGATGAGATGTGCCCGGGTCTCTCCTGGGATGGTGTTATCCGGGCACTCGATCGCTCTGTCGAACTCTTTGGGGAAGGGCATGTCTTCTCAAATGTGATCATCGGCCTTGGAGAGAGCGATGAGGAGATGGAGGCATGCATCGAACTTCTCACCGGGCGGGGAGTGATCCCGGTACTCCGCCCTCTCACCCCCGCCGCTGCCCTGCAGTCCTTTACGCGGCCGGGAAGAGATCGTCTGCTCAGAACCGCAGCTCTCCATGCCCGATGGCTGAAGAAGGCGGGGCTTGATACACGGACTGCAGAGACGATGTGTACCCTTTGCACAGGATGCGACATCGTCCCTGGGAGGGATCGTCCATGAAAGGGCATGAGGTAATTGCTCACCATCTGAAAGAATGTGCCGAGGCGATCTATACCGTCCCCGGCTACCCGGTAACGGAGATTGGAACTGTGGTATCCGCAGAGACGGTCATCAACGAGAAGGTCGCCCTTGAGTATGCCCTGGGCGATTCCCTTTCAGGACGGCGATCTGCGGTCATCGTCAAACATGTCGGGATGAATGCCCTCGCTGATCCCCTCATCAATGCAACAACCCAGGGGCTCATCGCGGGTGTTGTCATCATCGTCGGTGATGATCCTCTTGCAGCCTATTCACAGAATGCCCAGGATTCACGGTATTATGGTGAGATTGCACAATGCCCGGTGATCGAGCCTGGTGAAGAGACGGTGAACGAGGCCGTGGCGACCGCATTTGAAGTATCAGAACGCTTCTCAAGGATTACAATCCTTCGGCTCACCCCAAAACTCCTTGATGCCGAGACCGAATGTGGCGATACCATCCAGATGATACGAAAAGGACGTTTGGCAGAGGCTGATCTGACGATAGCAGGCAGGATGACCCGTGCTGAGAAGGGAACCGGCGGACTCTTCGCATGGGCTGCAGGGTCTGGTCTGAACAGGATCAGAGAGGGTGATACCGGTGTTGGTGCTGTATTGGCACCCTCTCATGTCACCATCTCCTATCCTCCACCCAGACTGCCTCCCGGATCAAAGATCCTTGAGATAGGAAGACCATTTGTGCGGGAACACCAGGCGCTCCTCCCCCCGCCGGTCTCCAGAAACTCAGAACGCTTCTCAGATCGCGGGTATTTCCGGACATTCTGCACAGCCTGTCCGTACCGCCCGCTCTTCTCGATTCTGGTGAAGCGGGGTATGAAAGTCATCCCCGATATCGGCTGTTCGCTCCTCCTGATGAATCCTCCTTATCAGGCGGGTATTGCAAGTTATGGTCTCGGCTCGTCGGTTGCAGTCGCGGCGAAGAGCACCCGTGTTGCGGTTATCGGTGATGGAGCTTTCCTTCATTCAGGGCTGAATGCCCTCATCGACTCCTTTGAGAAGGGCAATCCGCTCCTCTGTATCGTCCTTGAAAATCATTGTATGGCCATGACCGGCGGCCAGAGATCATATGATATCCGCCGGTACCTGGCATGGGCAGATCCGGTCATCATCCCTGCCGAAGATACCGATGCCCTTGAAACAATCCTCTCCCTTCCATTGGAAGGTCCAAAGATCGTCATCGTTGAAGGTTCATGCCCGGAGGGTGCCTGTTATGAAAAAGTGGAATGTTGAGATATGTGATGTAACGCTCCGGGATGGTGAACAGACTCCTGGTGTATCCTTCTCCGCTGAGGAGAAGTGCCGGATTGCAGGATTGCTTGACAGCGTCGGTGTTGATGTCATCGAGGCAGGTTTTCCTGTCGTCTCAAAGAATGAGGCTGCCTGTGTGCAGAAGATCGTTGATCTGGATCTTGATGCACGCATCTGCTGCCTCTCACGCGCATTGAAGGATGATATCGACTGTGCGATCCGCTGCGACATTGATATGGTCAGTATCTTCATCGCGACATCGGATCTGCATATGAAGATCAAATACAAAAAGCCGCGGGAAGAGGTCCTTGCAGGAGCGCTTGAGATGATCGAGTATGCCCATGATCACGGCCTCCAGGTTCGTTTTGCCGCAGAAGATGCATCACGGACGGACCTTGCTTTCCTTCGCGAGATGTACGCACAAGGTGCTGAATACGGTGCCAATTACGTCTCATATGCTGACACCGTCGGGTGCCTGACTCCCCTTGAGATGAGCCGGATCGTCGATGATCTCCTCACCGATCTCAGTATTCCGCTCTGTATTCATTGTCACGATGATATGGGATGTGCAACCGCAAATACCATCACCGCAGCAGAACGGGGTGCATACCAGCTTCATACCACCGTCAACGGGATCGGTGAACGTGCAGGAAACGCATCGCTTGAGGAGGTGCTGACCGCAATCCGTTTCAAAGGGGGTGTTGACCGGTATGATCTCTCCCACCTTCTGACATTGAGCCACGCCGTCTCGGAGGCATCAGGGATCCCCATATCAAAGACGAAGGCTATCGTCGGAGAGCATGCCTTTGCACATGAGTCCGGGATACATATTGCGGCACTCATCGAGGATTCCTCGACCTATGAGTATATCCATCCCGCACTTGTCGGGGGCCAACGCCACTACATCCTTGGAAAACATACCGGAAAGAAGGCGATCGCCCATATCCTCAGGTCGATGGGCCATGACATCTCCGAAGCACAGATCTGCTGGATCCTGGATCAGGTCAAGTCGAGGGGGGAGAACAAATGCAGCATCACCCATGACCTCCTCCTCTCGCTCATTCATCAGGCTGATAGTGAGGTGGCACAATGAGCAGAACCCTTACAGAACGGATACTTCATGGGAATGCCGGTGAGTATGTCGATGCCCGCGTGGATCGGGCATATGTCCATGATGGAACCGGTGTCCTTACCCTCGCCTCTTTCCGTGAGATGGGGGTGCCGATAGGAATCGACCCGGCACGGATCTCCGTCCTCTTTGACCATATATGTCCGGCCAACAATGGAACGACCGCAGATCTCCAGCGGGAACTTCGCCAGTACGCCTCATCAGCAGGCGTCCTCTTCTCAGATTGTGGGGGGGGCATCTGCCACCAGATTATGAGCGAAGGGTGTATCCTCCCTGGTGAGGTGGTGGTTGGTGCAGACTCACATTCCTGTACAGGCGGTGCATTCGGGGCGTTTGCGACCGGTGTCGGTGCCACCGATATGGCAGCAATCTGGGCTTCGGGAGAGACATGGTTCCGGGTGCCCGAGACGATCGGGATCTCACTGGAAGGCACCCTCTCCGGAGGTGCAGAAGCAAAAGATGTCGCCTTAAACGTCGTCTCCCGCCTCGGAATGGAGGGTGCCACATATGCGGCACTCGAATATACCGGTCCGGGTGCAGAAACGATCGATATGGAGGGGAGACTCTGTATCTGCAACATGGGTGTTGAGACCGGGGCAAAAAATGCACTTTTTTATGCAGATCCGGTCTGTCGTGAGTACCTTGCAGGATATGGTCATCATGTAGAGACGCAGGTACCGGAAGACTGTTCCTATCGCGAAGAGTGTATTATCGATCTCGATGATATCGTCCCGCTCGTTGCGCTTCCCCACCGTGTCGATTCGACCCGTCCGGTCGCTGATCTTGCAGGTACAGAGGTGGACCAGGTTCTCCTTGGAACCTGCACAAACGGCAGGTATACAGATCTCAAACGGTTTGCGGAGATGGTCCGGGGATCAAAGGTGAAGGTCCGGACGATCGTCGTCCCGGCATCCGCTTCAGTCCTCCTCCGTGCCACAGAGGATGGGATCATTGCCGATCTCATCGCTGCAGGCTGCATGGTGGTGACACCGGGGTGCGGTCCCTGTCTTGGCATTCATAGCGGTGTCCTCGGTGAAGGCGAGGTCTGCCTCTCAACGGCAAACCGTAACTTTAAAAACCGGATGGGCGTCGGTGGAGAGATCTACCTTGCATCTCCCGCGACCGCTGCGGCGACTGCTCTGACAGGCTCTATCACCGAACCGGAGGTCTTCCATGCTTAAAGGAGAGGTAATCTGCCTTGGATCCGACATCGATACCGATCTTGTCATTGCAGGCCGGTATCTCAGGACGAAGGAGAGAGCTGTCTGGGCCGCCCATGTCTTTGAAGATCTCGATCCGACACTCGCCCCCCGGCTCTCAGGCGCTGTTATCGTCGCCGGCCGGAACTTCGGTTGCGGCTCATCACGGGAACAGGCACCGATTGCCCTGAAGGAGGCCGGGGTGGTTGCCGTCATCTCCCCCCTCTTTGCCCGGATATTCTTCAGAAACGCAATCAACGTCGGTTTGCCGGTTCTTGAGGCCGATATCCCGTCATGCAGCGATGGTGATGAGATCAGGATTGATCTCGAAGCCGGGTCGTTTGAGCTTTGTGGAACGACGTATCCATTCACCCCACTCTCCCCCCGGATGCGTGAGATCCTCACTGCCGGAGGCCTCGTCAATTACTGGAGGGGGAAGGCATGATCTTTCCTCCTGAATGCAAGGTTGTTGGCCATGCCTTTGAGAAGCCGGTCGGGGATCGGGTCTACTTTCTCTCTCAATACCTCGTCAGGAGGGTGGAAGAGGGATTTGAACTCCTGAAAGTCACCCCGGATCCGGATGGGATCGGGATGATGCGTGATATTCTTCATGAAGAGGTGCTTGCCACCGTGGGTGAGACGATCCTCTATTCTGAAAGGGTCAATCAGCATGACCGGGCAGGCATGGTCCGTCGGGCTCTCTCAACCGGGAAACGGTGTACCATCTTCGGGGCGATGGATGAGCATATGAATTTCGTCCTCGATCCTGATCTCTCCCTCTTTCAGACAGTACATGTCTATGATATCCGCCCACCCAGGGCGAACCTCTCGGTGACGATCGAGGAGCTTGAAGAGGCCGGGCTTCTTGGAGAACTCAACTGCACCTTCTCCCATCATATCCGGGATATCTCAACGATCAATGCCGATGTCTTCCCCTGCCGGGCAGGCGGTTTCACCAGAACACTCGATATGGATCGGATGACGGGGGGTGAGCGGGTCGCCGGATGCCTGACCGGGAAGCAGTTATATGAAGAGTGCTATGGCACCAACTACTCCCGTATTGATATCTGCCCCCTCTCGCAGGTCACTGAAGAGCCGTTCATTGCCAGGTGCTGTAGAAAAGAGAGGGGTGGTATCGGAGAGTATAACGGGTATTTTGGTGCAGTCGTTCACTGGGGCGCCTCTCCAAAGACCGTCCTTGATGCGGTCTATGCAATGATGGCGGCATGGAGGGAACGACATGGTTAGAATAGCTGTTGTTCCCGGCGACGGCATTGGCCGTGAGGTGATCCCGGTTGCAGAGGCAGTGCTTGCCTCCCTTCACCCTGACTGGGACTTCTTTGACGTCGAGGTCGGATATGCCAGATGGCAGAGGACAAAAACAGCATGTACGGATGATGATATCAGCGCGTTGAAGAGTGCGGATGCAATCCTCTTTGGTGCGGTGACGACACCCCCTGATCCCTGCTATGACTCCGTCATCCTGAGGATCAGGCAGGAACTCGATCTCTACGCCAACCTCCGGCCTGTGAAAGGTGAAGGCTTTGATATCATGGTGGTGCGTGAGAATTCCGAGGGTCTCTACTCCGGGATCGAGTGGCGTGAGCGGGATCGCGCCTGCACGGTCCGTGTCGTCTCGGTTGCCGGGAGTACGCGTATCGGGCGGTACGCCTCCCGCCTGGCAGCTGCACGAGGGGTTCCCCTCACCATCGGAAATAAGGCAAATGTCCTCAAATCAGATATCCTTTTCCGGGAGATCTGCTCTGCCGAGGCATCCCGGGCAGGTGTATCTTATGAGGCAAGGTACATCGATGCCCTCGCCCTTGACATCCTGATGCATCCGGACCGCTACCATGTCATCGTCACCACGAACATCTTCGGGGATATCCTCTCTGATGTGGCAGGGTATCTCGTCGGAGGGCTCGGGATGCTCCCGTCAGCAAATATCGGGGATCAGCTTGCCCTCTTTGAACCTGTCCATGGTTCGGCACCTGATATTGCAGGCCAGGGGATCGCAAACCCGATCGCCGCTGTCAGGAGTGCGGCGATGCTCCTTGATCATCTCGGCTATGCAGGCGAGGCAGAGAGGATTGAGGAGGCGATACAGTCTCTTCTCCATTCGGGGATTAAAACCCCTGATCTTGGTGGAGAGGCAACGACAGAGGAGTTTGGAGCCGCGCTTCTTCTGGCCCTCGGATTCTGACCTCCCGATTGCCCGCACCAATATCCTTTCATCTCTTTCAGGAGAACACCTTCTGCATGGTATGTGTCGGTGTCCATGTCTCGATCGCCGGATCGATCGATCGTGCCGTCTCGCGTGCTGTTGGGAAGGGATGCGATACCTTTCAGATCTTCTCCCGAAATCCGCGTGGATGGCAGTATAAACCTCTTACAGACGACCTGGCAACCGGCTTTCGGGAGGCATGTGTAACGGCAGGCATCTCCTCTCCTGTTGTTCATATGCCGTACCTCCCGAATCTCTCCTCAGAAAAGGATGAGATCTACAGGAAATCCGTCGAAAGTCTGGGGGTGGAGCTCTTGCGGTGTTCGCAGCTTGGGATTCCCTACCTGGTAACCCATCTTGGCCATCATGGTATATCCGGAAAACGGGTTGGGCAGAAGAGGGTTGTTGATGCGATCAATACCGCTCTTCATGCGACTGATCCCGGTGTTGCCCTTGTCCTTGAGAACACTGCCGGAGAGAAGAACTCAGTCGGGAGTGATCTCGAAGGGCTTGCAGCGATCATTGGAGAGATCGAGGATCAGAAGAGGATAGCCGTCTGTTTTGATACCTGCCATGCCCATGCGGCAGGGTACGATCTCAGATCAGAGGAAGCGGTCGGGGCAACCTTCGAGCTCTTCGATGAGGTTGTCGGCCTCGATCTCCTCTCCATCATCCATCTTAATGATGCAAAAGGGCTGCTCGGGTCCGGGCTTGACCGGCACGAGCATATCGGTCTTGGTGCCATCGGGGAAGAGGGGTTCCGGGCCATCCTCCACCACCCCCGGCTCCGGCATCTCCTCTTCATCATGGAGACGCCGGAGGATGATCGCCGGGATGATGTTGGTAATATTGCAGAGGTCCGGAGGCTCGCAGCCTAACGCCCTTCTCTTCTCCGGAGCCATACTGCTGCACCGGAGAGGCCGAGTGCGGCGGTGATGAGGGTGAATCCTGCCGCCCCGGCAGGTTGTGGCTCTTGTGGTACAAGGGAGGGATCAAAGACGAGGAGCCATCCATCCACCCCGCCGGTGTGGCGGGACCAGCCGCCGACCGCAACCGATCCATCCGAGAGCGGTGCAATCGCTGTGAACCGTCCGTCAGCATTAAGGAGCCGGTGAGAGGATGTCACCGAACCATCGGCCTGGATTGTAAGGATGAGAGGATTGCCCGGTCCCGTTGCCCCGGCGATAAGGAACTCATCTCCATAGGGTGTAACCCGGTACGCGGCATATCCCTGAAGCTTCTCCTCCCAGAGAAGGTCTCCATCGGAAGAAACACCAAGAGCCCATGCCTGCCCCTCCTGGAATCCGTATGGCATCGTTCCTCCCGCAAGAAGATAGCCATCACTCATCTGCGTGATGGCAAAAAGAGAACGATCTTCATAGGTCTCTCTCCATTCGACCTCTCCATCCGCTCTTATCTTTGTGAAGTGACCATACTGAACAGATACTGCTGTGCCGGGATCGCCAGTGTTCCCGACGATGACGTATCCTCCATCTCCTGTCTCAAGAATATCATGAACAGCAACATCAGGGTACTCTGTTCTCTCAAGGAGTGTCCCGGTGAGATCATATCGGGAGAAGAACCCGCTGACCGCTTCAGGGTCCCCGGCAGGCGGCCATGTCCATCCGACGAGGATGATCGCATCATCGTTAATGAGGATTGCGGCTGGGGCATCGCCGGGAAGTTCTTCCCGCCAGATGACGGCTCCGTCATCCTCTGTCATCTGAAGATACCCGGAGCCGGTTATTGCGGCAATCGGGCTTTCCGGATGCACCCATTCATCCAGTGATGCCGAGATGATACGGCCGTCATCAAGCGCCTTTATTGCAACGATCCGGCTGCCCGGATAGAGCTCATGCCATTGCATCTCACGGTCTGTCCCAGTTCGCATCAGGAAGGCGTTCTCATCGGTATTCTGGACGGATGTGTATCCTCCGAGGATGAGAGTGCCATCCCTGCTCTCTTCAATGGCAAAGATATCAGTATATACCCCGATTGCGTAGGTCTGGTTCTCTCTCTCATGGATGAAGAGATCACCGGCCGATACCGGTCCCGGCAGTGCCAGGAGAAGCACTGAAAGGAGTGCAATCAATCCGATTCCCTGTAGAGACGATCTGGCGTACATAGTATCACGATCCAGAGTAAATATTGTGTTTTCCTTTGAAAGCATTTCTCATCTGCCGTGTTTTTATCTCGGATAACCGCCTATACCAGAGGTAGTGAAGGCGACATACGATGGAACAATGATTCATATTGGGGCTGAGGGGAAGTCTCTCTATGAGCAGGGCGGGTATGGGCGCCCGACTGCGGCAGGGCTTGACCTCTCTCCTGAAGAGGCGCTCTATCTCCTCCAGAGAGGCAAAATCGACCCGGTCGGGTTTGATTTCGACTCACTTCTCCGGAAGTCCGCAGAGAAGAAGAATTTTTTGCGTTCATTTATCGTCTACCGCGATATCCGTGAACGTGGGTATGCAGTACAGGCCGGTCCCCATGACTTCAGGGTCTTCCGGCGCGGCCAGAAGCCGGGGAAGGGGACAACCCAGTACCTCGTCCGTGTCCTCTCGGAACGCGATCCGATCATCTTCTCATCACTCCTTCGTGAGGTGGCAACGGCTGAGAATATGCGGAAGAATTACCTCCTTGCCGTCGTCGATGATGAGGAGGAACTGACCTATTATGATCTCAGATTCCATCGCCCAAAAGCAAGGGATGCCACGCCTCTCCCTGAAGGTATTGAAGGTATTCCTCTTGGAACACAGGTGATCGTTCATGGTGAAGGTGGCGATCAGCTACAGTCCCAGTGGTATGGAACCCGGCTCGATCCGGGCCGCCTCCTTCTCTCGCCCCCTGAGGCCCTGTATCTCCTCGACACCGGGGTGCTCCTCTTCAACGGCGGCTCAACCGATCGTGATACATATTATGCCTCTGCCCTCTCCGGCGATACCGAACTTGTTGAGAAGCTCCTTGTCTATACGATGTTACGGAACCTCGGCTTCACCCCGCGTACCGGATACAAGTTCGGTCACCACTTCAGGGTCTATACAGAGAGTGACCGCCACTCCGAGATGCTCGTCCATGCGATCCCTGATGGCGCAGAGCTTGCAATAAGTACCATCTCACGATCTGTCAGGATGGCGCATAGTGTCAAAAAGAAGATGTTGTTTGCCTGTGTACAAAGTGACGAGATCGTGTATATCGAATTTGCACGGATAAAATTGTGAGAGTACCCCCTATGGATTCTGTGATCAACCCCTGGTCAAGCACACCTGCTGTTGATATCGATCGCCTCTTCTCGGAGTTTGGTATCGAACCTGTTGAAGCTGAGGCATCTGCCCTCTCTTCACCGCCTGCATTCTTCAGGCGAAAGATCGTCGTCGGCCACCGTGATTATGCTCCGATTATTGAGGCGATCACTACCGGATCACGCTTCAATGTGATGACCGGATTTATGCCATCCGGCTATCCCCATCTTGGACACCTGATGGTGATGCGTGAGGTCGTCTGGCATGTTGAACAGGGTGGATCGGGTTTTATATCCATCGCAGATCGGGAAGCGCATGCGGTCCGGGGTCTTTCCTGGGATGATTGCAAAAAATATGGCGCTCTCTATCTTGAATGCCTCTATGCACTTGGATTTGAGGGAACCGCCTATTACCAGAGTGAGAATGAGGTGCTTAAGGATCTCGCTTTTGAGGCTGCAATAAAGATCAACTTCTCGGATCTTCAGGCGATCTATGGATTCACGCAGGAGACCTCCCTTGCGCATGCTGACTCGGTTGCGACACAGGTTGCGGACATCCTCTATCCCCAGGTCGTCTCAGGGCCTGCCCCGACGGTTGTTCCCGTCGGGATCGATCAGGATCCGCATATCAGGCTCACCCGGGATATTGCCCATAAGATGCGATGGTTCACGGTTCTGGATCAAGGGGAATATATCAGTGTCAGATCCAAGAATGCACCTCTCCATGCCATGGATGCCGTCGAAGAAGCATTTCCGGGATCGAAACGGTATGAAGGGCATCTCGATATACCTGGAGCAGATATTTTCCTTGTATCGGAGCAGGTTCGGCAGATTGAGGCTGCAAACGGAGGGTATGGGTTTATCTCCCCCTCCTCAACCTACCATAGCTTCATGAAGGGCCTCCAGGGTGGAAAGATGTCAAGCAGCATCCCCGACAGCCTCTTCTTCTTTGATGAAGCGATCCCTGACGTCAAAAAGAAGGTGATGGGATCCCTTACCGGTGGCAGGATGACAAAAGAGGAGCAGGTAAAATGTGGGGGTGAGCCGGATGGCTGTCCGATCTATCTTCTCAATCTCTTCCATATGGTCGCAGACGATGATGAACTGCTTGAGATCAGATCGGCATGCCTCGGAGGCTCACTTCTCTGTGGTACATGCAAGAAGGCAACATTTGAGCGGGTAAAGGAGTTCCTTGCTGACTTTAAGGAACGGCGGGAGTCTGTCCGGCATATGGTGACGGAGTGAATTATGGAGTTAACGGTAAATGAGAAACGGCTCCTCCTCATCCTTCAGAAGCATACTTCAGCTGATGCGGAGGTGCTTGCGGATGAGCTTGCGGCAGACCCCGGTTCTGTGGTGCAGTGGGCTCATCTCGCCGCAGGCAGGGATCTCGTTCGGATCATGCGTGATGTCCGTGAGAGATATCATCTGACGGAAGAAGGGGAGTTGTATGCACAGGAGGGCCTCCCTGAGCGGCAGGTCATAGAGAGTATCGATGGTGAGATTCCGATGGGAGAGCTCTCCCGCCATCCGCTTGCAAAGGTGGCAATCGGGTGGATGCGGAAGTACGGGTGGATCCGGATCGAGGGGGGGATCGCAAAGAAGGCCGCTTCCATCCCGGAGACGGATGATGAACGGGCGCTGCGGGCTATTGCCTCCGGTGAAGATGAGACCCCCGGCATTGGCGATCTGAAATCCCGTGGCCTTGTCGCCATCTCCGAGGAGGTCCGGTGGAACATCTCCATCACCCCGAAAGGAGATGAAATCGTCAGGAAAGGCCTTGATCTCCGCCCGGAGATCGGAACACTGACCCGTGAGCAGATCCTCTCCGGATCATGGAGAGACGAGTCCCTCCGCCGCTACAGCCTTGCCACCCCGCCACGGCGGATCTATCCCGGCAAGATCCATCCATACCGCAGGATTCTTGACGAGGTCCGGACACTTCTTCTTGAGATGGGCTTCTCGGAGTTCTCAGGGGATATCGTCCAGAGTGCGTTCTGGAACTTTGACGCTCTCTTCCAGCCACAGGATCACCCGGCACGAGAGATGCAGGATACCTTCTATCTTGATGTCACCTCTCCGCTCCCGGATGGGTGGGAGAAGATACGCGATATGCATGAGCATGGCGGGGCAACCTCATCGACCGGCTGGGGTGGAAGATGGAACCCTGAGAAGGCACGAGCCTCGGTCCTCAGGACCCATTCGACGGCTCTCTCGATCCAGTATCTCGCCGCGCACCCGGAACCGCCGGTGAAGGCCTTCTCGCTCTCCCGGGTCTACCGGAGGGAGTCGATCGATCCGACACATCTCGCCGAGTTTGAACAGCTTGAAGGAATTGTGATGGATAATGATGTCACCTTTAATAACCTCCTCGGCTTTTTGAAGGAGTTTTACCATCGGATGGGCTTTTCAGATGTCCGGTTCCGCCCCGCATACTTCCCGTATACCGAACCGTCCGTCGAGCCGGAGGTCTGGGTCGATGGACTTGGATGGGTTGAGCTTGGCGGTGCCGGTATCTTCCGTGAAGAGGTGACCGCACCGTTTGGGATCACACAACCGGTCCTTGCATGGGGCCTTGGTATCTCCCGTGTTGCAATGCTCAGGCTTGGACTCTCTGATCTTCGCCAGCTCTATAAGAGCGATATCGACTGGGTGCGTTCAACCCCGTCATACAGGAGGAGCTGAAGCATGGCGATTATAACACTGAACTATGAGTATCTTGAACGGCTCTGCCGGACCGATCGTGAAACGATCCTTGCGGCAATCCCGATGATCGGATCGGATATCGAGCGCCTCGAAGAAGATCACGCCGATGTCGAGTTCTTCCCTGACAGGACTGATCTCTACTCGGTTGAGGGGGTTGCCCGGGCAATGCGTGGATTCCTCGGGATAGAGACCGGCCTTCCCGACTACCCGGTCGGCGAGTCGGGGATCACCTTCTCCATCGATCCCGGTCTTGTCGGGATCCGTCCCTGCCTTGGATCGGCAGTTATCCGTGGCCTCTCCTTCGATGAGGCATCGATCGAGTCGCTCATGGCGCTTCAGGAGGCGCTCCACTGGGCGATAGGACGGGGACGATCGAAGGTGGCGATCGGGGTGCATGACCTCTCGACGGTCACGCCGCCATTCCGGTACATCGCCTCTCCACGCGACCGCCGTTTCGTCCCCCTCGATGAGACCCGTGAGATGACGATGGAGGAGATGCTGACCGACCATCCGAAGGGAAGGATGTTTGCGGGCCTTGTTGCAGACTTTGACCGGTTCCCCCTGATCGTGGATGCGGAGGATGCCGTCCTCTCGTTCCCCCCGATCATCAATGGTGAGCTGACCCGGATCACCGAAGAGACGACCGACATCCTCCTTGATGTCACCGGAACCGATGAGCGGGCGGTTGAAAAGACCGTTTCCATCATCTGCACGGCCCTTGCCGAGGCCGGCGGCAGGATAGAGTCGGTGACGATCGACGGGGTTTGTTGCCCCTCCCTTGCACCTGTTGAGCGGACCATCGATGCAGATGCCTGTGCCCGGCTGCTTGGCATTCCGGTAACGAGGGATTCGATCATCCCCCTCCTTGAGAAGATGCGGTTTGGTGCAGAGCCCCTGAAAGGGTCGTCTGTCCGTGTGACGGTTCCCTGCTACCGGGCAGATATCATGCATGACTGGGATATCTTTGAGGATGTGGCGATTGCATGGGGGTTCAATCACTTCTCCGGCGACCTCCCCCCGACCTTCACGATAGGGAAGGCCGATCCCGCAATGGAGCTTGCCCGCATCGTCTCAGAGGTTGCGATTGGTCTTGGCTACACCGAGGTGATGCCGTTTACCCTGACGAATGAACGGGTCAGCTATGAGTATATGCAGCGGCCGGTTTCTGATCGTGCCCTGAGGGTTCTCCATCCGATCTCTCTTGAGAATACCATGCTCAGGACCGATCTCCTCCCCGCGCTCCTTGAGATCCTCTCAGCCAACAAACACCGTGAACTGCCGCAGCGGATCTTCGCGGTCGGAGATGTAAACGATCATACACTGACCTATCAGAAGGTGGCAGGCGCAGCAACGCATCCGGGTGCCGACTTCTCGGAGGTGTATGCAACCATCGATGCCCTGCTGCGTGAATGTGCGAGAGAAACGAGCATCGCCCCCTCTGAAGATCCCGCCTTCCTTCCCGGCCGGCAGGGAGCGATATGTATCGGATCAGAGGTGGTGGGATCATTTGGGGAACTCCACCCCGATGTGATCCTCGCCTTCGACCTGGAACACCCGGTCATCGGCTTTGAGCTCGATCTCCGGTCATTCCTCTGAAATCTTTATAGCCGCACAGGGACGCCCTTTGCGGCAAGATACTCTTTTACATCTTTTATTGTATATTCCCCGAAGTGGAAGACGGATGCGGCGAGGCAGGCATCTGCCTTGCCATACACAAACCCGTCATAAAAATGCCCGAGTGTACCGACCCCTCCGGAAGCGATGACCGGAATACTGGTTGCAGACGCGATCGCCTCGGTGATCGGGATATCAAACCCCTCCTTTGTCCCGTCCGTCTCCATCGATGTCAGGAGAATCTCGCCGGCACCCCGCTCTTCTCCCTCTTTTGCCCAACGTATCGCATCGATACCTGTCGGTCTGCTCCCGCCATGGGTGACGACCTCATACCAGCAGGTACTCCCATCCGGGAGCCTGATCGGGTTTGTTCCTTCTGCCTCCTGAAAATTCCGCCTCACATCCATCGCAAGGACGATACACTGGGTGCCAAATGCCGCCGCCCCCTCGGAGATGATCGCCGGATTCTGGACCGCCGCAGTATTGATGGAGACCTTATCTGCACCTGCCCTGAGGATGGCGGTGATATCATCGTTTGTCCTGATACCACCCCCGACGGTGAGGGGGAGGAAGAGCTGGTCCGCAGCCCTGGAGATGAGATCAATGATCGTCTTCCGGGCCTCTTTCGATGCGGTGATATCGAGGAAGACCACCTCGTCTGCCCCCTGTTCATTGTATCGTGCCGCCAGTTCGACCGGATCGCCCGCATCCCTGAGGTCCTCAAAATGTGTCCCTTTCACGACCCGTCCGTTCTTCAGGTCGAGGCAGGGGATAATTCTGCGTGTTAATGCCATCACCAGATCATAGGGCGCATCCTCTTATCAAGCGTCTGTTCCCATCGGGATTGATTAAGAGATCCTGCGTGCATAGTGGTAGTACAGGGGTACAGTATGCAGACAGGTGAAGAGAAGATCCGCTGGGCGGAGCAGTATATGCCGGTTCTCAGGGAGATCCGGGAGCGTTTTATCAGAGAACAGCCATTCGAAGGGATCGTCATCGGGATGGCACTCCATGTCGAGGCAAAGACCGCCATCCTTGCCCGGACACTTGCAGCAGGTGGTGCAGAGGTGCATATCACCGGCTGCAACCCGCTCTCGACCCAGGACGATGTGGCATCAGCCCTCTCAGGAGGGACGATCCACTGTTATGCGAAACGTGCCTGCTCGCTTGAGGAATATTATGAGGCAATCGACAAGGTCCTTGATGCGCGCCCTTCAATCACCATCGATGACGGGATGGATCTCATCCACCGGCTCCATACAGGCAGGCGGGATATCCTCCCCGGCGTCCTCGGAGGGTGTGAAGAGACGACGACCGGGATCCACCGGCTCAAGTCGATGGCAGCGGAGGGGAAACTCCGGTTCCCGGTGATCGCCGTTAATGATACTCCGATGAAGCACTTCTTCGATAATGTCCACGGTACCGGTGAGAGTGCGCTTACTGCCATCATGGCGACGACGAATATTCTGATCGCAGGAAAGCACATAGTCGTCGCCGGATACGGGTACTGCGGCCGGGGTCTCGCAACGAAGGCACGGGCACTCGGTGCACGGGTCATCATCACCGAGATCGATCCCCGCCGTGCCCTCCAGGCCCATTTTGACGGCTTTGAGGTGATGACGATCAGGGAGGCATCCCGTATCGGCGAGCTCTTCGTCACCACAACCGGAAATATTGGTGTCCTGAAAGAAGCGGAATTTGGTCTGATGCGTAATGGTGCGATCCTCTGTAATGCAGGCCACTTCAATGTCGAGATCGATATCGGGTATCTTGAGACGCACGCCGATACGATCAGCCGCCGGGACGGGATCGATTCGTATACCTTCAGTGACCGGACGCTCCACGTTCTTGCAGAAGGCCGGCTCGTGAATCTTGCCGTTCCAAAGGGGATGGGTCACCCGATCGAGGTGATGGATCTCTCCTTTGCCGTCCAGGCACTTTCGACGGAGTACATGGTCAGACATGGAAAGAACCTCATCCCTGGTGTTCATGATGTCCCAACAGCAATCGATGAGGAGATCGCCCGGTTAAAGCTCGCTTCACTTGGATGCAGTATCGATAGCCCTACCGCTGAGCAGGAGGAGTATATGGCCTCCTGGGATGCCGGAACATAACCATCTCACTTTTTTATCATCTGACTCCGTGCCGCGAAGAGATACTCCTGTGCGTATCCGGCATGGGGGCCAAAGATGGCCCGTGCCTGATCTGCGATTCTGTCATAGCTGTACCGCTTCCCCTCCTCAAGGTAATGGGTCCGCATGATGCGATCGATCCAGACGTCAACCGGAACCGCTTCAAATCGGTGAAAAGCGAAGAGGAGGATGCAGTCGGCCACCTTCCGCCCGACACCCGGATACCTCATCAGCGCTTTTCTGGCATCCCTGTATTCGAGATCGGCGATCTTTCGGTCCCAGCCAGGCTCATCCCTGATCATCCCTGCCGTCCCGCAAAGGAAGCGGTCCCGGTACCCGACACGGCAGCTCCGGATGTCACAGAGTGGAGAAGATGCAAGAACACCTGGTTGTGGGAAGGTATAGTGTCCGGATCGGATCTCCTCGCCGAACCGTTCACAGAGGAGGCGTATCCGGGTGCGTATCCCGGGAATGTTCGCAAATGTTGCAACGATATATGACGCGGTACACTCCCAGGCCGGCTGGCGGACGATCCTCAGACCATAAGCATGCCCGACTGCAGAAGCAAGAAGGGGTTCATCAGGAAATCCTGCAAGTATTGCCTCAAGATCCAGATCGAGATCAAAGTACCTGATGATCTGATCCTCAGTGGTACCTGCAAAGTGGAGATCTCTTCCCTCCTGCCGTATCCTCACCACCTCGTCTCCAAGGATGCCACACCACCAGCGGCCGATCTTTTCGAACCGGAAGACCTGGCCGCAACCAAGTGTTATATCGAGATCGAAGGGGAGTGCCGATCCTTCAAGGGTGAGTATTCTGCATTGCTCCATCGTTACTCACCGCTGATGAGCAGAAGGCGTTTCATTGTCTGATAGACCTCGTCATTCTCCTCCTCAAACTCCGGCGATGCCTCATAATGGTACGATATCCAGCGAACGCTCCTTCCGTCGATTCTGTTATAGAAGTACCATGCAGGCGCTCCGGTCTTTGGATGTCTCTCCAGCCGGAAGAGTGGGAGGAGTTCGAGCGGCTCCGAACTCCCCTGCGCATGGAGGTACACCTTCCCGGTATCAAGCGGGATACGTGTCTGAAGATGAATCGTCCGGAATCTGGAGCGGGATCCCATAAGTGCATCAGCTTTGTAGGTGAAGATCCCATCACGATACTCTCCTGATCCGGGAATTACAAGGGTTACATCGGTAAAATGATCCCGTACAATCCGCTGGTATCTCTTCAGATACTCTTCAAGCGTTGCCAGTCGCTCTTCATATCCTGCAATACTTACGATGCCCCCATGGCCTTTCCAGTCATTTCTGAGATCCGCAACCTCGTCAAAGAGAGTGAAGAGACGTTTATCGGTGATAAGATCGATGAAGCCGCGTGGCGGGTTACCGAAGAGTGCCATTATCTCGTCGCGCTCTTCCGGTGATGCAAGCCTTTTTCTGACGAATCTCCCCGTCCTCCTGCAGAGGATGATCCAGCTCCGGAATGTCGCATATCGATAGATATCACGAAACTCAGGGTTCTCGTCAAGAAGGTCGATCTCTTCGGTTTCTGTGAGGGGAGCAATCCCTGATATGAGGATGAGAGAGAGGAACTCAGCAGATGCTTCGAAGAGGTGGAAGAGATGGTTCTGCTTCTTCTCAGGAGAATCTTCGGCAATGTATGCCCAGATGATGGAAGCAAGTGGAAATGGAAGGGTCTCTGTCCATTCATGGAGTCCATCCCCTTCCATCAGGTTTTTCATCCTTTCGAGAGCAGAACGGGATGAATGTGGATGGTTGAGGAGATCTTCTCCGATAGAATCGAGCTTCTGTTTCAGTGATTCGATCTCGCCATGGATTCTGAGCACCTCAGCCTGCACCTGTGGGGCTGGAAGATAGATTGTAGCAAGGGAGAGCGTCTCACGGAACCGGCTGATATCTCCTGCCCTGCGTGCTATCAGCTCCCGGATGGCATGGCCGAGTGGTGTGGTGAAGAAGAGGATGAGGTACCCGGGATCGACGGCATCCGGCCTGAGGAGGATACATGCGGTTTCACCGGGTGCAATGGCGATATCCTCATCTCTGGTAGCTGGTGGGATTGCAGGAGAGTAAGGGAGATAGAGTCGCCTGCCTGCATCCTGTGGCAGCCCGCACGCCCCTATTGTAATCGATCTGGCAAGGCCGGAGAAAGGAACCGCTGCTGTGCCCTGCTCCTCGGCAAGCTTCTGTACCTCGTCCTCAAGGAGAATCTCTCCAAGGCTCCGGAACACAAACGGGCTGATGAATCTCCCATGTTGTGCCGTCTTTCCCTCCGTTCCATTCAGAAGATTCTGCATCAGGATCTCCTGCCGCCCGTCTTCAGGGGAGAGTTCTCCTGCCATCATCCTTCCCTCCTCTCCCTGCCGGATGATGACGAGGAGACGCCTCCTCCCGGCGACGGGGGGGAAGACTCCGCGTGGAAGGGAGAATGCTGCCTGTGGAAAGAGTCCGTGCTCTTTCAGGATGCCTGCATTCTTTCCGCCTGCAAAGAAATCTGGATCAGTGATGCAGAAGAGCACCCCGTTATGGGAGAGGAGTCCCCCTGCCCGGATCAGCATAGCCGTTCTCTCCTCATTGTCCGGGTTGATGATCTGCTTCTCCTGAACCCTGGCATCCATGGCTGGATCCGGTCTTTCAATGGGTGGAACTGCAATGATGAGATCAAATCTCTCATTGCAGCCGGAGAGAACCTCGTCTGTACCACCCTCGATGAGATGCACGCCTTCCCTCTCCGGGTGACCGGCATGCTCTGTGATCGCGACCAGCCGGGTCGCTCCTATCTCGTCAAAGAGTGGCAGATATGACCCAAAATCCCCAACCCATGGTATGAGGACTGATTGATATCCTCCGGATCGGGTGTATCGTGCAATAAATCTTCTGATGGCCTCTGGGAGCTGAGCTCTCTCTTCTTTTATCCTATCACCCCCTTTCTCCATGACAAGAATCCTTATCTGCTGATATGCCAGAAGGTTCAGGCATGGATACTCGTGCAATCGTCGTCGTTGCCATTGCGGTCATTCTTGCGATCTCTCTGGCAGTGTATACCGGGATGATACCACTCCCGGGTGATCGTGATACAGATCCCGCGGCCGATCTCTCTTCCACATCAACACCTGCTGATACAGATCCGAATGACACTCCGGAGCCGGCTGCGGTTTCTGCACCTGGCGGAATACGCACCATCTCTGCCATGGTGATCTGGGCAGAGCCTGCAGATCTTGGAGGGTTTGGTGATCTGGATGGCCTGGTCGTTAAATACAGGTTCTATGACGGAAATAATCGCCATGTCACCTTTGATGGATCCTCCGTCTCGATGGAGGTAAGCGTGTACACCCCGGATATCGATCGCCGCGGCTTCCGGATATCTCCACGCCTTCTGTACCGGGGGTTTGCGACCATCAGCCGCTCTCTGCCTGAAGGGGATTTCCCACTCCGGGGAATCTGGATTCCTTACCATGAACTCTCCTTCAACGAACAGGATCGCGGTATCGGAAGGATTCATGTCAAGGCCATGTTCCCGGATGGGACTTCCGTTAAGGCAGAGGAGTGGTATATCTGGCCTGTGAGACGATAACGTCTCACTCTTTCATGATTAAAACCCCGATAATGGCAAGGAAGATGCCAATAAGGAGGGCGATGATTCCAAGTGACCCCTTCAATACGGTGATAACATCGGGGAAATACATGAAGATACCATAGGCTCCAAGTGCTATCAGAACCAGTCCTGCAATAAGACTGCCGAATCCTGCTTTATCAACCATAGTAATCACACTCTCTTTTTCCTAACCTGTATATCAAGTATTGCCAGGGAAATGTACCTGCCGTGTGCCATGTCAGCATCTGACAAAGTCTATTGCATTATAGTACACACAAATGAGAAGAGGTAATGACAGGGATGGCCATGTTCTGGGATAAAGAGAGAGAGACTCTTCGGGGGAAGCGCCTTGAAGAACTCCAGGCAAAGCAGCTGAGATGGACGGTATCGCTTGCAGAGAACGTCCCCTTTTACCGGGAAAGGCTTCGTGAAGCCGGTATATCCGCTGATGACATCAGAAGCACCGATGATCTTTCGCGGCTTCCATTCACAAAGAAGACCGATCTCCGGGAAGGGTATCCATTCGGTTTCTTTGCGGTTCCTCGCCGGGAGATCGTACGAGTCCATACGACCTCCGGAACGACCGGTAAGCCAACGGTTGTCGGCTATACACAGCGCGATATTGATACCTGGTCGGATCTTATCGCACGAAATCTGACGATGGTCGGCCTGACCGCAGACGACACATTCCAGAATGCAGTGAACTATGGTCTCTTCACCGGCGGCCTTGGATTCCATTACGGAGCAGAACGTACAGGGATGATGGTCGTTCCGAGCGCGACAGGAAATACAAAGCGCCAGATCGAGATGATCCAGGACTTCGGGGTGACAGCTCTTCATTGTACCCCCGGATACGCGCTCCATATCACCGAAGTCATTGAAGAGATGGGCGTGACGCTTGATTCACTCAGGATTGGCTGTTTTGGAGCGGAAGCATGGTCTGAAACGATGCGGCATGAGCTTGAGACCCGCCTCGCCATTGATGCCTATGACAGCTACGGGATGAGCGAGATGTACGGCCCCGGCGTCGCTTTTGAATGTACCGAGAAGCATGGCCTGCATATCTGGGAGGACTGCTATCTCCCGGAGATCATCGATCCTGCGACCGGTGAGACGCTTGGCCCCGGCGAGAAGGGTGAACTGGTCATCACATCCCTGTCAAAGGAGGCGATGCCGATGATCCGGTACCGTACAGGTGATATCACCATGTTCATCGAGGATGAATGCCCATGCGGGCGGGGGCTGCGGATCGCACGTATTATGGGGAGGAGTGATGATATGCTTGTTATCCGGGGGATCAACGTCTTCCCCTCGCAGATTGAGCATGTTCTCCTCGGAATTCCGGAGGTGGGCGATCAGTTTATGGTATATATCGACCGGGTACACCATCTTGATGAGATGACGATTGATGTTGAGATGAACCGCTCTGCCTTCTCAGGCGAACTCGGCGACCTTGTCGGTCTTCAGAAGCAGATACAGCAGAGGCTGCAGGAAGCCCTCTCCCTCAGGACGAGCGTCAGGCTTGTTGAACCCGGCTCACTCCCACGGTTTGAGGGGAAGGCGAAGCGTGTTATTGACCGGAGGGGTGATCTCTGATGCACTGCTGGGATCCACGGATTGAGACGATGCCGAAGGAAGATCTCCAGAAGCTCCAGTACAGGCTCCTCAAGACACTCGTCTACCGGTTGTACAGTTTCTCCGAGTTCTATCATCGGCGGATGAAGGAGGCGGGTGTGCATCCGGATGATATCCGGACCCTCTCGGATATCCGCCTCCTCCCGTTCATGTATAAGCATGATCTCCGGGATAACTATCCAAACCGGATCTTCTGTGCACCCCATGATGAAGTCGTCCGCTACCATGTCTCCTCCGGAACGACAGGGAAGCCGACTGTCGTCGGGTACACCCGCAAAGATCTCGATCTCTGGACGACATCGCTTGCACGTGCACTCACTTCCTGTGGTCTTGGGCGGGGGGATGTCATCCAGGTCTCGTATGGGTATGGTCTCTTCACCGGGGGCCTTGGCCTCCATTACGGGGCAGAGCGGATCGGTGCGGCCGTCCTCCCGACGAGTGTCGGCAATACCGAACGGCAGATCGAGCTGATGCAGGATCTGAAGGCGACCGCCATCGCATGCACACCATCATACCTGATCCATATCGGTGAAGCGGCAGAACGGATGGGTATCTCTATCAAAAACGATACCGATCTCCGGTCAGCGATTATCGGTGCGGAACCATGGTCCGAGTCGATGAGGACGCGTATCTATGAGACGATGGGTGTCAAAGCGTACAATATCTATGGTACAAGCGAGATATCCGGCCCGATGTTCTCTGAATGCACTGCCCAGCAGGGTATCCATATCTGGGGGGATATCGCGTATCCTGAGATTATTGATCCTGTAACCGGTGAGGTTCTTGAATCTGGAGAGTCGGGTGAGCTCGTCATGACCGTCCTTCAGAAAGAGGCTCTTCCGATGATCCGGTACCGTATAGGGGATATTACCCGGATTGATGACGAACCCTGTGCATGTGGCAGGACACATCCACGTATTCAGCGGATTACCGGCCGTGTCGATGACATGCTGATTATCCGTGGTATCAACGTCTTCCCCTCAGCCGTCGAACATGCACTCCTTGGGATTCCTGAACTTGCAGGTCATTTCCTCATCGAGGTTGACCGGAAAGGCTCGCTTGATGATATGATCGTCAGGGTTGAGGTTGCCCCCGAAGCATTTAGTGATCGAATCAATGATCTCATCAACATCAAAAAGAAAGTGGAACATACACTCAAGAGTGCCCTGAATGTGGCTGTTGTTGTGGAGCTTGCAGAACCGGGATCGCTCCCCCGGTTTGAGGGAAAAGCGAAACGTGTCATCGACCGGAGGGTTATCTGATGCAGGAAGAGTATATCATCAAACAGATCTCCGTCTTCTCGGAGAATAAACCGGGGAGGCTTGCTGCCATTGCAGAAGCCCTCCAGAAGAGCAATGTGAATATCTTTGCCTTCTCAATCGCAGAAGCGAGCAGTTTCGGCGTTGTTCGTGCACTCGTGGATACACCTGAGACTGCGCGTTCTGTTCTTGAAAAGCTTGGGTTTGCTGTCCAGTTCACTGATGTGATTGCGGTCCGGATGAAGGATGAGCCGGGTGGTCTTCATCAGGTTGCCCGGATTCTCGGTGATGCCGGCATTAATATTGAGTATGCGTACGCCTATTCCGGCAGGGAAGCTGCAGTGCTCATCCTGAGGGTGAGCCAGGCGGGAGAGGCGATCTCGAAGATTCGGGCAGCAGGCGGCTCTCTCCTTCGGGAGAGCGATCTTAGTTGAACCCTATTCTTCCTCTTCTTCTTTTGTGAACATATGGACACGGCCTGCAACCTTATCGAGGCTGATGACAAAGGCGATTCCATTGCCCGGCTTTTCAAGCTCTGCTCCCAAAACGATGGCCTCGAGGATCATATCGGTCTGTTCAGGATTGACAATGGTGAGGATAATTTCCTTCTCAGGTTCGATTCGGAGCCCAAGGAGTGTCTGCATCTCATGGATGCCGGTTCCACGGCCGGGAATAATCGTGCCACCTGATGCACCTGCCCGACGGGATGCCTCGATCACCTGTTGTGACCAGCCTTTTTTGACGATTGTTACAATCAGTACTTTACAACCTTCACAGATCATGATGTATTCACCTTTTTCTTTTTGAAGTAGATGCCAAGGATGAGAATTGAGAGGATCGGTGCCAGAGCAATAAGTGCGATCAGCCCGAACCCGTCGATCACCGGATCGCGCCCTTCTATCCCCGTTGCCGCCCCAACGGCGAGTGCCATTAAGAAGGTGACCGCCATCGGGCCTGTTGCAACCCCGCCTGAATCGAAGGCGATCCCGACGAAGTCGCGGTCTGCAAACCAGAGGAGGATGATGGCGATGACGTATCCGGTGATGATGATTGGGAGGAATGAAAAGCCATAGACGATCCGCCCCATACCGAGTGCAACGGCAACCCCGACTCCGAGGGAGAGTGTATAGAGGATAAGTGTTCCCCTGATGAACCCGCTTGACGAGTTCTCGATCTCGTAACAGAGGATCCTGACTGCAGGCTCTGCATAGGTTGCAAGGAGTCCGAGGAGAAAACCGAAGGGGATGAGGATCCAGGGTTTCCCGATTGCGCTGAAGAAGGATCCGATCGCCTCACCTGCCGGGATAAAGGCGACTTTCACCCCCTGAAGGAAGAGGATCATCCCAAACAGGGTAAAGACAATTCCTTTGAAGAGATTGATGACATGCCCGATGGGGAGCTTCAGGTAGGTAATCTGAAAGAGGATGAAGAAGATCGAGAGCGGGATCAGTGCGATGATCGCTTCGAGGATGACATGGTCGATACCGGTCAGGATTCCAAGTTCTGCTATCATAGGAGTATCCCCAGCACCATGATTCCGATGATCGGGCCGATCGATGCAAGCCCTATCAGCCCAAAGCCATCAGTGAGCGTCGATCTTCCGGCAAGGACCGAGCTGAGACCTATACCGAGGGCGAGGATGAATGGGACGGTCAGCGGCCCGGTGGTGACGCCCCCGCCATCGTACGCGATCTGGAGGTAATCAGCCGGTGCGATGAAGGAGAGGATGATGACAACCATATACCCTGCTGCAAAGAGCCAGGTGATCGGGACGCCAAGGACGATACGGAGCATCGCCAGCATGACAAAGAAGCCGACTCCGATCGCAATTGAGAGGACAAGCGGGTTCTGGGCAATCTCTCCGTTGGATACCAGATCGACCATATTTGTCAGCACCCTGACATCAGGCTCGGCGACGGTTGCAAAGAATCCAAGCAGGAATGCGGTGATGATGACGAGATAGATCGATCCATGTTTTGGGAGATCTGATCCGATCGCCTCGCCCATCGGGAGCAGCCCGCTCTTCACCCCGATGAGGAAGAGCGTGATTCCCGTTGTCAGCATCATGACCCCGAGAATATAGTCGATCAGTTCTGCTGCGCCTGATCCGATCAGAACGAGTAATACCAGAAATACGATCACAGCAATGGGGGTGACCGCCTGCATCACTTCCCGCAGCGTCTCTTTTGCCTCGTGTAACATCTGCGCGACTCCGTTCCTTCAGTCATCTCTCTCTTCCGGAGAGGACGAATCCCTGATCGTCCTGGGTATGGTGATCCGGATTCGATTGGATACTAATTGTTCTGATAAAAGAAAAGTGATTGCTCCGGGACTATCCCGGCAGCCCCGTTTCCTCTGGTTACTGCTTCTCCCAGCGGAGGAGCTCCATCACAACCGAGAGGGTGGAACCCCTTCTGATCTCTTCGCGAAGTCGCTCCTCGGTCCGCGCAACAAGGACTGCGCGGCGGCTGATCTCATATGCCCGCTCTTTGGGAAGGACGACAACACCGCTTGCATCCCCGATGATCCAGTCGCCCGGCCGCACCTGCTGACCGCAGCAAACAATCTCCGCATTGATCTCTCCAAACCCTTTGGGCTCTCCGGCATTCGGGACCGCTGCTGTTGCATAGAGTGGAATTGTCATTTCGAGGATATCGTCAAGGTCACGAACCGCCCCGTCGATGATGACGCCGGCGACGCCCTTGTTCTGGCAGGAGAGTGTTGCCAGTTCTCCCCATGGAGCGATGGTGGTATCCCGGCTGTTGTTGATGACGATCACATCCCCGGGAGATGCGAGATCAATCGCCTCGACGGGTTTTGCCCAGTCTCCGGCAAAGGTCTGGACGGTGACGGCACGCCCGATCATCTTCCCGGTTCCGGAGTACCGCTTCAGGCCGTTCATCGCACCTTTCCGATGCATCGCATCGGAGACGTTTGATGAGGATGCCTCCTCCAGCATCGATCGGATCTCGTCCGTCTGATCCCGCTTCTGTTGGGATCGTGGCCCGGGTGCATCGATAGCAGAACGTATTGCGGCGGTTGACGCAGTGACATCGCTCGATCGGATGATTGCTCCACCGATGATGACGATCTCTGCCCCATGTGTCACTGCCTCTGCCGCCCGCGCAGCATCAAGGCCGCCGGCAGCGGCAATCGGGATCGATACCGCGCCGGCGAGGCGATCGAGAAGCTCAAGAGAACTTTTTCCGACCATCTGCTGATCAATGCCGACATGGGCATTGATGATATGCACGCCCATCTCCTCAAGTTCCCGGGCCCGGCTGATGGGATCTCTGACCGTCATCATATCCCCCATCAACCGGACGCCATAGAGATCTGCTGCCCGGACCGCCTCCCTGATGACCGAGTCGTCTGCATCGGCGAGGATACAGATGATATCTGCCCCTGCTTTTGCCGCCATCTCGACCTCGAGGGCTCCTGTATCGCTCACCTTCATATCAGCGATGAGGGTAATCTTCGGGTGGCGTCGCCGGATCTCCCGGATAGCACCCATCCCCTCGCTCTTGATGAGCGGGGTGCCTATCTCAATCCAGTCCGCACCTCCTGCTATCGCCTCCTCTGTGATCGCATAGGCACGGGCAAGATCAAGGATATCAAGTGCAACCTGAAGAACCGGTGGTGTCATGGATATCTTTTGGGTGTTTCATCAGGCATAAATGCTGGTCTGAATTGGCCACCATCCAGAGAGAAAAGGGGGGTGGATGGGTCACTCGTTTGAGTACCGGTCCTTAAAGGTGATATCAGTGAGGAGCTTCTTCTTCGCAAGGACAAACCCTTCAGTCTTTGCCTCGCCTGCAGCGATGAGAGAGATGAGTTTGTACTTCTCAGGGACGCCAAGGAGCTTTCTGATCGGCTCGGCATACTCCTTCCCCTCGCCCGCAACCCAGCAGGAGCCGATCCCATATCCGGTCAGGGCGATGAGGATATTCTCGGTTGCCGCACAACAGTCCTCAAGGACATACTCCTGGTCGCGCTCACCGAAGACGGCAAAGCAGACCGGAGCCTCGGCGATGAACTTACCGTGTGTCGTAAGGTCAGCGATCTGACTCCTGAGCGTCTGGTCAGTGATCGTCCCGAATATCCAGGGCTGGATATTTCGTGCTGATGGCGCAGATTTAGCACAGTCGAGGACCTTTCTGATGATCTCCTCGGGGATCGGGGTGTCCTTAAAGTTCCTGATACTGTGGCGTGCCTGGATGATGGTCACGCCGAAGTTCGCGATGTTCTTGTTCTGGATCATAGTACATCAGAGTATTGTTCTTATGGTTATTATTTTCGTATCAAGAGGCATATCACCAGCGTCAGGGCGACAAGGGCGATGAGAGCACTCGCCGGGGCTGGCTCCGGGGTTGGCGTTGGTACTACCGGAGTCTCGGTGACAGGGGGTGTCTCTGCCGGCGTTGGTGTTGCCGGGAGGGTGGTCGGTTCCGGGGTGGGGGGTGCCGTCGGAAGAGGTGTCACCGGGGGCGTGGTGATTGTCGGGATGGTTGTCCGGGAGAGTGATACCGACTCATCGCGGGCGGTGATCGTCTTTCCGACGACATGATAATTATCCTTCATGTTGTTTGCGTCACAGAATGCATAGAAGTCGTAGACTCCCCGGCTATACCCGGCATCAGGATACCAGATCCCCCCGGTCATAAATGGTGACCGGTCGACGGCGAAGATGAGGGGGGTACTGACACCAGCTCTGTTGCTCAGTGCAGAATACTCAACCCCCTCTTCTCCTGTGACTCGTACCTCGATTGGAGCTCCGGTAACCCCTGGCCGCTGTGCCATCGCATCAAGGTTGGTTGTTATCCGAAACTGCAGTTCAAAGTCCATAGGGACCCAGAGCCCTGTCCGGTCGATGGCTCCGTAATCAACATCAAATACCCGGATCTGGAGAAACGGATCGGCAACCATGAATGCGGGATTCCCGGTTGCAAGATTATACCAGACACCGATCCGATCCGAGAAGATCTGTGGTGATACGAAAAATGAGGTTGCATCACTGACAACGACGGTGGTATCCGGATCCCCGGTGGCCGGGGATCGTCCCGCTGCAAACCAGCCGAGAGTATCACCATCTGCGACTCCGCAGGCAGTAATATCAACCCCCTCTTCCCCGATAAAGACGGTTCCTCCGGCAGGGATGTCGGATATGGCCGCCGCCGCCGGGCTGATGAGGAGCATGGCCAGAATACAGGCCAGTCCGGTGATAATGACCTGTGTATAGGTTCTAATTCCTTTCATATTATTCTTTAGAACCCTTTCCACTACTTGAGTCTTTCCCGCTGCCGCTCATTCTCCTGCTTCACGGCACCTCTTGAAAAATAGGAATCATTCTGATTCTTTTTACCAGAAAGACGAGATAATCTCCCAGATATTGGCCACCCCTTCCCCGATGAGAACCGTCGGATCGATCCCAAGGAGCGGGAAGATAAAGAGGAAGTAGAGGACGGTTCCAAGGGTGCTCCCCAGGTTGGCAAGTGCTGCGACAAGGACGACACGGAAGAGCGGGATTGTGCTCATCTCGGTGATACTCTCTGCTTTACTGATGGCCTTGAAGTCCGAGAACGCAGGTTTTCGGATCTTCGCCTCAACGATTGCAGCAAACCAGCCGGCCGCGATCAGGGGGTTGAGTGAGGTGAGCCATGCGGCAGAAAAGGCGACACCTGCTGAGATTGGATGGCCTCGTGCAAGAATGGTTCCAAGGGCTGCCAGTGTACCGTTGATAGCAATCCACCAGAGGAACGCTGTTGCGAGCACATCCATGCCTACTCCCGAGCATGCGATGATGATAAAGAGGGAGATGAAGAGGGCGAGGACGCCGACGCCGATGATCTTTCCCCATGGCAGGCGTTTCGTCTGTTTGGTGAGATCCCGGAGAGGGGGGAGTGTCTGAGGTTCTGACAGGTACTGTGTGACACCCTTCAGATGTCCGGCACCGATGACGGCGAGGACCTTCTGGTCTCCCCGTACGAGTGGGATGAGGTTGTGGGCAAGATATGCGTCCCGTTCATCAATCAGTGCCCTTGCTCCGTTTGGCGAGAACTTCCGGAATTCCTCAAGTGCAAGGGTGACGACATCCTGATCGGTGAGGGCGTCGATATCGATCTCCTCTCCTCCGACACCTGTTGCTGATATCGCAAGGGCATAGATCATCCTGAACTTCTCACGAAATGTCATCCCATCCCAGAAACGGGAGAGGGTGATCCTGATATCGCGGTCGATGAGGGCTATTCTGATCCCACGCTCTTCTGCAAGCCGGATTGCCTCTTTCATCTCTGCGCCCGGTTCAATCCCGACGTTCATCCCGATCTTCCGCTGGACATAGCCAAGAAGCCACTGGACGAGCAGCTGTGTGAAATTACCCCCCTTCAGGATGTCAGAGACTCCCGGGGCCTCTCCCCCGGCATCCTGTTGTTTCAGTGCGGCATACCGGGGGGGATCGAGCTCAACCGCGATGATATCGGGCTCAAACTCTGCCACTCCGGCAATGACCTCGTCGATACTCTTCTGTGAGACATGCGCCGTCCCGATTATCTTCAGTTCACCCATGAATGCTCCACATACCCTGACTGTCAAAGACGACGGTTTCACCCGCCGGAATTGATGATTCTGAAAAGATTTTTCGGATCACCTGCTCTTCCCTCTCTTCAGCCTCCTCTCGTTTAAGAAGTGCCGTTGCAAGTGATCGTGCGTCTGCCTCTGTTATATCCCCCCCCAGGCCCGGGCAGTCGGAGATGACCAGCTCTCCCCCCTCAAGCATGAAGGGGTAGGTCCGGCAGATCCAGGGGCGTACCTGATAGATACTACATCGCTTATCTGGAGAGAGGAAGATGCACCGCTCATCCTTCATCCGGAGACACCATGCAAAGGTGAACCGTCTTCCGTCATTTGCATCGATAAATTCGGGATAGGGTGCTGCAATATCATTTCTCCCCATCGCTGTTGCCTCGAGTATCTCTCCGATCTCATCCGGGGAGATGATCACCCTGCTCTGCTCCTCGTCTCCAGTGCAGCAGCCCCCGCATCCGGTGCAGGCAAACCCGATCTCTTTAATCGCTCCGGCAAGGTCGCTTACTCTCTGCATATCTCGTCGAAGTTTCTGTAGATGAGGCTGCCGTTCTCTGTATGACTCACTTCAGGGTGCCACTGGAGGCCAAAGATCCGTCTCTCTTCAGATCCCATCGCTTCAATATCGCAGATTGGGGATCTGGCAAGGATGGTAAATCCTTCAGGTACGCGCTTCACCTCATCGGTATGGGATGCCCAGACATGGATGGCATCAGGATACCCTGCAAGGATGGCTCCATGCTCTTCTATCATCACATCAACACCGCCATATCCCCCGCTTCTACCCGATCCTATCTCTCCGCCGAGGGATCGTGCAATGAGCTGATGGCCAAGGCATATACCAAGGATGGGGAGATCGAGATCAAGATACTCGGCACACCGTCCGGTTCTCTCGATACTCGGCCCGCCTCCCAGGATGATCCCGCGGCATCCGTCCGCCACTTCTTCCGGGGGGGTGGTGTTTGGGATCATCTTTACCTCAATCTCAAGGTCACGGAGCATCCGGTGAATGAGATGATTAAACTGCCCATGGTTATTGACAACAAAGATTGGTTGCATATTCCTGTAAAAATATTGATGCTTGTCCCTCTTATCTCTTCAGGAGTAGGCTTCGACTGTTCTCATGATTGCATCACGGATCATTGATCCGGTGTGCCCTAACGCTCTGGCGAGATACATCGCGCCACCTGCCCCCATCCCCTCCTTCACCTCTCCGATACAGTACCGGGCAAGGCCGGAGTGGCCGGTTTCACCAAATCCGGGATCAACATAGACGGGAGAGAGACCGATTGCCCCTGCGATCTCCCTGAAGTTTGCAGACGGGTCGTCATGAACATAGATGGTCGTGGCTATCTTTGGTAGCCGGACACCTCTCGCCTTCGTAAGCGCGGCGACAGAGAGCATCTGGGTCCCTCCTGCAAGTATAATCTCTCCGGAGAAGCCTTCAACCATCCCGGCGGCGGCAGGGATCATCGGGTCTCCGGCAGCAGCGACAATATCGAGGGGTTCGGTGATGCCTTCGTCCCGGATTCTCTGAAGAACCGCCCCTGCAATCTCTTCTTTCAGTGAATGCGGGTTATCGATGAAACTGCTTGAGACGCGGGCATCATACCCGAGGCCGCGCAGGACGCAGAGGGATGTGGTTGTCCCGCCCGGAACGCATTCTCCAATGACGAGCATATCAGAGAGCCGTGAGAGGAACGCTCCGAGTTCTCTGCCTCTCTGATAGAGCATCCCTGCCATCGGGACGGCATCGGAGATCCGTGGATCTCTCCCCGGTTCTCCACAAAGATGGTAGGTTGGTGTTGTTGCCGGATGTTCAAGACCGGCGTTGATGAAGAAGGGGGCGAGGCCGCAGAGCTGCATCATCGCCCGCGTGATGGTGGCGGGTGTCGGGCATCCGGTCGGTGTATTCGGTCGGATCGGCATACTGGTGATCCTCCCGTCTGCGATCAGTTCGGCATCGAGAATGGGTGTAAAGACGGTCTTTTCAGGGGAAGGGCCTGCCCCGGATATTCCCGGTACCTTGGAGAGCATTGTGTTTGCCAGTATCGGCGCAAAAACAGGTCGTTTCGGATGGTATGTGATCTCTTCAGATAAAAATGCCATATAGGTTAATGATTGCCTGCTTCCCAGATAATAGTCATTATGTTTGAGATAGAAGAGCGCCTCCTTGCCCTTGGTGTGGGTATGGATGCGATACTGAATGCCGGAATGGAGCTGTACGTTCCCCATGGACTGACGGCAGATGAAGGACGGCTGGTTCTTGAGAGGAATATCCGGCGTGCCCTTGGAGATCCAAATGTCTCTGCGATGCTCCTCTCTGCAATTCTCCTTGAAGAGGAGTTGTATGCGAAACGAAAGGACTCAGAGATTGCAGATGATCCCGTATTCCTCCTTGCAGATGAGATCATCGGGATGGCGATTGCGGAGATCATCGCAGGTACCTATGCGAGGTTTGAGTTTACCAGGTATGATCAGAAGAAGCCGGGAATCCTCTCGCAGCTTGGACCCTTCATGGATGATGCTGTCGCCGGTCTTATTGCCGGGTGCACATCAAAACTCTATAGTGAAGGTCAATGAGCCTCTTTGAGGGAGTCCGGGCGCTTCTTCAGTTCTCAACAATACTTCCTGCTGGGCGATCAGCAGACTTTGAGGCCTTTGCGAAGCGATCCTATCTCTATCCGCTTGCAGGGTACCTGATCGGGGCCGTTTCCCTCCTCCCACTCTTCGTCATTCCGAATCCTCTGGCAGGAGCAGCTCTTTCGATCGGTCTTCTCCTCTTCCTCTCAGGATGCAACCATTTCGATGGCCTCCTTGATCTTGGAGACGGGCTGATGGCACACGGGAGTCGTGAGATTCGGATCAGAGCCCTGACGGATCGCCAGATAGGGGCAGGCGGTGTTGCCATGGGTGTCACCATCACCCTCATCTCATTTGGATCTCTCTCTGCACTTGCTGCGATCCCGGCTGTTCTGCTCATCGCCGAGGTCGCATCAAAGGCATCCATGGCAACCCTTACGGCTCTTGGAGCGCCCTTTCGTGATGGGATTCACAGTTTTTTGTACGAACGCGCACGATGGTGGTTCGTGATTCCTGCATGGCTCCTCGCTCTGCCGCTCTTTCTGCTTTCCCTTCCCTGGATGGCTGTTGCCGTAGCACTGGGAGCGGCAGTATCGGCAACAGGAATCCTGCTTGTTGGTGCCCGCCGGCTCTTTGGTGGGATCAACGGTGATCTTGTTGGAGCATCAAATGAGATTGTGAGGGCTGTTGTGCTCCTCACATTTGTGATTATGCTTGCCTGAAAAATCAGCGTGCTGAGAGGTGGGAAAAACCGGTCCCCTTCTCATCGGCACACTCGATCGCCTCTGCGCGGGGATCCTCGATCAGCTGGTTGAACATCATCGCTGCGGTGAGAAGATCCTGATCCGATGCCCGGCCCCGCTGGAGCTTCTCATAGGTCTGGACAAGCGGAGATGGCGTCAGCCTTTTGGCGATCCGTATACCTGCACAGTGCTTGCAGTAGGCGCACCGGATATGGATCGCGACCTCCCCTGTCGCGCACTCGACGGTGATTCGGTTGTTTGGTCCTCGAATAAATGGAAGCGTCTTCATGACGGGAGGATAGGATCGGATAGTTCATCATTGTATCGTTTCTTTTGAGGAATTCCGGCGAAAAGTGAAATATTTTATATAGTTGCCTTTCCAATCTATTATACTCGCATTGGACAGGCTGCACGCTTGACTGTCTCTATATGAGTGGAGGATTGAGAATGGCAGCAGATAAGCCACACATGAATTTAGCCGTTATCGGCCACATTGACCACGGAAAGTCAACTACGGTTGGTCGCCTTCTTTTCGAGACCGGTGCTGTAGCCCAGCACGTTCTTGATTCATACAAGAAGGAGGCCGAATCGAAGGGAAAGGGCTCTTTCGAGTTTGCATGGGTTATGGACAATCTCAAAGAGGAGCGTGAGCGTGGTATCACCATCGACATCGCCCACAAGAGGTTCGACACTGCGAAGTACTACTTCACCGTTGTCGACTGTCCAGGCCACCGTGACTTCGTCAAGAACATGATCACCGGTGCTTCCCAGGCAGATGCAGCAGTCCTTGTTGTCGCTGCACCTGACGGCCCGATGGAGCAGACCAAGGAGCACGTCTTCCTTTCAAGAACACTCGGTATTAACCAGCTGATCATCGCCGTCAACAAGATGGACGCCGTACAGTACAGCGAGAAGCGGTTCAATGAAGTGAAGCAGCAGGTCACTGATCTGATCAAGATGGTCGGATTTAAGCCTGAAGAGACACTTTTCATCCCGATAAGCTCCTTTACCGGTGTCAACGTCTCAAAGAAGTCCCCGGAGACCCCATGGTATAACGGCCCGACATTCCTTGAGGCACTTGACACACTCAAAGAGCCTGAGAAGCCCACCGACAAGCCACTCCGTCTCCCGATCCAGGATGTCTATACCATCTCCGGTATCGGAACCGTTCCTGTCGGACGTGTTGAGACCGGTCTCCTGAAGAAGGGTATGAAGGTTTCGTTCATGCCTGCCAACAAGGAGGGGGAGGTAAAATCCATCGAGATGCACCATGAAGAGCATGCACAGGCAGGACCCGGCGACAATGTTGGTTTCAACGTTCGTGGTATCGCAAAGAACGATATCCGCCGTGGAGATGTCTGTGGACCGGTCGATGCACCACCAACCGTTGCAGAGGAGTTCACCGCCCAGGTCGTTGTCCTTCAGCACCCAAGTGTCCTCTCCGTCGGGTACACCCCGGTCTTCCACTGTCACACAGCACAGGTTGCCTGCACCTTCCTCGAGCTTCAGAAGAAGCTTGATCCACGGAGTGGTCAGGTCAAGGAGGAGAACCCTGCCTTCCTTAAAGCCGGAGATGCTGCTATCGTAAAGATTGTTCCCACCCGCCCCCTCGTCATCGAGAAGGCAAAAGAGCTTCCGCAGCTCGGCCGCTTTGCGGTCCGTGATATGGGATCCACCATCGCTGCAGGTATTGTCCTTGACATAAAAGCGAAGCAGATGAGATAAGTATCTCATCTTTTACGGTGACCCTCTATGCAGAAAGCCAGAATACGCCTTACCGGGACAGACTACGAAAAAATTGAGACGGTTTGCTCACGCATCCGTGAGATTGCTGAACGAACCGGTGTTAATTTAGCAGGTCCGATATCACTCCCGACGAAGCGTCTTATCGTCCCCATCCGGAAAAGCCCGGATGGAGAAGGGACGGCAACGTGGGATCGCTGGCAGATGCGTGTACATAAGCGGCTCATCGATATCGATGCCGACGAGCGTGCACTCCGCCAGCTGATGCGGATCCAGGTGCCCAAGGACATCGGCATTGAGATCGTCCTTGAGGGATGATCATCGTGAGATAGCGGCATGAAAGCCGCACCGGATACATCAATTTTTCAGCGACTCCTTTCACCGGAGTTACTACTCTTTTACGTCATTCTCCTGGCAGCTATTCTTCGGTTTGCCTTTCTGGATCTGAAACTCTATCACCATGATGAGGTAGTTCACGCATGGTTTGCCTACGAACTTCTGACAAAAGGGACCTATATCTACGATCCACAGTTTCATGGGCCATTCCTCTTCTATCTGACGGCCGGGATCTTCTCCCTCTTTGGGGATTCTGATCTCGTCGGCCGGCTGTTGCCTGCATTCCTTGGAACTGCCCTCATAGCGCTCGTCTATCCGCTTTATCGGATGGGATACCTTGATGCACGGCAGATGCTCGTCGCTGCTGTACTTCTGGCGTTTTCACCGGAGATGGTTTATTTCTCCCGGTTCCTCAGAAATGATATCTTTATCGCTTTCTTTACCCTCCTCCTCATCGTCGCTGCGTGTGCATACTTCAGGTATGAAAAACTCAGATACGCACTGGTTGCTGCAGTTGCGGCTGCACTTGGGATGACGAGTAAAGAGAATATGCCCATCGTCCTTGTGATCCTCGGCTCATACCTCCTCTTTGCAATCTGGACGAGGCGTCTGGTCTTTCCGATCACCTGGCGACGGGATCTCATCTCTGCAACGATCCTTGGTGCTGGTATCATCGCCCTCTTCTATTCGTCCTTTGGCTCACATCCCGAGATTGTCCTGCAGGCCGGACAGATGGCAATCTCTCACTGGATGGAGATGCATGGGGTTGAGCGGCTTGGAGGTCCGTGGTACTTTTATCTGGTCTTCCTGGTCCTCTATGAGGTGCCGATTCTCATTCTGGCAGCACTTGGTATGATTCATTTTATTCTTGGGGGGACGATCATCGGGAGTATCCGGTCTCTCGGGGAGAGCGGGAAGTCTGACCGCATGCTGCTCTCTCGATCAGGCATATCTGATGAGATTCGAGCCATCTTCTGCCGTCCGGATCCCGGTATCACCTATGATCCAAAGTTTGAGTTCATCCGGTTCTCAATCTGGTGGATGATCGCCTCCCTGGTTGTCTATGCATATATTGGCGAGAAGGTCCCCTGGCTCATCCTCCACCAGCTCCTTCCGATGATCTTCGTTGCCACCTTCATGCTGGATCGGGCCAAGGTGGTGATCATCGGCCTCGGCATCATCTTCCTCTTCGGGATGACGATGCATATCGCCTTTACTCCTGCCGATATCGCTGAGCCGATTGTACAGGTTCAGAATTCAGAAGATCTCCGTATTCTGATGAAATGGATCGATGAATCTGACCGTGTCGCCATTGCAACAGATATCTACTGGCCGCTTCCATGGTATTATCGGGGGGAGCGATGGGAGCCGTTCACCCTCTATGGAGACAGACCGAATGAAGGGTCTCTCATCTCCGGGAATTATGATCTCATCATCACCCATGATCGGAACAGTTTTGATGCACTTCCTGGTTATGAGAAGGTGACGTTGCGTCACAGCTACTGGGTGACGTATCATGAGGTGAAAGGAAACCTGGTCTGGTATTACTTTACGAGGCAGGTGGCGACTGGTGGCCAGAACTTCGACGTCTTCAGACGAGTAGCATAGGAGAAAGGTTTGTTCCTCTTCTCCCTCGTTTTTGATTTAGATCAAGACAGGACTCCCGGGTTCCTGGCGGTGTGATCTGTACGGCAGTATTCTCTCTGATATCTCTCTGTTACTGCCTGATGGAACCGCTTCCTGATTGTCATGGGTCGGATTACCCTGGGGTATTCAGCGACACCACTTCTCTTCCTGCTGAAGCCTCCTTCAATACCGCTCTCAAGGATCGTGTAGAGTTCAATAGAGAAGTGTCCTTAATTGCCATTATTCGGTATCGCTACACTACCTTTATCAAAACAGGATTATCCCAGGAATATTAAGTGAAGAATAGATCGAATAAAAAAAGTGGTTGGGTAATGATATTATCCCAGCTCATCCCAGGCACGTCGTTTCTTCACAACAACGAAGCCGATAACTACAATGATGATACCTGCGATAATGATCCAGAGGAACGGCTTGTCGGGGTCGACGACGGTCGGGAGAGACTCAATATCCTCCTTAAGATCCCGTGCCTCCTGAAGTACTCTCTGTCCATCCTCTACTGCATCCTGTGCCTGTGTCTCGGCACGTGCATAGTTTCCTACCTCAAATGAGTCTTTTGCCGTATCTATGAGATTCTTGATACTCTGACGTTTGGAGGTGAGCAGGATGACACGCGAGTCGCCTGCCCTCCCCTGTTCATTTGAGAGATAGTCGATGATACTATCGATCTCAGCCAGATATCCTTCTGCTGTACTGATCGAATGCTGGACGACAGCCTGTTCGAGGAGAATTTTTGCTTCATCGATGTTTGTCCGTGCTGTGCTCAAATGAGTCTGTGCGGTACCGACATTTGTTCCTGCCGCACTCGCACTCTCAAGGGCCGTCCGGGCTGCGTTATACTTGACTTCGATGGCAGCTGTGTTGACGCCGTCACTTTGAGCGGCATCAATTGAAGTCTTCAGCGTCTGAAGATCTGCCTTTGCAGAATTTATCGATGACTGTACTTCAGCAGGGTTAACGACTTTCCTGGTGATGCTATATTCTCCGCCTCCCCGGACAACGTCATTTGGACCAAGTTGCCGGATACGGAGGATCGTTTTATCATCTGTGGTTGTCACTTCCGGCGTGGTCCCTTCGAGATTGACCCGGACTTTCAGATCCATTGATCCCGGATACTCAAGCTCAAAACCACTGATACGCACGATTCTCCCGGTGTCAAGCGGACGTGGATTTTCTATCGCATTCAAAACGATTACTATGTTCCATCGTACCGATTCGAGTTCGGTATAGAACTGGAGCGTATCTGAACTGGGGAAGGTTGTTCCCGATGTTGTTGGAAAAGATACTGTTGTATCAATATTTACTCTCGTTCCGGGTGCAAGGTCTCCACTTGGGATGCCTGATGGCGGCTGTACTGTAAAGGCTGAAACCGATACGGTACAGAGTGCCAGGCAGGCGATAAGTATCAGTAATAACCGTCCTTGTATCATATCTTCTCCTCACTCAAAGAGCGGGTCAATAGCATCTTCAAACATCGTTGACTGCCGCTCCTTGGATCTGATGACATCCTGTTTTGTCTCTTTTGCTACTTCAAGAAGTTCGGTGATTCGGGGTGCGTTTCCGATCGTGGCGAGGACAACGACCGCAGCGATATATGTTGAATCGACAGGGTAGTCACCACCTCTTACCTCAACTCCTGCAATGTTCTCTTCAACCCATGACTTGGACTTTTCAACACCTTTTCGGTCAAGCTCATCCGGAGGCCCTGCAACCAGAACCAGAGCACGTTCGGCGGTCGTGTAGTCGCAGGGAAGGGTCAGGCGACCGAGCATCGCCCTTCTGATAAGCCCGATGATCTTCGCGGACTTATCCTCCCCGGTAAGGAGGTTCTCCCCCTTATCTTTCCGTCCAAATCCTGAGAAGATACTCTTCTTCGGTTTGCTCTTTGTGATCACATCAGAGATTGCATACCCGATGGTTGAGATTCCACCGCCCCTGAGGGTGTTGATTATCTCGGATGAGTCTACGACCATCTCACCAACGCCGAGTTTTCCAACCTCTCCTGCGCGGAAGAGGACGCCAAACCGGCGGACAAGCTCTTCGTTGAGGCGCTCGTATGCGCTTTTAACACTCTCTCCCTCGTTCTTCCATGCACTGTTATCGAAGATGAAGGTGTTATCAGCTTCATTCACAAGGGTGGCCAGACTGCGGGCGGCATTATAAGAATAGAGTCTCCCTTCTTCGGGGGCGGGAATCATCCCGAGGGCATAGACCGGCTCCCTGTAGATTCGTTTCAGATGGCGGCAAAGTACAGGGGTTCCACCGGATCCCGTTCCTCCTCCAAGACCGGCAACGACGACGAAGGCATCGATATCATGTGTTCCTCTGGTATCGATTGCATTAATGATGGTGTCGATCTCGTCAGCTGCGATCTTTGCGCCGGTAACGTTATCGGTTCCTACACCGTGCCCTTTTACCACAGTCTGGCCAATGAGGAGGCGATCTTTCATCTCGATATGTTTCAGTCCCATGAGATCGGTACGTGCCGTATTCACGGCGATACCGCGAAAACTACCATACTGGAGTTTTCGATCCATGGCAAGGAACATATCGACGATCTTCCCCCCTGCCTGTCCGAATCCGATGAAAAATACTCGCATTTAGGTGACACCATCCATACTAATGATTTTACCTTTAGTATCCTCAGTATATATGACTTCTTAGTTAATTAGGCTGAAAGATTCAAAAACTTTCTTATGCTCCCTGATAACACAATAAATGCATGCATATCTGCGTAATCGGTGGAGGACTCACCGGCCTTTCAGCGGCACTCCGACTCTCCGGAGCCCATACGGTGACTGTTCTTGAGATGGATGCTGAGCCGGGGGGGTGCCTCTCATCCTATCGGCTTCCTGATTACGCAATCGAGTCGCTTTACCACCATTGCTTCTCCGGGGATGTACACCTCCGTGCACTCATCAGTGAGCTTGGTCTTTCTGAACGGCTTGAATGGCTGAAAGGAAGTACCGGGTATATGGTAGGGGGCAGCATCTCTCCGCTCACCACTCCGTTAGAAATTCTCCGGTACCCTCATCTCTCCCTTCTTGAAAAGATTCGGCTTGGCCTCTTCGTGCTTGGATCAAAAAAAGCCGATTACGAAACCCTTGATGAAATCCCGGCAGAGAGGTTTATCCGGGAGGAACTTGGTGATCAGATCTACCGGTCCTTCTTTGAGCCGCTTCTCAAGTCAAAATTTGGAGAGAGGCGTTCGGAAGTCTCTGCAGCCTGGCTGATGAGCAGGATCGCAATCCGTTCTGATCGGGGTTCAGAGGGTGAGCGGCTTGGTTATATCAAAGGGGGATTTGTAGAGCTCATTGATGCTCTCCTCCTGAGGCTGGATGAGATGGGCTGCAGGGTAGAGACCGGCCATCGTGTCTCCTCTCTTCAGGCGGTGGAGGATGGATGGATGGTGGATGGCGAAAGGTATGACTGTGTCATATCAACCCTTCCTCCGCAGGAGACAGGGCGGCTCTCCTCCCTTCCCCTTCCATCCCTTCCGTACCAGGGGTCTGCCTGCCTCACCCTTGCCACATCATCCGATCCGACTGATGGGATTTACTGGGTGAATATCGGAGATTCTGCTCCTTATGGTGCGGTGATCACCCATACAAACCTGTTGCCATTCGAGAGATATGGGGAGCATATCGTCTATATTGCATCATACTACTCCGGGACGCCTCCGGATGATTGTGAGGAGCTGTTCATTTCTGATTTCTGTTCCCGTTTCTCCATCCCGAGATCCTCGATACACTGGCACCGCCTCCGTATCGAGCCGTATGCAGGTCCTGTCTATCTGACCGGATACCGATCGATGATACCAGACCCGCATCCTGCTCCGGGTCTCTTCATTGCAGGAATGTTCTCATCTGAAAACTATCCGGAACGGAGTATGGACGGATCCGTTGCAGCGGGTGAAGCTATTGCGCAATCCGTGATGGAGTGGTCGCCATGATGGAGGTCTCAGCGGTCATCCCGGTGTATAATGACCGAAAGGCGCTTGAAAAAGCGATCCCTGAATCGATCTCACGGCTTGAGGAGATCACCGGGTCATTTGAACTCCTCATCGCCGAAGATGGGTCCAATGACGGCAGTGCTGAATATGTCCGTTCGTGGGAAGAACGCGATCCGCGTGTCCGCCTCCTTCATGCAGATGAACGGCTTGGCCGTGGCCGTGCGCTGAACCGTGCGTTTATGGAATCCCGGGGGGCGATCTTCTGTTATTATGATGTTGATCTCGCAACCGATATGGTACATCTTGCCGATCTCATCGGTGCCGTCCGTGATGGATGTGCTATCGCAACCGGATCACGATTGATGCCTGATTCTGCAATCGATCGGGGCCATGGACGGGAGATTGCAAGCAGAGGGTATAACGCCCTTGTCCGGTTCTTCCTTGGGAGCCGGCTTTACGATCATCAATGCGGGTTCAAGGCATTCTCCCGGGATCTCCTCACCTCCCTCCTTCCCAACGTCCGGGCACCCCACTGGTTCTGGGATACCGAGATTCTTGTGCTTGCAGAGCGTGAAGGATACCGCGTCTGTGAGTTCCCTGTCGTCTGGAGGCAGGGTGAACAGACGACGGTGAAACTCTCCGATGTAACCGGGATGGGATCAGACATTCTGAAGCTCTGGTGGCGCCTTCATGCTTCGAAAGATTAGTACCGTCATCCTTTCGACGCTCCTTGCAGCTGCTATAATCATATATCTCCTCTCTCGTGTATGGGATGAGCTTCTCATCACACTTCATGAAGCAGATCTCCGGTTTCTCCTTCTTGCAACCGTCATCTGCCTCATAGCCTGGTACCTCCGGGGGTACCGGTACCTGTTCATCCTCTCCCGCCTCTCGATAGTAGTGGGGATCAACTTCTCGACTGCCTGTATCTTCGTCTCTCAGACGGCAAACCTGATCATCCCGGCACGACTCGGTGATCTTATCAGACTTCTGATCCTCAGGCATGAAAAGGGGACAACGTACTCTACCGGCCTCTCCTCCCTTATCGTTGAGCGTGTCTTTGATATCATCACCATCGCTCTCATTGGTGCAATTGCGCTTCCTTTCGTCGTCACCCAGGCGACATGGTTTTCGACGCTCATCGGTGTCACACTCCTTGCGGGCCTCCTCTTCATTCTGATTCTCCTCTTCTCAGGGAGGCTCTCTTCAGAGAATCGGATCTTCGGTAAGATCCTCAAGATCCTGGATGAGATTCGCTCTGTTTCAGGGACGACATCGGCACTCGCACTCCTTTCAGTCTCCTCTGTCGCCATCTGGATCATCGACTGTATCATCTGTGCGATGGTTGCGATGATGTTTGGAGAGATGATTCCCTTCCAGGTGATTGTTCTTGCTATCGTCATCGGCAATCTCGTCAAGGCCGTCCCGATCACCCCGGGCGGAGTTGGTACCTATGAGCTCGCTCTCGCCCTGACATTTGAACTGGCCGGCGTTGCACCGGGAACTGCAGTCCTCATTGCCATCATTGACCATCTCATCAAGAATATGGTTACACTTGCAGGAGGGGTCGTTTCCATCTACTACTTTGGAGAATGGACCCTTTCCCTCCTGAAGAGGGCATACTCCGGGGAGATCAGGGGTGAAATTGATGGTCGGAGCTGAAGCCCAGATTCTGACCGTCATCTTCTGGCTCATCACCCTGAAGATACTACAGATCTCAATCTACCCTCTCCTCCGCACCACCCTTGCAGAGATCGCCTATCCACTCTCATATCCCCTCTCTCTCCTCTTGTTTACTCTCTTCTCGTGGTATGCCGGAGCCGCTCATCTCCCTGTACAGGCGGCGGCATTGATCTTTTTCCTTCTCGGGTGCGTCATGCTCGTCCGTAAGGAGTATGAGCCGGGGGATTTGAAACGAAATCTCAGATGGGATGCTGTGTTTCTCGCCGGATTCCTCTATCTTCTTGAGATCCGGTTCTTCAATCCATCGATATCGTTCGCTGAGAAGTTCATGGATCATGCCTTCCTCGCCTCGGTGATGAGAAATCCGGTGGTTCCCCCTCTCGATCCCTGGTTTGCAGGAGGGGATCTCTCCATCTACTATTATCTTGGGCACTGGATGGCCGGGGCCCTTGGTATCACAACGGGCGGAGAGTCCGTCGTTGTCTTTAACCTGATGCTCCCTACCGTCGCTGGTATGGCAGTGGTAGCAGCAGCAGCTCTTGGCTATATCCTTATCCCGCGGTACTTCCTTCTTCCTGCGGCTCTTCTCTTCATCCCAAACCCTGCTGCGATATGGCACCTGATCACCGGCACCCCCATAGATGTAGTACCCTGGGAGAGCACCCGGGTCATCGTCGGGACGATCACCGAATACCCTCTCTTCTCCTTCTTCTGGGGGGACCCGCATGCCCATATCCTCGGCATCTTCAACCAGGTTCTTTTCATCACCCTCTGTACTCTTCTCTATCTCAGGTATGGAGATCTCTCTTTTCGATCCTGCGTCATTCTCGCTGGCATTCTCGCCCTCTCTCTTGGCACTATGCCGGGGGTGAATTCCTGGGATGTCCTCCTGTACGCCCCTTTCTACTGCCTGATAGCCCTACTCACCGGTATCCGGTATGCTGGACGGGATATCCGGGGGTGGTTGCCTCTCCTTGCCGTTCCCCCCCTCTCGATCCTTCTGTATTCGCCATTCCTGGCTTCGATTGAAGGGGCCGGGATCCTCGGAATAGGAATTGTGCCACAGGGGAGCAGCCTCGTGGAATTCATCCTGGTGCATGGATTCTTCCTGGCGGTTTTCCTTCTGTATGGATGGGAAGAGCTGTACCGGTATCCCTGGCTCCTGATACTTCCGCTCATCGGTTTTCTTACCGGATATGGCGCAGCAGGCATTGCTGTCCTTGCACTGCTGTTGATGGCAGTAAAACGATCCGCCCGTCCGGAAGAGATCATCGGTATAGCCGGCCTCGCTGTCATCATCTTCTGTGAGCTCATCTATCTGAAGGATAACATGGGGGAGTTCTACTACCGGATGAATACCGTCTTTAAGTTCTCAATGGCCGCATGGGTGATGATGGGGATTTCGGCAACCGTCATCATCGGCAGATGGCTCTCCCGGCAGACCTGGCCATGCGCTCTTCCGCCATGGGCGATCCGATCCGCTCTGACAGCAGGTATCCTCTTCCTGATTGTGATCCCCCCGTTTACCCCGCTCACCTATGGATATACCACCCAGACCCTCGATGGATCAGCATGGCTTCAGGAAGCGCATCCGGGTGACGCGGCGGCGATTATGTATCTCCGTTCCCTTGATGGCGACCTCCGTATCGTTGAGGCTGTCGGGGAGGGATACTCCTATGCAGGACGTATCTCTTCATTTACAGGTATTCCGACGATCCTTGGGTGGCAGGGCCATGAGCTTGTCTGGCGGAGTAATGAAGATGGCTGGTATGGCCGGCGAATCGCTGATGTTCGTTCCATCTATCAGGATTCGGAGAGATCCCTTCTTCTCCTTGAGGAATACGGCATCACCCACATCATCGTCGGGCCACTGGAGATGGAACGCTATCTGGTTAATCTCCCCGATGAAGGGCTTATCCTCGTCTTTGAAGTGGATGGGACATCTGTCTATGAGGTCGTTACCTGATCGTATGAGAACAACCTTTATCCCCGTTCTCTTCATAATAATATGGTTACGCCAGCATCGGTTCCTGAACCGCTGATGAGTGATGAGGGAGGATATTCCTCCTGAATGAGGTGAGTTATGTCAAAGATGTACCAGAAATTTGAGGTTCCTGAAGAGCTTCAGAATAGTGCGCTTGAAGCGCTTGAGCTTGCACGGGATACCGGAAAGATTAAGAAAGGATCAAACGAGGCAACAAAATCTGTGGAACGTGGCATTGCCCAGCTTGTTCTGGTCGGCGGAGATGTCGAGCCCGAAGAGATTGTGATGCACCTCCCCCCTCTCTGCATGGAGAAGGAGATTCCATTCATCTTCATTACCAAACAGTCCGAGATCGGTGCCGCTTGTGGTCTCGATGTCGGTTCTGCAGCAGTTGCAATCGTTAAATCCGGAAAAGCCAAGGATCTCGTTGAAGAGATTGTAACAAAAGTTACTGCACTGAGAGGCTGAGTGTTCTATGGCTGATAATGGAACGCCGGCAGAAGTCATCGAAGTGATCGGGCTTACCGGGATGCACGGTGAGGCATCCCAGGTGAAGTGCAGGATCCTTGATGGCCCAAATAAGGGGCGGATCATCACCCGCAATACCTTCGGTCCCATCCGGGAGGGAGATATCCTGATGCTCCTTGAGACTGAACGTGAAGCGAAGAAGCTCTCGAGGCGGTGAACAGGATGGTCGAGAAGTACACCTGCAGTTTCTGTGGCGATCAGCTCGAACCAGGGACCGGCAAACTCTTCGTCCGTAAGGACGGTGCGATCTTCTATTTCTGCTCCTCAAAGTGCCAGAGCAACTACCGGCTCCGGAGAGTTCCGCGCCGTGTCGAATGGACCGCAGCAGGCCGTAAGGCCCTTGGTAAGGAGTAATCCGGATGGAACGCTCCTTTGTGATGATCAAACCCGATGGTGTCCAGAGAGGACTCATCGGTGAGATCATCTCCCGGTTTGAGAGAAAAGGCCTGAAGATGCTTGCTGCACGATTCGAATGCCTCCCTGAGGATCGGGTTGCAGCACAGTACAACGAGCACCTTGAGAAGCCCTTCTTCCCCGGTCTCAAGACCTATATCATGAGCGGCCCAGTCTTTCTGATGGTCTGGGAAGGGAAGAATGCGGTCGGCATCATCCGGTCTCTTGTTGGTGCAACCAATCCTGTCGAAGCAGTTCCAGGCACCATCCGTGGTGACTTTGCTGTTGATATCGGCAGAAACGTCATTCATGCCTCTGATTCACCGGCATCAGGAGAGCGCGAGATCGCCATCCATTTTGGAAGCGATGATCTCGTTGCATATTCTGGTATCGCTGAGTCGATGCTGTACGAATAAGATCTATCACCTCCACACTCTTCTTTTTTATCAGCTTCCAGAAATGCCTTAAACAAAGAGGTTCAATCGTAGATCAATGGCCGATCTCCTGACCTTTGGGCTTCTCTCCCTCTCGTCACTCCTGATCATTGTCAATCCGCTGGCAGTAGCGCTCATCTACGTCAGCCTGACGGATACGATGGAGAAGGCAGATCGGCTCAAGGTTGCATATGATGCCAACCGTGTTGCTCTTTTCGTTATGCTGACGTTTGCGATTGCAGGAGGGTTGATTCTGCAGCTCTTTGGTATATCCCTTGAGGCGTTCCGTGTTGCCGGTGGTATCCTCCTCTTCGGCATCGGGATGGAGATGGTCTATGCAAAGACCTCGCGGACGAAGATGACCGCAACCGAGAAGTATGAGGGGATCGATACTGATGACGTCTCGATCGTCCCGCTTGCGGTTCCGATGATATCGGGTCCTGGAACGATCACAACAGTCATTGTCCTGATGAATGAGGCAACGGATTTTGGTATCTATGCATATGCACTGGTCTTCTTCCTCTGCCCCTTCGTCATCGGGATTAACTATTATATGATGAAGAACGCTGATATAATAACGAAATATATTGGCCCGAGGGAGTACCGTGTGATCGGGCGGCTGATGGGGATACTGTTGATCGCCATTGCGGTCCAGTTCGTCATTACCGGGCTCAGGACGGCGTTTCCGATTCTTATTGGAGGTCTGTAATGGTGCAAGTGAATGGATTTGATCTCTTTTTCCTCTTCCTCGGGGGGTGTATGATCATCGGAGCAGGACTTGTCGGGTTGATGACGCTTGGGTATGAGGTCAGCTATACCCCGATGGTTCTCATCGCCATTGCGATGCTTATTGCCATGGTAGCTGTTGTTGTCATCCTCACCGGATATTTTTCAGGAAAGGAGCGGCAGGGTGAGTAGATGGAGATCTGCTTAGCCCAGCTTGCATCAGTGATCGATGATCCGGATGCCAGTCTTCAGAAGGCAGATGATGCGGTATCCGAGGCTGTATGCCGGGGCGCAGATCTCATCGTCTTTCCCGAACAGTTTGCCACCGGTTGGGATCCGGGATCGACACGTCATGCCGAGGGTGATGAGGGTCCGATCATCTCAGGATGGAGCCGGATCGCAGAGGAGTATGGTGTCTGGATTGCGGGATCTCATCGCGAGATATCTGATGGGGGTGTCAGGAATACAACACTCCTCATCGATCCCGACGGCACGCTGAAGGGTCGGTATGCAAAGATTCATCTCTTCACCCCCGGGGGGGAGGGTGAGCAGTATACAGCCGGGGATGCGTTTGTTATCTGTGATATTGCGGGTATACGGGTTGGATGTGCCATCTGTTATGATCTCCGGTTCCCCGAACTCTTCAGGCGATATGCCGATCGTGGGGCGGAATGTATGATCGTTCCTGCTGCATGGCCCTGCAGTCGACTGGATCACTTCCATCTCTTTGCCAGAGCGCGGGCGGTTGAGAACCAGTTCTATCTTGCCGCTGTCTGTACAACAGGCAGAACACCTGTCGATACGTACTGTGGCGGCTCATGTATCGTTGATCCTTCGGGGGAGGTGATCTCCCGGGCGGGTGATGGTGAGGCTCTGATATCGGCACCGATCTCCTCAGATCAGATTCAGCAGGTGAGGGAGGCGTTTCCGATGCAAAGAGACCTCCGGCGTGACATTTACATGGATCTAACCTCCTATAATAGAGAATGAAAGGATCTGAGCATCTTGGCCTGTCACTTCTCTCTGGTGGGCTGCTCTTCATCCCCCTTCTGCCACCATCTCCTGGAACCTACATCCTTCTGTTTTCGGGCCTTTTCATCGGATCAATGGCGCCGGATGCCGATATCAGACGTTCACCCGTGAATAATCAGGGCGGCTTCTCTCCTCTGACCTCCATATTCATGTATGCCATCAGATATCTGATCTACTATCCCGCATCTCTCGTCTTCATGGCCATCTATGGGAAGCGGTGTACACCACGACATCGGGGTCTCCTGCATTCGCTCCCGGGCATAACGATCATGTCGGTCATCATCGCCCTCTTCCTCCTCGCATGTGCAGGCTATTGTGAGATCTACCTGACCGAACAGATCCTCATCTTTATTGTGGCATTTTTTTGTGGTGCGCTCATTCATCTCGCCGCAGACACCTGTACACTGACCGGAATAGGATGGCTCTTCCCCCTCTCACGCAGGCGACTCTCCGGCAGCATCAGGACCGGAGAGAAGACGGATATCCGACCTCTCCTCTATCTCTGCACACTTGGCCTTGCCGGTCTCTTCATCCTTTTCCTGCCGGTATACGGGGTTGTGGCTGATGACATCTATCCATACTCGGGGATCATTCTTCTCCCTCTCCTCTGGCTCATCTTCTTCATATCAGCGGATGTCCGGTGAATCCCTTCCTCTTATTATCCATCGGATCACATCTATACGCATGCATCGTCTCGTCTGCATCCATTGTAACACCCAATATCCACCGGATGCGGTCATATACACCTGTTCTGCATGTGGCCACCTCCTAACGGTCGAGTATGATATTGATACCATCTCTGTTTCACGCTCTGATCTCCTCTCAAGACCACTCTCTGTCTGGCGGTACCGTGAACTCCTTCCGGTTGATATCCCGCCGGTGACACTGCAGGAGGGAGGCACCCCACTCTACCACCTCAAGCGGATTGGTGAAGAGATTGGCCTTAAAAACCTCTATGCAAAGCATGAGGGAATGAACCCAACCGGTTCGTTCAAGGATCGCGGGATGACACTTGGTGTCTCGATGGCCATCCAGTTGAATATGAAGATGGTCGCCTGTGCCAGTACCGGGAATACCTCGGCCAGCCTTGCTGCATATGCTGCACGGGCCGGGATCCCTTCAGTTGTGCTCCTTCCGGCAGGGAAGGTTGCCATCGGAAAGGTTGCCCAGGCACTGATGCATGGCGCGCGGGTCATCTCGATCAACGGCAACTTCGACCGCGCCCTTGAGATGGTACACGAGCTCTGTATCTCACATGGCATCTACCTCCTCAACTCGGTGAACCCGTACAGGCTGGAGGGGCAGAAGACGATCGGATACGAGGTGATTGATCAGCTTGGATATGTTCCTGATCGAATCGTCCTTCCCGTTGGCAATGCCGGCAATATCTCCGCAGTCTATAAAGGGCTCACAGAATGGCTCGATCTCGGCTGGATCGATACGATCCCGAAGATGACCGGAATTCAGGCAGCCGGATCCGCCCCCGTCGTCCGTGCGATCCAGGGTGATCTCCCTTCAGTAGTCCCTGACGCCTCACCGGAGACGGTGGCGACCGCAATACGGATCGGTGCCCCGGTGAATGGTGAGAAGGCACTCATTGCCATCAGGAAGACCGGCGGTATCGCAGAATCGGTGACCGATGAAGAGATCCTCTCGATGCAACGGGATCTTGCCCGGCTTGAGGGAATCGGTGTTGAGCCGGCTTCGGCTGCATCGGTTGCAGGAATTAAGAAATTACAGGAGATAGGAATGATCGATTCTGATGAAGAGATCGTCTGTGTCGTAACTGGCCACCTCCTCAAAGATCCCCAGACGGTGATAGCTCAATGCAGTCCCCCCATAGAGATCGACGCTACATTGCCTGCATTGCTCTCTGCCTTGCAGCTCTGATACTGGCAGCTCCGGTCTCAGCCCTGGATGCCGTCTTTACGGTATATGAGAACGGGACCGGGTACTCGGCAGTCATTGAAGTGGTGGATGCCGAGGAGTACCGGTTCACAGAGCCCGGTCTCCTTGGGGAGGCCGTCCCGATACAGGCCCGTGATATCAGGCTTATTGACGGATCTGGAGAGATAGTGTTCTCTGGAGATGGCGAATCGAGGATCACCTTCCCGAAAGGAGATTACCAGCTCTTCTATGAAGGAACGCTCTCCGGCAACTCATTTGCCGCAGTCTTTTCTGATCCTCATAATGTCACGGTCTATCTTCCGGCAGCATATGATGTCAGAAATCCGTTCCTTGGGTATGTGAGCCAGGGTGGAAAGACCGGGGTCGTTGAAGATGGCCTTGCGATCACCTGGGAGAAGACGCGATATGCTGATCTCAGGTACTATGATGAGACCCGGGAGATCATCCTCCATGCATTCGGAATGATCTGGATAATGGTGATGGTTATTCTCCTCTTTGGTTATTACACAATGAGGGTGAGCACAAAAGAGTAGTTGGGATCGTTAAATATCGATCCCAAATTTTGCGGCATTTGCATCCGCGATCGCCTGAATCTTTGCGATCTCTTCTTCATTTCTCTTTGGCTTGAAGAGGTGGCGGAACCGCTTCTGCACCGAGAGATACTCCTCGACCGGTTTTCTCTTCACCTTCTTCGCTTTCCTGAGGACACCATCGACCATCTCATAGTTTACCCAGAGTCCGGTCTCGATGGCAAGCTTTCCGACAGCCACCGTCTGATCTCCCTCAAAGCCCCATCCTGTACAGCATGGTGCATGAATCTGGATATACGTGGCTCCAGGGGTGTTGACGGCTGTCTCAACCTTCTTCATGAGATCGGTCGGGTATGAGAGGGATGCCGTTGCGACATATGGTGATCCATGGGCGGCAAGGATGGCTGGAACATCCTTCTTTGCATGCTTATTCCCCATCGAGCAGGATCCTGCCGGGCTTGTTGAGGTGCTCGCGTCGAAGGGGGTTGCACCGGATCGCTGGATCCCAGTGTTCATGTACGCCTCATTGTCATAGCAGATGTAGGTGATGTCATGGTTCCGCTCAAAGGCCCCTGAAAGGCAGAGCATCCCGATATCGACCGTAGCTCCGTCACCCCCGATGACGAGAACCTTCTCGCTGCGCCCCTGCCGTTTGAGTGAGGCCTCGATTCCTGAAGCAACAGCTGCGGCATTTTCAAAGAGTGAGTGAATCCAGGGAACCTTCCATGCAGTCTCCGGGTAGGGTGTCGTGAAGACCTCAAGACATCCGGTCGGGGAGACGACGATGACATCCTCTCCGGCGCCTTTGAGGATCATCCGCACAGCAGTTGCCGCACCGCACCCGCCACACGCCCGGTGACCGCACTCGAAGTTTTCAATACTTTTATCGACCATTTACAACAACTCCTCGCGCAGTCCATAGAACATATCGCCACTCCCCTGTTCGGCGAGTTTCGTGATCGCTCTGATGTCCTTCTTTCTGATATCTCTTCCACCAAGACCGAGGATATAGTCATAGACTGCAATCGATGACCCATAGAGTGCATCCTTGATCTCAAGGCCGACTGCACCTTTTGATCCGAGTGAGACGTTCTTGTCAAGGATTGCCACTGTCTTCACATGTGCAAGTGCGGCGGCGATCTCCTCGTCAGGGAATGGACGGAAGCACCGGATCTTCAGGAGACCTACCTTGATACCGTCTTTTCTCATCTCATCGATTGCGTCCTTCACGGTCCCACAGATCGAACCCATCGCGACAAGGGCGATCTCTGCGTCTTCAAGTTCGTACCCTTCGATAAGTCCGCTGTAGTCACGGCCAAACTGCTCTTTGAAGAGGGTTCCATACCTGACAATAGCCTCTTTCGCCCGGAGCATTGCCCGCTGGTTCTCGTAGCGGAACTCCATATAGTAGTCCGGGGTGGCATACATCCCAAATGAGATGGGATCCTTTGCATCCAGCCGCTGGTATGGGTTGAATGCGGGCAGGTATGCATCGACCTCTTCCTGCGTCGGCATATCAACAGGCTCATAGGTGTGTGATAAAATGAAGCCGTCAAAACAGACGAATGCCGGCAGGAGGATGTCATGATCTTCACAGACCCGATAAGCGAGGAGATGAAGATCAAGTGCCTCCTGGTTATCTTCCGCATACAACTGGATCCAGCCGGAGTCACGAAGCGAGATCGAGTCCTGCTGATCGTTCCAGATGGAGAGTGGTGCGCTCATTGCCCTGTTTGCGATCGTCATCACGATCGGGAGGCGCATCCCTGCTGCATTAAAGCAGACCTCATACATCAGGGCAAGGCCCTGTGATGTGGTTGCTGAGTACGTCCGTGATCCGGCGGTCGAAGCGCCGATACATGCGGAGAGTGCGGAAAACTCGCTCTCGACACAGATATACTCGGCATCAAGCTTGCAGTCTGCGACCATCGAAGCGAGCGCCTCGACGATATGGGTCTGGGGAGTGATCGGGTATGCGGATACGACCTGTGGCCGGCAGAGCCGGACAGCCTCGGCGACCGCGTGTGATCCTTCAAGTATCTCTTTCATCTACTTCTCCTCCTTCTCCATGGTGATCGCGTCTCCGGGACACTCTTCTGCACAGAGTCCGCAGCCTTTGCAATAATCGAGATCCGGAACATACTTCTTCTCGCCCTTTTTCTCGATGCATCCCTCCGGACAGAGCAGGACACAGATCTCACAGCCGGTACAGGTCTCTTCGGTAAAGATTGGGTAGAATACCCGCCATGAACCTGTTTTATTATCCCTGCCCCGGCCGGGGCGGGCAGTACATCCGATATTCAGCGGCATTATGCATTTCCTCCCTTCACCATCTCAAAGGCTCTCTGGGCGGATCGTATGTTCGTATCCGCAAGTTTACCTTCGAATCTGCCGCGGATTGCGTCTTCAAGTGCAGAGAAATCTATTTCGCCGGTTGCTGCGGCAAAAGCCCCCATCAGGGCGGTGTTTGTGATCGGAAGGCCGATCTCTTCAAGCGCAATCTTTGTGGCATCGATAGTGATGATCCGGACACCTTCGGGTGCCTCGTAGCCACCTGACTTCTCGGTATTGACGATTGCAATCCCTCCCGGCTTCATTCCGGCGAAGACGTTTACGTCCCGAATCAGTGTGCTGTCCTGGACGATGATGTAGTCCGGCTCATAAACCTGGCTCCGGAGGCGGATCGTCTCGTCACTAAGCCTGACGAACGCCTGTACCGGGGCACCACGCCGTTCGACACCAAAAGCGGGGAAGGCCTGGGCATACACGCCACCTGCAAATGCTGCAACTGCAATCAGTTCAGCCGCGGTGACAGAGCCCTGCCCCCCTCTTCCGTGGATGCGTAACTCTCTCAAGAATAACCCCGTATAATCTTACACGATTAATCATATAAATTTACACGTCCACAGGAATCCCTAGTATTTCCCTTCGACCGGCGGCGATATCTTCTGCGATCATTGAAAGACCACGTGAGGCGGACCATTCATCATAGGTTGCAATGTCCCGGTCGAGGAGCTGTCTCACTTCTTTGGCAATGGCAGGCGCACACGATCCGGCGAGCGCCACCTTCGCCTCCGGGGCAAGGAGAAGGAGGGATGCGCATTCCATCGCAGCGAAGAGCGCAATCGTCGGGAGATGGAGCTCTTCCGGGAGATTATCGGTCACTCCCGCATGCATGAACGCCTCGTTTGCAGTCTCTGCACCATCATCTATTCTTCTGATTGCGTCGACATCAAGTGCGCCGTGCCGTGTACCGGGGGCAAAGATGCAGGCATCGAATCCTCCAATGATCCGGGACTCTCTGATGAGGAGGGTGACGGTGTTCGAGCTTGTATCAGAGACAATGAAGGTATTTCCGAGATCCCTTGAGACTGCATAAGCTATCCCGATCTTCTCAGGGCTTGTCTGGTGTGAATAGATCTTGAATCTTGGATCGGTATCGGATCCCCGATGAATGCCGGGGATGGCGATGGCGGGGATGCCTGAGGCGGCGATCATATCAAAGACCCGGGTGCCTCCGCCGACATGCTCTCCTGCACCTTCGCGTGTGATAACCCCCCGGTTCTTCAGCCTTCGTATATCGGTGATGGCAGTGAAGTTATCGCCCATTGAGTAACAGAGAGCGATGCCTTCAATCTCTTCAACCGGGCAGAGGCGGGTGAGATCATCGATCACAAAATCCCGCGCATCGCTTCGGCTCATCTTGAAGCCGTCGGTTGATGAGGCGAAGCGAATCGCTGTCGTCCCATGATCGATGCCGATGAACATAACGGTACTTCTATGGTCTATCTCCCCTATTAGTCTATAATGTTCAGTATCGTAACCGGTGGTGCCGGATTCATTGGATCTCATCTCGTTGATCTTCTCATCGGACGGGGAGATCGGGTCTGTGTCATCGACTCTCTCTCTTCAGGGAGCCGTGATCATCTCCGCGCTCATCTTGGAAGTGGGGAAGTGGAGCTGATAGAAGCCGACCTCCTCTCCGATGGGTGGCAGGGGGCATGCGCAGGTGCCGATCGTCTCTTCCACCTCGCCGCCGATCCTGATGTCAGGGGGAGCGCAGAGACTCCCTGGTCAGTCTATGAGAATAATGTGACTGCGACGATGAAGGTGCTTGAGGCGATGCGGGAACATGGCGTCCCCGAGATATCGTTTACTTCGACCTCGACGGTCTATGGGGAGGCCTCGGTCATCCCGACACCTGAGGAGTATGCGCCCATGATCCCGATATCGGTCTATGGGGCGAGCAAACTTGCATCAGAAGCGATGATCGCGTCATATTGTCATACCTATGGGATGCGGGGATCGATCTTCCGGTTCGCCAATATCATCGGCCCCCGGAGTAACCATGGCGTGATCTTCGACTTCATCAGGAAGCTCCGGCGGGATCCCATGCACCTTGAGATTCTTGGCGATGGTACCCAGACCAAATCATATCTTACGGTTGGTGCCTGCGTTGAGGCGATGGTCTATGCAACCGAGCATGGCCCGGATCAGTACAACTTCTATAACATCGGTTCGACCGACTGGATCGATGTTGTCAGCATAGCAGAGGTCGTGGTTGACGAGATGGGGCTCTCCGATGTTACCTTCTCATTCACCGGTGGCGACCGGGGATGGACCGGGGATGTCCCAAAGATGCTCCTCTCCATCGAGAAGATGAAGAGCATCGGGTGGAGCCCTGCGATCGGATCTGCCGAGAGCGTCCGCGAGGCGGTCCGGGCGGGGATCCTGGAGATCTAATCTCTCTTTTTGAGACGATGCTCCCTCTTCTCTTTTCTCAGATATTCGATCCCGCCGATGAGAAGTACACCTGCGACACAGGCTGCGACTGCACCTGGTGAAAAGCCTCCTGCTTCTTCTATCCGCTCGATGAGAACCCGGGTCGAGCCGAGCATCAGGCCGGTGAGGAAGGCAAGGACCGCGGCAGTATACCGATCAAGGAGATATCGGAGAATTCGTGAGAAGAGGAGGATTCCGACGACCCCTCCGGCGATGAAAGTGAGGATCTCCGGGAGTGAGACATCGCGGATCGCCTGGAGGAGATACTCATACTGGCCAAGGATGAGGGTGAGGTAGGCGCCGGAGATGCCGGGGAGGATCATTGCACAGAGGGCGACCATGCCTGTGATGAAGATCATCAGGAGGGAGTGATCAAATGAGCCGGTCGGGAGATCCCCGATCAGGTATCCGATAAGAAATCCCCCCCCGACGAAGAGGATGGCGAGAGTATTTCTGGATTTTACCTGCACTGCAATCAGTACCGATGATGCAACAATGAGCCCGAGGAAGAGGCCGAATGCCTCTGCAGGATATCCTTCCAGGATGTGGAGGATCATCCGTGACATCAGGAGTGCCGCGGTCCCAATCCCTGCCAGCAGGGTGATAAGAAAGAGTGGATCAATTGCAAGCACGTCTTTTTTAAATGAGCTGACGTCTCCGCGCAGAATGTGCAGGAGTGACCGGGGACGGACTGATGCGATTGCATTGACGAGCCTGCCATAGATTCCGGTGATGAAGGCCATCGTTCCTCCCGATACCCCGGGAATGATATCCGACCCCCCCATCAGGAGGCCGCGAAGGAAGATCCCGATTGCATCTCTCGTATTCGGTTTCAAGGTGGTATCTGATTGGTGCTATGGAGGCTTTTAATGATACGACACGCACACGTAGATCTACGATGCTTCCGGTTGATCAGTACGGAAAGAGGAGGAAATTTCTCCTCATCCTCGGGGATGGTATGGCGGATGAACCACTCCGGGAACTTGGTGGTCTGACTCCCCTTGAGTATGCCAAGACTCCCAATATGGATGCAATAGCGCGTGAAGGCCGGATGGGATCGCTCCGAACCGTCCCACATGGTTATGAGCCAGGGTCTGATGTGGCAAACCTCTCGGTTATCGGATATGATCCGGTAAACTGCTATACCGGCCGTGGTCCCCTTGAGGCTGCCTCGATGGGTGTTACGCTTGCACCGGATGATATCGCATACAGGTGTAATCTGGTGACGATTCAGGACGGGATAATGGAGGATTTCTCAGCAGGCCATATCTCAAGTGAGGAGGGGCGGGCACTCTTTGAGGCACTTGCAGACGCGCTTCCCGAGATCGATCTCTATCCCGGGGTAAGTTACCGAAATCTCCTCATTGCTCATCGGTCGGAAGGCGCAACGACCGTTCCGCCCCACGACATCGTTGGAGAGGATGTGGCCTCCTCACTCCCGAAAGGGCCTGATGCAGAGCTTTTACGGCGCTGTATGGAGGTTTCCAGGGAGATCTTTGCAGGGCATCCGGTGAATCAGAAACGTCTGGAACGTGGTCTTCGTCCTGCAACATCCATCTGGCCATGGAGCGGGGGCAAAACTCCGTCGCTTCTCCCCTTCTACATGAAATTTGGCCTTAAAGGGGGCATCATCTCGGCTGTCGATCTCCTCTTTGGTATTGCGCGTCTTGCAGAGATGGAGGTGATCAGGGTTCCTGGTGCGACCGGATTCCTTGATACCGACTATGAGGCAAAGATCCGCTATGCCCTCGATGCGCTCAAAAGCCTCGATTTCGTCTATGTCCATGTCGAGGCTCCGGATGAAGCAGGGCATCTCGGCAGTATTGAAGAGAAGGTCCGGGCAATTGAGCGGCTTGATGAGGTGATCGGTATCGCTCTTGACGAGTTTGATGGAACGATTGCCCTCCTGCCAGATCATCCTACCCCGATTCACCTGAGGACTCATACCGCAGATCCCGTGCCGTTTGCCATTCTTGGGAAAGGAAAGGACAGAACGGAGCGTTACTCAGAGCGGGAGGCGAAGAAAGGCTCACTTGGTCTGATGCGCGGGCCGGATCTCCTCCCCCTCCTCTTCTCCCGGAAGACCCTTGAGGAGGATTCGGACTGGCTGCGTTTCTAAAGACAGTTGTGTAAAGGGTTTCGAGGATTCAACCGGCCGTTATGGTGTGTCTCCTCTCCCTCAACCGTTTTGTCCGGTATTGGAGGGTTTTGAAAAGAGAGTATGATAGGCGGCATCAGATCCCTGCGTCATCATCTGGTATCAGCGGGGGTAACTCTCATCATCTGCCTGCCTCTATATGCGCTCTCCCAAAGTATGGTTCTTCCGCAAACCATATTCTTTCATGAGGGGATATTGAAGTATGGGTTCCCGCAGAGATATGACGATCGGCATCACGATTAATCTTGACAATTACGAGAATATCAGGCTCGATGTACGCGAAGAGATCGGATCGGATGAGGAGGCAGATGATCTCATCAGGTTTATGGACTCGCTTCTCTCCCGGATTGGGAGGGATGATCCGGCAACGGCAGAACGTGTTGATCATTACCGGCGCCGTGTCTTTGGGGCCTTCCATCCTCCTGAGGGGCATGTGGTGCCATTAGCAACCTGTCCGGTTACCGGTAGCGACGATCTCCACGAGGAGGCGCCGGGCAGCGACCTCTCCGGAGATGATTATCCAGATCCCATCCCGATGGAAGCGGATGCTGATCTGAAAGGGGTATCCGGGCCTGAGGGTGATCTGGTGGCTTCTGCTGAAGAAGGGCCTCCTGTCGATGCTATGAGCCCTGAAGTTCTCTCTCCGGGGATGGCCGGGCCTGATGTCGGGTACATTGCTCCTGAGGTGACATCAACGGAATCTCAGACTGGTGGACCTGTCTATACCTGTGAGGCCTGTGGGATGGAGGTGAATAAGGTGCAGCATGATGTAAGCCACCTCTTCATGAACCGGACACTCTGTAAGAAGTGTATGAACCAGTCCTGAGGGGGATTCTGCTGTGGTAAAGAGGCTTCTGATGTGGGATGAGACAATCTTTCGTGACCCCGAGGTCTTTGAGATGGATTTCGTCCCTGATCAGTTCCTTTTCCGTGAGACCCAGACTGCGGATCTCGCCTTTCAGATGCAACCGGGGCTTCGGGGGGCCCGTCCCATGAACTCCTTCTGCCGTGGCCCTCCCGGAACCGGGAAGACGACGACGGTGAAGAAACTCTTTGCTGAGATCGAGGAGACGACGAAGAGGCTCGTTCCGGTACATGTCAACTGCCAGATCGATAATACCCGGTATGCAATCATTGCAAAGGTCTATAAAAAGCTCGCCGGTCATCCCCCCCAACCGTCGGGAACGAGCTTCAAGCAGGTGTATGAGGCTGTCTGCCGCCGTATTCAGAAGGATGATATCGTCCTTATCATCTGTCTTGATGATGCGAATTATCTCCTCCATGACAATGAGATCAATAATATTCTCTATCCACTCCTTCGTGCCCATGAGGCATATGGGGATGCCCGGGTCGGGTTGATCATCATCTTCTCGGATATGGATATTGATATTGCGACTGCGGTTGATGCAAGGGTAGCATCCGTTCTCAGAACGACGGAGGTTCTTTTTCCTCCATATACTGCTGCTGAAGTGGAGGAGATCCTCAGGATGCGGGTCGCTCAGGGCTTCTATCCCAATGTCATCTCCGAGGATGTTCTTCAGCTCGTTGTTGACAGAACGATGCGGGGCGGTGATCTCCGTGCCGGGATCGATCTCCTCAAACGTGCCGGTTTCCTGGCTGAGCGGGATGCGCGGAGGACGGTGACACGGGACGATGTCTGTAAAGCATACGAGATCTCCCAGCGCTATCATCTCACCTCGATCATCAGGAGCCTGCGGGATGAGGAGAAGATCGTCCTTGCGGTTATAGCAGAGATGAGTGGTGAGGGTGCCGGGACTGCCGCTGGCGAGGTGCATGCTGCTCTGAAGAAGGATATGAAGCTCAGCTACACCCGGTACTATGAGATAATCAGGAAACTGGATATGCTCCGTCTGATCAATCTGGATTATCGTATCGGGAGGGGAAGAACGCGGGTTATCTCTCTCCGGTATGATCCGGGGATCGTCCTCGATCTCCTTTGATGAATCAATTTGGCAACTCTTATCTATTCTCCACTACTCATTAGTGATGTTAGAGGGATTGTATGGTCAGTGTAAATGAACTTGGATTAAATCTCTTCGAAGAACTTGTAGAAATCTCCGATCTCCTCAATGTCGCCTACCATGAGCTTGATAACGGTTCACGGATTGTTGACTGTGGTGTTGGTGTGCCTGGCGGCTATGGTGCGGGCGAGTACTTCACCAGAATCTGCATGGGGGGCCTTGGCGAGGTCACCTACCGTATGGGTGAGATCAACCAGTTCCCCCAGCCGTTTATCGATATCAACACGGACTTTCCGGCAATCTCCTGCCTTGGAGCTCAGAAGGCAGGATGGACTGTGAAGGCCGGGAACTTCTTTGCGATGGGGAGCGGTCCTGCCCGTGCACTCTCGCTGAAGCCGAAGCACACCTACGAGGTCATCGAGTACGAGGATGAGTTTGACTCAGCCGTCATCTGTCTTGAGTCCGACACCCTGCCAAATGGCGAGGTTATGGAGAAGATTGCAGAGGCATGTAACGTCGAGGTCGAGAATGTCTGTGCCGTCGTTGCACCCACCTCCTCGATCGTCGGGTCAATCCAGGTGGCAGGCCGCTGTGTCGAGACTGCTGTCTACAAACTGAACGAACTTGGCTTTGACACAAAGAAGATCTCAGCAGCCATCGGTACTGCTCCGATTCCACCGGTCCGCGGCCCGAAGCTTGCGATGGGTGTTACAAACGATGCAACCATCTACTATGGCAGAATCTTCCTGACGATGAATGCTCCTGAGATTAAGGAGTATCTCGGGAAGATCCCAAGCAACACCTCGAAAGGCTATGGCAAGCCCTTCAATGACATCTTCAAGGAAGCCAACTATGACTTCTACCAGATCGACACTTCGCTCTTCTCCCCGGCAGAGGTTGTCATCAACGAGCTCTCAGAGGGCGCAGTCTACCATGTCGGTGCTGTGAACCCTGAAGTGACACTGAAGTCATTTGGCCTGATCTGAACTGTGAATGACCTGGGTGGAGGAGAGGTTCAGACGGACTCTCTCCTTCATTTTGGACGGACACGAACGACAGTCTTTAACTGTCAGCAGGATAATAGGTATAGGCAGAACGGGCTTGTGGTCTAGCTGGTTATGACGTCGCCCTTACACGGCGAAGATCTCCGGTTCGAATCCGGACAGGCCCATTCACCTTCTTTTTCCAAAATATTCCAGAAGTATTTGTATTTTCGTGTGACCTTCTTATGGTCTCTTTCATCGATATTGATCGTACTCCTCTCTGCTGTGAGGGGTGCACCGAAAAAATTAAAGTTGTCTGAAGGTCTCCCCTCTTCTTCCACTTTAGGACGGGGACGCCCGGGGGAGGGATCTTCCTTCAGATCGTGTCTTCTCTTTGTTACCTTCTGCCCTTACAGCCTCTTCCGGAACCAGGCGACAGTCTCTTTCAGTCCCTCTTCAAGAGTATATTCCGGATCAAAGCCAAACGCTGTCTCTGCTCTGGAAATATCGGCGAGCGAGTCGCGGATATCTCCCTCCCGCTCGTTTTCATATATTAACGGGCGGTGTATGCCTGTAATCTCCATGAGGGTTTTTGCGAGATCATTGAGGCTGATCCGCTTCCCACAGGCGATATTATAGATGCCGATTGCATCGCTCTCCATCGCCTTCCGGTTTGCCTGGACAACATCGGCGATGAAGGTAAAGTCGCGTGTCTGGCCGCCATCACCGTAGATGATCGGGGATTCGTTCTGAAGGAGCCGGGTGATGAACTTGGGGATGACGGCAGCATATTCTGAATTGGGATCCTGCCGGGGCCCAAAGACATTGAAGTACCTGAGGAAGACGGTCTGGATGCCATAGAGTTCCGAGAAGACCTTGCCATAGTACTCGTCTGTGAGCTTCGTTACTGCATAAGGGGAGAGGGGGTTGGCGGCCATTCCCTCTTCTTTTGGGAGGGTCGGGGTGTCGCCATAGACCGAGGAAGATGAAGCGGTGACGACTTTGCGGACATTATTCTCTTTTGCGGCGAAAAGTACCTGCAATGTGCCGGTGATATTTGCCTCGTTCGTTGTGATCGGATCTCTCACTGAGCGGGGAACGGATGGGATGGCTGCCTGGTGAAAGATGCCATCGATCCCTTTTGTGATCTCATGCATCAGATCGGCATCGGTGATGCTCCCTTCGATGAAGGTGACATTCGGGTGATCGATGAGATCCTGAACATTCTCACGCCTGCCTGTGGCAAAGTTGTCGATGATGGTTATTGTATGCTCTTTTGCGAGCTGATCTGCAAGGTTCGATCCGATAAATCCGGCGCCGCCGGTGATGAGGTACTGCATATACATCTTTTATGCGGACGGCATTATGATAGTTGTCTATTGAGTCTTCCTGATGGTCGTCCGGGATCAGTTGTATTTGGTGCATGGTGTACCTGGGTATGTATCTTTTTAACACAGGCTATGCCGGGCTTATCGGACTGTTGCATTTCTGCGTACTGTATCCACCGAAAAGAGAAGGGGATGGGGGGTGTGAGGTAGTTACTGTCTCGATTATTTATCCTCAAAGAAGAGCTCTGCTCTGGCCTCCATCTCCTTCCGTCGGATGTACCAGACTGGTGCCATATGATCGGGATGGTATCTGCTCTTTGCCTCGCGGAGTCCTGGGGCTCCCATATCCGACTCGCGGTTGATGAACCTGTATGAACCCTGCACCGTCTTTGCTGTCCTCATATTGATCACCTTATAGGTGCCGTCAAACCCGGGGAGGGCCTTTTCAAAGTGAACGACAATCGTCTCCGGGTTCAGTTCTCCCCAGATAGCAATTGCTCCTATCCCCTCTCCGGTCCTGATGAGGATTCCGCGGCACTGGAGGTCGTTGAAGTTGTCAACCGCATAGATGACTGCATCCCGCTCATAGGCAAGAATTGGTATCTCGTCGCAATGTTTCCATTCACACCATTCATCAAGGAAGATCCGTATCTCGGCGAGTTTATCCCTGGTGATCGCCTCGACTGAGTATTTCCGGGATTTCAAAAATTTGTTAATGTGGCCCCGGATGGTGACATATTTCTTTCCTGGCAGGTCGGCGAGATCTGAGGCGAGATAGACATAATCGGCAAAGTCACGATCCTCATGGATTGGGAGATCCGGGTAGATGTTCTCAGTCCACTGCCGGGTTGTCTCATCAAGCATCTGAATCGGGATCTCTCCCCCTTCCCGGTATGCAAGAGAGAAGAGATCAGTGATGAGTCCATCATCCCTGGGTCCGATAGGGAGGCGGAATGTCCGCTCACCATTGACGATCGTCATGATGAGGAGTGAATCATTCTGTATGGAATAATGATAATTGGCATAATGATTCCAGCAGAGCATATTGATGGTGGTATTATCGCTGTGAGTCTGGGGGTATAACTGCAGATATCGCTCGATTGCATCTCTGCTCTCCAGCGTTACCGGTGAAAAATCATCTAAAGAGAGCATTATCTTCCTTTCATTTATACAGCATCGGGATATATTGTATCATCGGTCGGAACCCTATCCTCTCATAGAAGGGGTCTGAACCAGGTTCTGCAATGAGTCCGATCCAGCCGATGCCATCTTCCGCGCAGAGATCAAGGAGATGCCTGACGATCTCCACTCCAATACGGCATCTCCGGTACTGTCTGAGGACGACGAGATCCTGTATATAGGCATCCGAGACGCCATCTGATATCGTCCTCCCCATGCCGACAGCTGAGCCGGTTCTTTCATCGACGGCGACGACGAACCGGTGGCTCCCCTTGATGAGGGCGGGTATATTGGCAGAGTCATAGGTCTCATCCCACCATCCTGCCTCACGGTAGAGGAGGACTATCTCTTCGGGGTTCCATTCGGTGACGGCATACAGTGATATGGCGGGGCGCCGACCTTGATTTGAACCTTCAGTCATGGATACCACTCTTTTCAGCGATGCAAGAGAGATTAATCTATCCTATTCTATTCCTCTGGTGGCTACTGACAGGTCTCTGGGGGTATCTCTTTGGTGTTCCCGGAATGTCTGTATGTGGCGGGGAAGGGTTCGGTCTTCGCTATTTGATCAGAGTATCTGCGCGTCTTCATCATGGCCTCTTTGAATCTGATTCAACGGGGTGTGTCTGCCGGGTTTCTTTGATGTGTCTTCTGTCCCGGCATCTCCAAATCTCTGGAAAATCCGAACCTTTATAAGTACGAATAGCATTCTATGTAGAGTCGCAGGAGGCAGGAGGGCGCCGCGACGGGGCACTGCTCCGCGCAACAGCGCCCGAATCAGCCGCAACCCGGAGCATATCCGGGATTGTGGCATCCTGCCTCCGACCGGGCGCAACTCCCTCGCAGGGGGCCTGCGCCACCGGGTCCCGGTGCTGTATATGCCGGGGCTCGTCAGGGTGGTGAAGAGATTCGATGGGTTCAGCTGCTTTGGCAGGAACCTATATAACCTCTCCCCGCTAACATGTATAATCTGCGCAGGAGATTCAAACAGAGTCTCCGGATGCAGAACGCAGGGGTTAAATACCTGTTCTGCGTATAGAATAAACCCGAGATATTCTCAGTGGAGAACCAATGCGACCCGGCTTTGACCGGTGTTGGTTCTGACGTTGGCTGTGGTAATGCGGACATTCATTGAGTGACCGCTGATTCCGAAAGTAAGCAAGTACGTAAGTACTGGCGGTATCAGGGATGATATCGTCGTAAGCC
>NZ_JWHL01000009.1:0-4971 GCF_018132105.1 Methanocalculus chunghsingensis | reverse complement strand
TAATCCCGGGAAACTGGGGCTAATCCCTCATAGGAGACGGGTGCTGGAATGCTCTGTCTCTGAAAGGTCCGCCGCCTGAGGATGAGTCTGCGTCCGATTAGGTTGTTGTTGGGGTAACGGCCCACCAAGCCATTGATCGGTACGGGTTGTGAGAGCAAGAGCCCGGAGATGGATTCTGAGACATGAATCCAGGCCCTACGGGGCGCAGCAGGCGCGAAAACTTTACAATGCGAGCAATCGTGATAAGGAAACCCTGAGTGCCTGTCAATGCAGGCTGTTCTGGTGTTTAGTCAGCACCAGGAGAAAGGGCGGGGCAAGACCGGTGCCAGCCGCCGCGGTAATACCGGCTGCTCGAGTGATAGCCACTTTTACTGGGCTTAAAGCGTTCGTAGCTTGGTCGTTAAGTCTCTGGGGAAATCTTTTGGCTCAACCAAAAGACGTCTCAGAGAAACTGGCGACCTTGGGACCGGGAGAGGTAAGACGTACTTCGGGGGTAGGAGTGAAATCTTGTAATCCCCGAGGGACGACCGATGGCGAAGGCATCTTACCAGAACGGCTCCGACAGTGAGGGACGAAAGCTGGGGGAGCAAACCGGATTAGATACCCGGGTAGTCCCAGCCGTAAACGATGTGCGTTAGGTGTGTCAGTGACCACGAGTCACTGAGGTGCCGAAGGGAAACCGTGAAACGCACCGCCTGGGAAGTACGGTCGCAAGGCTGAAACTTAAAGGAATTGGCGGGGGAGCACCACAACGGGTGGAGCCTGCGGTTTAATTGGATTCAACGCCGGACAACTCACCGGATACGACAGCGGAATGATAGCCGGGCTGAAGACTCTGCTTGACCAGCTGAGAGGAGGTGCATGGCCGTCGTCAGTTCGTACTGTGAAGCATCCTGTTAAGTCAGGCAACGAGCGAGACCCACGCCAACAGTTGCCAGCATGATCTTCGGATCGATGGGGACACTGTTGGGACCGCCTCTGCTAAAGGGGAGGAAGGAATGGGCAACGGTAGGTCAGCATGCCCCGAATTATCCGGGCTACACGCGGGCTACAATGGATGGGACAATGGGTCTCGACACCGAAAGGTGAAGGTAATCTCCTAACCCCACCCGTAGTTCGGATTGCGGGCTGCAACTCGCCCGCATGAAGCTGGAATCCGTAGTAATCGCGCCTCACGATGGCGCGGTGAATATGTCCCTGCTCCTTGCACACACCGCCCGTCAAACCACCCGAGTGGGGTCTGGATGAGGCTGTAGTTTTCGCTACAGTCGAATCTAGGTTCCGCAAGGGGGGTTAAGTCGTAACAAGGTAGCCGTAGGGGAATCTGCGGCTGGATCACCTCCTAATGATCCTTTCGACAATCAGCGGTCGCTCAATGAACCGTACAATTACCACTGCCAACGAATACATCAGGGCTCATAGCTCAGCTGGAAGAGCGCGGCGTTTGCAACGCCGAGGCCAGGGGTTCAAATCCCCTTGGGTCCACTCCCGTTGGGACATCATGTAACACACTGTTACAGCGTGTTCCAACGGTCTGATGCACCCGGCGATGCGAGTCACCGGGGAAGGGCTGAAGGTCAGTTGACCCTGACCTGACGATGCTGTGTAAAGGTAATGCATCTGGACGTTACATGGGTTCAACGGAACCTAATTGTAAAAATGAATCTGGTAATTATGCCAGTTCGTGGATGGCTCGGTTCGAGAGCTGATGAAGGGCGTGCCAAGCAGCGATATGCTCCGGGAAGGTGCAGGGAGCCTGTGATCCGGAGATCCCCGAATAGGACATCCCGATACTTCGGTATCAATCCGTCAGGATGGGGAACGCCCCGAATTGAAACATCTCAGTAGGGGCAGGAAGAGAAATCAACCGAGATGTCGTGAGTAGAGGCGATCGAAAACGACGAAGTTCAAACCGAATCCCTCCGGGGAGATGTGGTGTTGTAAGCCTCCCGTCGGATGCAGTCCTTTGAAACGGAACTCACCTGGAACGGTGGATCAGAGAGGGTGATAGTCCCGTACGTATAAACAGGACTGTTTCCGGGAGTGTCTTGAGTAGCGCGGGTTGGAATTCTCGCGTGAATCCGGGGGTCATCAACCTCCAAAACTAAATACTTCTCGAAACCGATAGCGAACTAGTAGCGTGAGCGAAAGCTGAAAAGGATCCCTAAAAAGGATGTGCAAAGCGCCTGAAACGAACTGGTGATCGTGTGATATGGCGTGCAAGGAACTTCTGCGCGAAGGAACCCGTCGCGAGGCGGTAGTACGGGCGACAGTTGCCGATGTCATATCTTACGTTTTGAAGAACGGGCCAGAGAGTTTATTCTGCAGGCGAGGTTAACCGGAAGGGAAGCCGAAGCGAAAGCAACAAGTTCGTAGCATTCGTGCCTGGAACGACGTATTCAACGTGCGTGGAGTCTGTAGGATAAGACCCGAAACCCGGTGATCTATGCGTGGGCAGGTTGAAGCGTGCCGAAAGGTGCGTGGAGGACCGCAGGCGGTTTTGATATGCAAATCATTCGCGTGACCTGCGTATAGGAGTGAAAGATTCATCGAACCGGGAATCAGCTGGTTCCCCTCGAAACATGCCGCAGCATGACCTCGTCGGAGATGGTTGGTGAGGTAGAGCACTGATTGAGGATTCCGGGGGAGAAATCCCTCGCTCTTCTGTCAAACTCCAAACTCCCCAACGTCGTAGATGACGGGTAGTCCGGACTACGGGGTAAGCTTGTAGTCCGTAAGGGAGACAACCCAGACCGTGGTTGATGCCCCCGAATGTAGGCTAAGTGTCAACACTGAATGAGGTCCCAGGCCAAAGACAACTGGAAGGTGAGCTTAGAAGCAGCTACCCTTTAAAAAGTGCGTAACAGCTTACCAGTCAAGGTTTGGGGCGCAGAAAATGGACGGGGCTAAAGCCTACTGCAGAGACCACGGCGCACCGATTCGTCGGTGATCGCGTAGAGGGGCGTCCTGTATGGATAGAAGCAGGGGCGTAAGGTCCTGTGGACCGTACAGGAATGAGAATTCTGGCAGTAGTAGAAGCATAGAACGGTGAGAATCCGTTCCGCCGAAAGGGCTAGGTTTCCTCGGCAATGTTCGTCAGCCGAGGGTTAGTCGGTCCTAAGATGTGCCGTAATCCGAGCATGTCAACAGGGAAACAGGTTAATATTCCTGTACCAATCAGATATCGTTTCTTCGGAAACCCCGACGCTTCGGGATATACCACGCGGAACTGTCGTTTCCGTTCAAGCGTTCAACGCGGTGGAGTACCGTCATGGTGAGAAACCGCAGAAGACGTGATGAGGTAACGTGGTCGACTCCTGGAGCCCGTGAAAAGGGATCTGATTGACCGTACTGAGAACCGACACAGGTGCCCCTGGTTGAAAAGACCAAGGCGTATCGGAGCTAATTGTGGTAAGGGAACTCGGCAAAATGGCCCCGTAACTTCGGGAGAAGGGGTGCCTGCCTGGAGATCAGGCAGGTCGCAGTGACCAGGGAACTCCAACTGTCTAATAACAACATAGCAGACTGCAACTCCGTAAGGACTCGTATAGTCTGTGAATCCTGCCCAGTGCGGGTATCTGAACACCGAGTACAATCGGACGAAGGACCCGTAAACGGCGGGGGTAACTATGACCCTCTTAAGGTAGCGTAGTACCTTGTCGCTTAATTGGCGACTTGCATGAATGGAACAATGAGAGTTCTACTGTCCCTACCACAAGTCCGTTGAACCTTTTATCCTAGTGCAGAGGCTAGGGACTCCTGATGGGAAGTGAAGACCCCGTGGAGCTTTACTGCAGCCTGTCGTTGTACTACGGTATTGCATGCGCAGCGTAGATGGGAGACGTCGAACTGATCCTTCCGGGGATCAGGGAGTCGCCGTTGAGACACCATCCTTGCTCTGCTGTAGTACTCACTCTTCTTGACTGAAGAGGACATCGGTAGGTGGGCAGTTTGGGTGGGGCGCCACACCCTCGAAAAAATATCAAGGGTGCCCTAAGGTCAACTCATGTGAGTCAGAAACTCACAGAAGAGTGTCAAGAGCATACGTTGGCTTGACGCGATGACGCACAGCAAGTCATCGCGAGAGGAAACTCGGGTCTAACGAACCAATACGCCCTGTTGATGAGGGCTATTGACTACAGAAAAGCTACCCCGGGGATAATAGAGTCGTCGCCGGCAAGAGCACATATCGACCCGGCGGCTTGCTACCTCGATGTCGGTTCTTTCCATCCTGGCTGTGCAGCAGCAGCCAAGGGTGAGGTTGTTCGCCTATTAAAGGGGATCGTGAGCTGGGTTTAGACCGTCGTGAGACAGGTCGGTTACTATCTATCAGGAGTGTTCGGAGTCTGAGGGCAAGAAAGAAATAGTACGAGAGGAACTTTCTTTCGTCGCCACTGGTGTATCGGTTGTCCGACAGGGCAGTGCCGAGCAGCTACGCGGCAAGAGATAAAAGCTGAAAGCATCTAAGCTTGAAACTCAGCCTGAAAAGAGACTCCGTTACAGGGCACGGGTACAAGACCCGCTTAATAGGCCCGGGATATACGCACGAAGGCAACGACGTGTTCAGTCCGGCGGGTACTAACGCCCAAATCCAGACCACTCAACCAATTACTCTGTTGAACCCAGACGATATCCGGATGCATACCTTTAATTCTGTTGAGAGTATATCTTATACTCCGCAGAATACACAGCGCCAAGGTGGCGGAGCGGCCACGCGGCTGACTGCAGATCAGCTACACCCCAGTTCAAATCTGGGCCTTGGCTTGTGGTTATGGCGGCCATAGCGGTGGGGATACACCCGGACTCATTCCGAACCCGGCAGTTAAGCCCACCTGCGTCGAACACTGTACTGAGGTACGAGAGTCCTCGGGAACTGTTCAACGCTGCCAATACCACTTCTTATTATCAAAAACTACAATCCACAGCGGATGCATTGCCGTTTATTCTTATGATTATCACACAAGAGCGGAT
>NZ_JWHL01000048.1 GCF_018132105.1 Methanocalculus chunghsingensis | reverse complement strand
TCCGAAAGTAAGCAAGTACGTGAGTACTGACGGTATCAGGGATGATATCGTCGTAAGCCAAGATCGAAGTGTGCTTTTATAATTAACATTCTGGTTGATCCTGCCAGAGGCTATTGCTATCAGGGTTTGACTAAGCCATGCGAGTCGAGAGGTGAAAGACCTCGGCATACTGCTCAGTAACACGTGGATAATCTGCCCTCAGGTGAGGAATAATCCCGGGAAACTGGGGCTAATACCTCATAGGAGACGGGTGCTG
>NZ_JWHL01000035.1 GCF_018132105.1 Methanocalculus chunghsingensis | reverse complement strand
GAGAACATCAGGTTCGATGTAACAATGGTACTGGAAGCTTCGTGGCGTGAAGCCAGCATCTGGAACAGCAGTTCAGCACCCTGGGGATCAAACGTCACATATCCCATCTCATCGAGTATCAGCAGATCAACTCGTTTCAGCATCCTCTGAAGCCCCGTTAACCGTTTTTCCTGTTTTGCTTCGATCATCTCGTGAACAAGACCTGCCGTACTCTTGAACAGCACCCGATAATCCTGCTCACATGCACATATCCCCGTAGCAATCGCAAGGTGAGTCTTTCCAGTACCTGAATTGCCGATCATCAGGATATTGCGATGCTCCTCAAGAAATGAAAGAGAACTCAGAGTTGGAAGATACCGTCTTCCATCATCGGGAAGCAGTGTTGCATCCAGATCATCAAACCGTTTCATGGTTGGAAAACCTGCGTTCGTGACAGATTTGAGGCGCCGTCTCCCAGCTCTCAGTTCGAGCTCTGTCTTCAGCGCATGGAGGAGAAACGATCGGATCTCTTCAGTCTCCTGAGTCAAGGGAAGATCCTCGAAGCAGGAAGCAACCCCGGATATCCTGAGGGTACGGCAGAGATCAGTAACTGCATCCGGTGTCATCCTTTCATCCCTCCTATCGTGCGATCAAATACTGTGAGATCCGGCGGCTCAACGGTGATATCCATGCCTGGACATGCAGCAGGTCCTTTGAGCTGGAACGGCTGTTGGGTGAGGATACAGCGGACGGTATCATGGGTCGGGATCATCTCATGGGCTTCAAGAAGATCGATTGCCCGGACAAGAGATTCTACCTGATACTCTTTGAGAAGGCTGAGAAGAGGCAGGAAATCCCGTGGTTTATCGGCATAGTGATCATGGTACAGCCGCTGGATGGTTGCATGCAGTTGTTTGAAGACCCGTGAATTGGCAAGGGAACCGGGTTTGTACTCGAATGTCTGAAGATAGTGGCAAACATCCAGAGAATATTTATCTCTGCCATACAACCGCGGATGTGTTGCCACAATCTGGTCGGAATCGATCATCTCGATCCGATCGATGAAGATCTTCAACGTAACGGTTTTTCCCGGATACTTTTCGGGAACAGAGTATTTGTTCGTTTCAAAGATTGCAATCGAATATTTCGAGATACGTGCCTGTTTGATGATGTAGTTTGCATATCCCAGTGTTGGAAGAGGCCTGAAGTGTTTTCTCTCCTCAGCAAGACCATCCCGGGGGGTCAGTGTCCGCTGGTAGACCTGATATCCATTGATCTCGGCAACTTTCTCTCCGAGGAACTGGTTTGCTTCATGCACGGAAGGAAACACCGATTGTTCTGCAAAGGCAGACTGGCGAACGTATCTGACAGATTCCTCAGTGGTTCCTTTCTCATTGGGGGACCGGATGGTACAGGCATGCGGGGTGAATCCATAGTGCGCGGCAAACGCAAGGAATTTTGGGTTCCATTCCTCTATTCGTGGATGGATCATGATCGTTTTTGGATTGTCAAAGAAGATGGTCTCAGGTACGCCGCCGATCTCATTGAAAAAGGCAATGTGAGCCTCAATAATATTCATCAGGGTTTCACGATGGGTGAGGAGGGAAAAACGATACAGCGAGTTATTGAGCACAAAGGATGCCATAGGGACCTTTCCAGAACCGGTCTCAAAGGTGAGCCAGGTGGTGCCAAAATCAAACTCGGCTCGTTGCCCCTCATTGGTTTCCTGGGCAATGAATACTTCCCGGTACCCGTATGTTTC
>NZ_JWHL01000049.1 GCF_018132105.1 Methanocalculus chunghsingensis | reverse complement strand
CAGCACCCGTCTCCTATGAGGGATTAGCCCCAGTTTCCCGGGATTATTCCTCACCTGAGGGCAGATTATCCACGTGTTACTGAGCAGTATGCCGAGGTCTTTCACCTCTCGACTCGCATGGCTTAGTCAAACCCTGATAGCAATAGCCTCTGGCAGGATCAACCAGAATGTTAATTATAAAAGCACACTTCGATCTTGGCTTACGACGATATCATCCCTGATACCGCCAGTACTTACGTACTTGCTTACTTTCGG
>NZ_JWHL01000045.1 GCF_018132105.1 Methanocalculus chunghsingensis | reverse complement strand
TTGTATGGAATATAGGGGTTTGATTCGGCCGTGCTTTTTAGCATCATCTTTCCACCTTCAGCAGACGACAACATTTAACTCCACAGGCGAGAAGTCCCCTTGCGCAAGCTGGGGGATGAGAGCCGTCTACGAGCTCCCGCAACCTTTATGGTTCCTCACACCTGATAGCAACTATGGACTACCGATTAGATAAGGGCGCCCATTCGGTCTATGCTTTGCACTACCATTTGGTGCAGTGTGTCAAGTACCGGAGAGGAGTCTTTGTCGATGATCGGTATGTGGATCTCCTGAAGACCAAGATCCACAGCATCTCTGAAACCTTCGGGGTTGAAGTCACCAACATCGAGTGCAGCCCGGATCACTTCCACATGCTGTTCAAGGCGGGGCCGACGCTGAATCTCCCGAAG
>NZ_JWHL01000037.1 GCF_018132105.1 Methanocalculus chunghsingensis | reverse complement strand
CCTAAACTCCTGATTTTTTAGTGCCCATAATTACATCAAGTCTTCTCTCTTCTTCCAAAATTCAAAAATGAGTTCGAATAGACCAAAAGATCTTTATATATGTAATCCCTATATTATAACCACATGGAAGAATGGGCCAGGCAATGGGTTCAGGAGCAGAGGGAGAAGGGAGAGACTTGCCTCGAGGTCAAGGTAATCAACGGGAATACCTATGTCTACAGATCAACAAGCAAGTATGACAAGGAAACCAAAGGACCAAAGAAAGTCACCACATACCTCGGGCGATTAACAAAAAAACATGGGTTTATACCAAAGGGAGAGAAAGCAGCCGTGATCCAACCTCGTACAGTCCATGAATATGGCAATGCTGCATTTCTTGCTGAAGAGGCAGCTGAACTTGTTCCCCATCTCCAAGAGGCATTCCCCGGATCCTGGCAGGAGATTGTTGCCCTGATGTTTGCCAGAATCACTGGATACACACCTTTGTATCAGGTTAAGGATCGATGGGAAAAACTCGACAATATTCTTGGAATAGCGCCAAACTGTGATCCTCAGGTTCTATCGCAAACTCTCACAGCAGTCGGTGGAGATTACGCTGCACAGGAAGGTATCTTCCAGTTTCTTTCATCTCAATCGAATCGACTCGTGTATGATCTCTCATTCATCTTCTCTCATTCAGATACCGTTAATCTGGCAGAGTTTGGATATAATGCAGAAGGTGCCTACCTGCCCCAGGTGAATATTGCCTTGTTCAGTTCACTGGATACGAATATGCCTGTGATGATCCGGGCGCTTCCGGGGTCGGTGAAGGATGTATCGACACTTGCTGGATCTCTTGAAGGAATCGATACCGACAACATCACTCTTATTCTTGACCGTGGATTTGTCTCTGAAGAGAATGAAACGCTATTGCAACAGCTTGATATCAATTTCATTCTCCCCATGAGACGGAATAGCAAAAGGTATGAGAAAAGAATCCATCTGAAAGAACACTTCTTCTATCACGACCGGCTCATCCATGCCGGAAGCCGTGAAACTGGTGCACTCACCCTCTATCTCTACAAGGATGTTGATCTGGCAGCGGATGAAGAGAAGACGATTTACCGACTGTTTTCCGAGGGGAAGATCGATCGGAATACTCTGAATGAACGAATGAAACGAGCCGGGAAGATATTGATCATCTCATCACTCATTGCACCACCTCAGGAGATTTATGAGTTGTATAAGTCAAGGAATATGGTCGAATCACATTTCAAGACTTTTAAAGACCTGATTCAGGCAGACAAACTCTATCTCAGGGATGCAACATCGGTGTTTGGACATGTGTTTGTGGGATTTTTGTGCCTCTATCTGTATTGCCGCATTCAGAACAGAATCCGAAAGGCTGGATTACTATCTCATCTGAGTCCACAGGGGTTGTTACTGAAGCTCTCAAAGGTATACTCTGTGAACTCGGGTACAGATAAACGGATCACTGAAGTGCCAAAGCAAGTGCGGACGATCGCTGAGAAGCTACAGTTCAATATAATCCCTATAAAAACCGGAGTTTGAG
>NZ_JWHL01000041.1 GCF_018132105.1 Methanocalculus chunghsingensis | reverse complement strand
TTTTAGGATCGTAACAGGCTAATCCCCGCCATTTCAATGGTGGGATACAGCCGCCTCCACCTCCCCAAAATGTATATTACATATGGTGTAGTATAGTATTTTTAATGGTAAAACCCGAGCATTGGATAAGCGCGAGAGGCTGCGTATACAATGTTAATTACCATTTCGTATGGTCTGTGAAATACCGGCGTAAAGTCCTGGTTGGGGACGTTGCAGAGCGACTGAGAGAGTTGCATGAGGCCATAGCTCACGAGCGGGGTTTTCTCCTGCATGAGCAGGAGATTATGCCCGATCACGTTCATCTTTTCATCACCGCTCATCCCAAGCATGCTCCCGCCACGATGGTGAAGATCCTCAAAGGAATCACAGCTAAGAAACTCTTTGAGTCGTTCCCCCATCTGCGTCAACCCCTCTGGAAAGGACATCTCTGGAATCCCTCCTATTATGTCGGTACCTGTGGGGATGTAACGAAGGACGTTATCCGGAATTACATCAACACTCAGAAAGAAAAGTGACTCATGGCAATCAAAGCGTACCAGTATCGGTTATACCCTACCAGGAAGCAGATTACCTGCCTTGAGCGGACGCTTGAGAGCTGTCGATGGGTCTACAATGAAACGCTTGCCATGAGGAAGAACGCCTGGGAGCAGGAGCAGAGGTCTGTATCATACCTGGAAACCAAACGCCAGCTCCCTCTCTGGAAACAGAAGAGACCTGACCTGAAGTCGGTTCATTCGCAAGTACTTCAGGACGTGTCGCACCGGGTAGAACTGGCGTATCAGGCATTCTTCAC
>NZ_JWHL01000031.1 GCF_018132105.1 Methanocalculus chunghsingensis | reverse complement strand
ACCAACACCTGAACCAACACCCGTTCCTGTCCCCGAGGAGACGGCAAGCATCCGGTTCACCTCAAACCCTGCGGGAGCCGAGATCTTTATCAATGGTGATCTGAAGGGAACAACCCCAATGGTCGTCCCTGGATTCACACTTGGAGAGCATGATGTCGAATACCGGCTTGAAGGGTACGAGAGATGGGGGAGGCAGATTGTTGTTACGGAAGCTGCCCTCACTACCACATGGTCATATAATCCAACGTTGACCCCGGTAGAAATCATACCTGAACCAACACCCGTTCCTGTCCCCGAGGAGACGGCAAGCATCCGGTTCACCTCAAACCCTGCGGGAGCCGAGATCTTTATCAATGGTGATCTGAAGGGAACAACCCCAATGGTCGTCCCTGGATTCACACTTGGAGAGCATGATGTTGAATACCGGCTTGAAGGGTACGAGAGATGGGGGAGGCAGATCGTTGTTACGGAAGCTGCCCTCACCACCACATGGTCATATAATCCAAGACTGGTTTCCGCTTTGTAATGAAGTTGAGTGCAGTTAATTAAAAAATTCAGAAGATTGACAAGCATTTATTCTGATTGCTTGTTCATTATCTTCATTCTTTTTATGGAATTGAGGTTCAAAAAAGTAACTTTTAATGATTTGACTGTATTCTCATACAATACTATTATAATGTCTATGTTAATAATATTGAAAAGTTATTAAGATAATTTTATTAGTTTAATGCGCATTAGAGGATGAATAAAGGCTAATTCTCTGATTACAGGGAGAATACATGATAAAATATACATATGATGGTATCTTATTTGATGACATGTTATTCCTTGAGGTGTCTGCATCAAATAGACTTGCAATCATACCCCGATTGTTGATTGCTATTTTGTTACTATTCTGTATTATACAGGTGGCCACCGCGGCTCCTATTCTTGTAGCGGCTAGTGATAGTAGTGCAACTACCAGATCTTCAGCACACTATCTTTGTAATGGTGTTAATGATCATCTCACCATTCAGGCTGCTCTTAATGCGGTTCCTGCAACAGGGGGGGATGTCCTTCTTCTGGCAGGAACCTATAATTGTGGAGGACCTATATCTCCAAAAAAATCGACGATAATGCATGGAGAGGGTGATAAAAAAACTTTTATAAAATTTTTAAGAAATGATGGATATATCAACCTGGTTAACGAATACGTAACCCTAAAAGACTTCAATGTTGAAGGTAAAAATTATAATTATCCTTATAAAGGAGTTATTACGGTTCGGGTAGGTAATGTCAGGCTTCAAAATATTATAGGCACTGCAGATTCAAGTATCGAAGGTGTTTTCTACGTTCATGGAGGGTCGTTACCCGGTTATAATAAAAATATCCAGAATATCGAATTTAATAACTGTAAGGTTTTGAAGGCGGGAACACATGGCTTCGTTCTGAATGCAGGTAGATCATATCCGGATATAATCAATGCTCGATTCATCGATTGTGTAGCTAATAATTGTGGGCTTGAAAGCCGGTTTAATTCTTGGGTGACCGGATTCTTATTCGCGGAATATAATAATCTTATAGATTTCGTAGCTATCAATTGTAGCGCAGAAGGAAACTGGGAATCAGGATTTCATGTGGAGAATCCAGGGGTAAAGCAGAACGGCGTATTTTATCCAGTAAAAAAAACAAATGTCAGTTATATTAATTGCGTAAGTAAAAACAATGCACAAAAAAGTAAACTGAGTGATGAAAAAACGCTATTTGGTGCTGGTTTTATGGTCAACGGTGATATGCATCTCATCAACTGCATTTCGGAAAACAATCGTTATGGATTTCTAACTTATGGTGGTGGATTCCAAATTGAAAAATCGCAGGATACAAATTCCTGGATGGGTATTGCGTTACCACGACCAGGAGATCCTGCTGGAACCCGGATATCCGAAACCAGGTTGATCAATCAGGTATATCCCATACATTTCTCGAATGGTGAATCAAAAAATGTTGTTATTGAAAATGTATATATCTCTTCAGGAGGAGAATCGAGAAGTTCTCCTGCTATCACCATTAATAGTGGTATCATTAATCCTTCTAATATTTTAGTAAAGGATTCTATTATTGAAGGGTATTATTATGGAGTAAGTAATGCCAATCCGAATTCTAAAGTCAGAATATCGGATGTGGGTGTAAACAAAGCATCGACTAATTTTGTTAATTGCCAGGTCCTCTCTGCATCAACACCACCATTAAGTTCAATTCCAATAACTCCGATTCCAACTACCCCGGTTCCAACTACCCCGGTTCCAACTACCCCGGTTCCAACTACCCCGGTTCCAACTACCCCGGTTCCGACTACCCCGGTTCCGACTACCCCGGTTCCGATTGGTACCGTAGATGTCCGCTTCACTTCAAATCCGACCGATGCGAATATTTACATTGATGGCACCCTCAGAGGGAGAACACCGCTGACCGTCTCCGGAATAACTCTTGGTGAACATGAGATTGAGCTGAGAAAGAGTGGGTACCAGACCTGGGTAAAAGAGATAGATGTGACTGAGGCCGCCCTCAGAACCACGTGGTCATATAACCCTCAACTTGTGAAAGCCTGATATGATAATGAAATTTAACCGTTGAGAGTCCCCCCAGTATACCCTGAGATTTCATTATTTCCATATATTTTATTAAATCCAAGATTAGAGAGATGGATTGTAAGATCGTCGGGAATTATGGGGGATAAATATCCTTTCCGTTTGAACTCCCTGATATGATCGTGTCTGATAATCTTAATGGACTCATCGTATGGAAAATTTCCTGAATTAAGTGAGAGATCCAAATTATTCATATTTCTTTGCTCAAAACCATAGATGTGAATAAAGAGACTGCTACTTGGGTTGTATCCGTGATGAAAATCCGATGCAATATTGCCTTCAGTATTGCGACCAAAAAAATCACTCCCTGTTAATTCAGACTGTGTATAATACATCTTCGATCCGGTCACGGGGGCAAAATAATGGTTATCAACACAACCGGTTATGCTCATAACCGAGAAAAAGCTCAGTAGTAAAACAAATCCTATCACAATTGCATATGTTCTTATACTATTTTTTGCTTTATATGTTCCTAATAAAAACAGAGTTATTGCCAGAGGTATACTTAAGAAAATAAAGGCGAAATATTCAAAGCGTTCCTGAAATATCATTTTTTCGGATATGGAAAATATAAAGGGTATTAATATCAGGGTGAGTGACAAAATTGCCAGTGAAAATGATTTGTTGCTTCCCTTTATAGAAGCCATATAAAGGATTCCTAGTATTGCAAGGGAAAAAAACAAATAATTGCCTATTAGTGGGAATAGACGCTCATATTGTGGTATGATGACTGTACTACTCAGCATTATGGGATTAGAAATAAAAGCGAGATCCAATTCATTAAAAAAAATTAAAAAGGTTGAAAATGTATTCTTCTTATACATCCAGTACCCGTACATAGCAAGTATATAAAAACATGGGATGAGTAAAGTTTTAATAACCTCAGTCTTTCCGGAAATTAATTCCCGATAACAAAGAGAAACATAATAAACAAAGAGGATGATGGCCATAACCGCAGAGACGAGGGTATGAGTCAGTATAATGATTGACAGGAGGGGTACAAGTAAGATAATTGTTGAGAGTCTGGAGAATGGATTGTATTTTGTGAATAAAATATATATTATAATCAGAACAAAAATTCCTCCGAATGCATTCGGGATGGGCATATACGACCAACGAATATGGGTGTCCCCGAGGATGACCAGTAGGGCTGCGAGCAACGCAATTTTATGGTTTTTAAAAAGATAATTTGCAACAACGAAAATAACCATCGTATTACACAAAATCTGTCCAAGACTTACAGACAACATTGCAGCAAACTTGTAGGAGAGTGTCGATAATATTGAGACGATAGCAATGATCAGATGGAATGCCGGCTTATCTTTGTAGTGATAATTCTCAGGAATAAAAAAATTTTCAACTATCCGACTGGTCATGCCATAATGGTACCATGGATCTATACCTATTAAACCTGGGACAATCATAAGATGTGACCATCCGAGATTCAGTGCGAGAAGAAATAATTGAAGAAAAATTAATGGTATATCCCGCTGTTTTGCACTGATGCAGCTCCCTGCAAGGAAACCCGACATCAAAATGATAAATATAAAGTACACGGTTGGGCGTTCATAGGTGTCCGGTCGTGAGTACAGAACAAGTAGACTTCCAATATATAAAATAAAAAAGGAGATGCTAAATATAGTAAAATTCCTCCTCAATATTTTCTTGTCGAATTTTATATTTAACCTTTCACCTATCAATAGGTAGAGTGAGCATACAATAAAGATAATGGAAAAAATAAAATATGTTATAAATGAATTATAGATAAGGATATTTAATATAATCATTAGAATTGCAATGAACAATCCAATAAACGCCATTACCTTATCAATCATCTCAAGTCCAAAGAATCGTCGTATTTTCATACTCCCCTCCACATAATATTTTCCCGGAGGTCTTCAGGTATCACTTCTTTTATCACGATATGTTCGAATAGAATTGGAAAAGAAGGGTCATCGAACCAATATTTCAAGATAAAACTCTCTTCACATGAATGTATAAAATTATATTTAATATCAAAATTATACCTTTCCATATATTTTGTTTCATAAACAATATTATTTATATGTTTTGTATTTTTTGTTGGGTATAATTTTTGGAGGTCGACATTAAGCGCGATGAAAATCTTTTTTGAAAAATGACAACTGAAAAAAAATGAAGTCAGTGACACGTCAATTAATTTTTTTTCAAATTTATGGGGGGAAATATATATACATTTAATGTAGTATACATCTTAATTGTTGGTGTTATATGCGAGTAAAATATATCTGTCTCTGTTGTGGAGATAAAAAATCAGGAGTTAATAAAAAAATATTATCTCAAATTAAACACCTGGCCAGAATCGGAGTTGATATAGCTGGGTATTCACTATGCGAATACAGGGAGTTCGATGCACCACAATCATATGTGACTCATGTACACATACCAGGCATTCAAAAAACTTCAACAATAATTCAAAAGTTAAAGCGAGATTATTTGTACATTGAAAATATCAACGTTATTATCAATTCTTCAAGGGAAGATGATGTGATCTATTTACGACATAGGTTTCCATTTTTTAAATTTTTAAGATTATTGCAACGATCCAGGAGTTGTAAGGTTGTTTTGGAATTTCAGACCATTGACTCAATTGAAGCCAGATTACTCGGTTTATACTGGTACATTATATTGGATAGGCTCTATGGAAAAGCTATTCGCAGATCAGTTGATGCCTTTGTGGGAGTTACTGACGAGATTACTCAATATCAACTCTCTCGAACCTAAACTCCTGATTTTTTAG
>NZ_JWHL01000038.1 GCF_018132105.1 Methanocalculus chunghsingensis | reverse complement strand
TTTGTCGATGATCGGTATGTGGATCTCCTGAAGACCAAGATCCACAGCATCTCTGAAACCTTCGGGGTTGAAGTCACCAACATCGAGTGCAGCCCGGATCACTTCCACATGCTGTTCAAGGCGGGGCCGACGCTGAATCTCCCGAAGTACATCAACGCCCTGAAGACCATTTCCTCACGGGAGATCCGGCGGAACTTCCCCGAGGTCAAACAAGTGCTCTGGCGTGATGCCTTCTGGTCACGATCCTATTTCCTTGCAACCACCGGACAGGTCACGCTGGACATTTTGAAGAAGTATGTCGATCGCCAGGCGGAGGAACGAGATGCAGTTGACAAGGAAGATTAGGATCTACCCCACGGAAGAGCAGGCAGCCGTCCTGTGGGATCTGTCCGATATCAACCGGAGACTGTACAATAGGGCGCTCAACGAACGGCGTGATGCCTACGCTACCGGAACCAAAGGCGTGACCTACATCAAACAGCAGAACGATCTTCCGGAACTCAAGAAAGAGTGGCCGGAACTGAAGAAGGTCAACGCGAAAGTCCTGCAGATGACGCTCAAGACGCTGGATGCCAACGACCGGTCGTTCTTCGAGTTGATCAAGGTTGATCCCGATGCAAAACCCCCGGGATTCAAAGGGCGGAAGTATTTCACCACTATGAAGCACAACCAGTCGGGGTTCAAGATCGACACAGACTCAATCAAACTGTCGCACAAGCTGCCGGGAGGGGTAGATCTGATCTTTGCCATCCCGGAACATGAGTTTGGGGTTGTCAAGCAGGTTGAGGTATTCCAGGATGGCAAGGAGAAATGGTATCTTGCCGTGGTTGAAGAGGTCGTTCCCCCGACGCCCGTTGACAACGGCCAGTATCAGGCATGGGATCTCGGAGTAATAAAGCAGACCGCCGTCAACAGTCAGGGGAAGTTCATTGAAGTCCAGAACATCCGCCCGGATCGGTACTGGAACAAGAAGATTGATACCGTGCAGTCCAAGCGGGATCACTGCAAGAAGATCAAGGGGAAACAACCAAGCCGGAGGTGGAAACGCTACAACGCCGTCAAGCGAAAGATGGAGAAGAAAAAGAGCAACCAGCTCAAGGACTTCCAGCACAAGGTAAGCAAGAAACTCGTTGAGAATACCAAGGCAGGAACGATCATTATCGGCGATCTCCCGGTGAAAAAGATGCCGAGGTCCAAGACAGCAACGAAACCGATGAACAGGTCAACGCAAGGAACCGGATACCTTGCACGTTTTGCCGGATTTCTGACCTACAAGGCGATCCTTGCAGGTAAACAGGTAATAGAGATCGGCGAAGAGTACACGAGCAAGACGTGCTGCTGCTGTGGAAAAATCCACCCAGAGATGACCGTCAAAGATCGTGTTATGCAGTGTGATTGTGGTAGCGTGTTCGACCGCGACAGAAACGCTGCGGTCA
>NZ_JWHL01000042.1 GCF_018132105.1 Methanocalculus chunghsingensis | reverse complement strand
ACAACCAGCTTCTTCCGCTTTGTTGATGGTTGTTGAAATGAAAAGATTCCAGGCAGCATCGCCAATACTCTTTGCAAGACAGTGGTTTTTCATCATGTTCTGGATGGAGAGATCTTCAAACACAAGCAGATCGTACGTCTGAGTCAGGGTATGTGCGGTTTTATACGCAAAATCCTTCCTCCGGTTCGCAATCGTTTCATGAATCCGAGCAACTGCCAACCGTTGTTTCCTTCGTTTGGGGGTGCCTTTCTCACACCTTGAGAACTTCCGTTGTGCTTTGGCAAGACGTTTCTCTTCTGTACGAAACCACCGGGGTTTCTCGATAGTGGTGCCGTCAGAGAGAGTACAGAATGTTGTGAGCCCGAGATCGATCCCCACAACTGAACGCTCACTGAGAGGAATGGGATCTGCGGGTTTTGGATCGTCCATTTTCACGGTAAAGCAGGCATACCACTTCCCGGTTGAGGTCCGACGAATAGTGACCCGTTTGATAACCCCCTCAATCGGGCGGTGATACACCATCGGGATATCCCCTATCTTGGAAAGATGCAGGATTGTCCCCTCACTCTTCAGGTGGAACCCGGATTGGACGTACGAGATACTATCATACCGGTATTTCCCTTTGAAACGGGGATACCCCACTTTTTTCTCGCCTTTTTGGACTCTTGTGAAG